>CAXTRQ010000001.1:0-143020 GCA_964246705.1 uncultured Pyrinomonadaceae bacterium
GTCGAGATGGTCGCTTCGGCATCATAGCCATCGGTGTCGGTCAGGCGCTTGAGGTCTGTGCCGTCGGGGCGCGCCGTGAAAATATCGAAGCCGAAATGAATCGGCCAGACATAACCCTTGGAATAATCCGGGCGCGGCGGGCACTGTTTGGCCGCGAGGTGCGTCGAGGCGTAGAGAATGCGCTTGGCCTTGGGGAAGATATAAGAACAGGTGGTCGCGCCGTCTCCGGTCGAAACCATGCGCGGCGTGCCTGTGCCGTCCGATGACATGATGTAAATCTGGTCGCACTCGCGCCCGTCGCGTTTCGATTGAAAGATTAGCTCGCGGCCATCACCCGAAAAATAGGCTTCGGCATTCTCGCCGCCGAAGGAGAGTTGCCGGACGTTACCGAGGTGCTTTTCCTGCGGCTCGCGCAACGCGTCAGAGCCGTCAGGCTTTGCGCCGCTTTGCGCGTGCAAAGCGAGAGCCGCCGCGAGCAACGGAACGAAGATGAAAAGTATCTGTTTGATTTTCATGTGAGTAGATTTTAAAGCGTTGCGAACTTCGGATTAGAATGTTTCTCAAATGCGTGCGGTGAGAATTGGGATTCACACCGCAGAGCGCAGAGGATGCATAGAATTTTAAGATTCAGGATTTGAAATTTTGAATCTTAAAACTCTGTGCAATCTCCGTGTCCTGCGTTGGTGAATGCTGAATCCACATAAGTTCAATTTAAAGTCAGCGCCGCACGTAAACTTTATAAAGATAGCGCAGTTGCTTTTCCCCGGGAGGCAGCGAGAATTCCCATTTGACGAGTGACTGCGGATTGACGGATTGCAGGTCGCTTCCTTCACGGCTGATCGCTCCGCGCTCGGATGCTTCCGCGACCATGCCGGAGAGCCTGCGTGTAATCATCACGTCTACGGGCTGCTTCTTCACGTTGCGGAGTTTGATCGTGCCTTCGACCGTGATGAGGTCATATTCGATATTGTCGTTCTCGTCCGGCTTGCCAGATTTCATCAATTGCCTGACGCGCGATTTCTCTTCCAGCTTGTGCGTGCCGACCACCTCTGTTGCCGGCGTGACGCGGACGAGAGCCTCCGTACCGATTGGCGTGAAGGCCAGAATGTCCTGTCCGAGCGGCTTCCAGTCGCGGAAGGTCAGAGCGGGCGCGGTCGTCCAAGGCATCTCCGTCTGGTTCTTTAATCTGAGCGAGCGCCAGAAGCCGCCGGAGAGATTCGTCAGCGAGCGGCTGCTGTATTCGTCAGACGAGACGACTTCGGGAATCGTCCATTCAAAAATCTCACGACAAGGGACGGTCAGCGAGAAGAGACGAAGGCTGGCACGCTCGCCTTTCTTCAAGGCAATTTGGTTCGAGCGGTAAAGAAAAAGCTCGTCCGCCGACATCGCCGGGAGGCTCTCTTCTTCCGGCACGCCAACGGAAGAGTCTTCGTTACGCCTCCCGCCGGAAGAACGCAATTCGCCCGCGCGGCTCTGCGTCATGATGGAGTTGGAGTATTGGTTGGAACTGACGTTGAAATAGCTGGAGACGCCCGCGAAGGTCTGCGAGAGCGAGAGCGGCGAAATCAAATCCTGATAAAGAAAGTGCGGAACGCCGACGACGAAATAGATTTCGGCGTCGTCAATGTCCGCCAGTTCGTTGATGACCATCGCTTCCAACTCTAGTCTGGCCTCCGTCACAGGCTCGCCCTTCGGTTCGATGCGGTAAGCCGGAATCCAGCGGATGCCTCTCTCCAGCGCGGCGATGCCGAGACCGACCGTCTGCCCCGCCGGAACATTTTCGGTCTTCAGCGCGAGCCGGTTTTCTTTGCCCGTCGTGAGTTTGTCCCAGCGTGGCTGGCTGACAAATTCCAGTTGGGCGATGTTCGACGTGCGGATGACCGCCACGCCGTTCTCGGTCGTCACGGCGATGTCCGACTCGCCGTTCTGCATCTTCTCCGCCCCCGTCTCGCGCAAACTTTCCAACCCCGCGCCGACCGTGAAAGTCCTGTGTGAATTAAGGACGACATACGTGCCTTCGATCATCTTTTCCGAATACTGCGACCTGACCCTGATGCGTGCGCCTTCATTGATGAACAGCAGTTCTTCGAGATTGGCGACGCGGCTCGCGTCCTTTTTGTCAGCCTCGAAGGCGAGCAGTTGCGTCACGCGCGCCTGCGGCGAAGTGCTGTAGCCCCACACCGTGCCGAGGACGCCGATGGGCACTTCGCTCGTATAGACCCATCCATCAACCGGCGCGGCTGCTCCTTCGCGGTAGGTGAAGACGTAACCGTTCTTGAAGACGGCGACGCGCTTGACGGTCGGCTTGAAAGAAGGCAGACGCTCGCCCTGCTGTGCGGAGACGGGCGTCTGGACGAAAAGAACGGCGACGAGCCAGAGACAGCCTGTGCGGAGATAATGTCGGTACACTTCGGGGAAGCACCTCCTCTTTCGATTCAACTCAATCACTACCTAAACAAAAGCAAGGATGAAGGCGGAAGCATAAATAAGCGGAAAGCTGTTGGTATTATTCATCCTTCCGCCTTCATCCTTGCTTTTAGCCGTTGGTTCGCTCGAACTCTTTCATAAAGGAGACGAGCGATTCGACGCCTTCGCGCGGGAAGGCGTTGTAGATTGAGGCGCGGATGCCGCCGACCGAGCGGTGGCCTTTGAGGCCGTCCAACCCTGCGGCGGTAGTTTCCTTGGCGAACTGTTTTTCCAAATCTTCCGAAGGCAGGCGGAACGTGACGTTCATCAGTGAGCGCGCTGGCGGCTCGGCATGCCCGCGATAAAAGTCGCTCGCGTCAATCACGTCGTAAATCAGTTTCGCTTTCGCCTCGTTCTCCCGATACATCCCGCTGAGACCGCCGCGCTCTTTCAGCCAGCGGCAGACGAGATTGAGAATGTAGATGCCCCACGTGTTCGGCGTATTGTAGAGCGAGTCGTTCTGCGTGTGCGTGCGATAGTCGAGCATCGTATGGAGTCCGTCGGGAATCGAGGCCAACATATCGTCGCGGATGATGCAGACGGTCAGCCCCGAAGGCCCCATGTTCTTCTGCGCCCCGGCGTAAATCATCGCGTACTCCTCGACGGGGATGGGGCGCGAAAGAATGTTCGATGAAGCATCGGCGATGAGAGGCCGCCCGCCCGCCTCCGGCTCCGTGTGCCATTCGACGCCCTCGATAGTTTCGTTTGAAGTGAAGTGGACGTAAGCGGACTGCGGGTCAATTTTGATTTCTTCTGCGCGCGGGATACGCTTGAAGCCTTCTTCCTGCGTCGAGGCGGCGACGTTGGCCGTGCCTTCGCGCTTCGCTTCCTTAATCGCCTTCTTCCCCCAACTGCCCGTTAGGATGTAATCGGCGCTTCCGCCCTTCGGGAGAAAATTCTGAGGGATCATCGAGAATTGGAAACTCGCGCCGCCCTGTAAAAAGAGCACATGATAATTTTCGGGAATGCCCATCAACTCGCGCAAGCCCGCAATCGCTCCGTGATGAATCTCGTCGAAAGTTTTCGAGCGATGGCTGATCTCCATCACAGACATCCCGACTCCGGGCAGAGAGAGCATTTCGCGCTGCGCCTGTTCCAACACGGGCACGGGCAGTACGGCAGGCCCCGCGCTAAAGTTAAAAATTCTTTCAGTCATAAATTCCTCTCCTAAAGATTTGGTGAATAGTGAACGCTCAATGACGAATGATGAAATCCGGTTTTTATCTATTCGTCATCTACATTGAACATTTACTTCTTCTGATAACGTGTCCGCAGAATCTTTCCGGCGACGCGTGTGACGAGCGAGCGCGGCGCAAAGCGTCCGGCTTCAGCCATCAGGAAATTGCTCCAACCGGAGATGACGAAACTCTTGCCGCGCTCAAGCGCACTGAGAGCCGTCTCGACGACCTCTTCCGGCGTCTGTGTAATGCTCTTCGGCGGCTGCGCCGTTCCGGCTACTTCAAAAAAGTTCGTCGCCGTCGAACCCGGACACAGCGCCAACACTTTCACGCCGTACCCGCGATTCTCTTCCCACAGGGCTTCCGAGAAAGAGAGCACAAAGGCTTTCGTCGCCGCGTAGGTCGCCATCAAGGGGACGGGCTGAAAGCTGGTGGTCGAAGCGACGTTGATAATCGCGCCGCGTCGTCGCGCGCGCATCCCCGCCAGATAACGGTGCGTCAATTCCGTGAGCGTGCGGACGTTCAAATCAATCATCTTCAACTCGTTCGGCAATTCGAGTTCGGCAAACTCGCCGATTGAACCGAAGCCCGCGTTATTGACGAGCATCTCAACTTCAAGCCCCCGCCGCTCTGTCTCCGCAAACAAGCGCGCGGGCGCTTCCTCTTCCGCCAAATCGAGCGCGACATACTGCGCCTCAATTTTATGTGCGCCCCGCAACTCGTCCGAGAGCGCGGCGAGCCTCTCCATGGTGCGCGCCACCAACATCACATTGCGCCCGCGCGCCGCCAACTTTCGCGCGAACACTTCGCCGATGCCGCTCGATGCTCCCGTGATGAGAGTGGTTTTCATATCAGACAAGCTGTTGGAGCTTAAATGTTAGTATAAAGACAAGCAGGTTCTTACTAACATTCAACGTCTATCCTTTGAGTTCCAGCAAGTTGAGTTCGATGATGTCCGCGTTCTCGGCGCGGAGGGCGCGCAATGTTTCGTCAGACGGCGCGGCTTCGAGATTGATGCGGGCGACTGCTGCTTCCGAGCCTTCAAAGACGATGTTCTCCATCTCCTGCACGTTGATATTTGAGATGCGGATAGCGTCGAGAACTTGTGCGAGGACGCCGGGGCGGTCGCGGTGGCGCACGACGAGCAGGTGTGTGGCGGGCGTACGGCGCGCGAGGTTGACGACGTTCGGCACTTTGCCCGTCTCTTTAAAAGTTTGGATGATACGCACCGTCTCTGCGGCAATCGCTTCCTGCGCCTGATCGGTCGAAGCGCCGATGTGATGTGTGCCGTAGAGATTGGCTTCGCGCGCAATCTCGTCCGTGAACTCGCCGGTCGCGCTCGTCGGTTCGGCGGCGAACACGTCCAGCCCTGCGCGCACACCGCGCTCGCGCATCGCACGCAGCAGCGCGGTGTGATCCACGACCTCTCCACGCGCGGTGTTGATGAAGTACGCGCCTTCTCTCAACGCGCCGAAGAAGCTCTCGCCAATCAGCCCGCGCGTCTCAGGGTTGAGAGCGAGATGAATGCTCACGATCTCCGAGGCGCGCGCCACCTCGGACGGACTCTCCTTGTATTCGACGCCGAGCGCCAACGCGTTCTCCGGCGTCAGGCTCCTGCTCCATGCGACGACCGGCATGCCGAACGCACGCGCGCGCGCGATTACCTCCCGCCCGATCTGCCCCGTCCCGACGAGTCCCAACGTGCGACCGTAGAGGCCCCGCGCGCGTGAGAACTCTTTCTTGTTCCACTCGCCGCGACGCAGGCTGTTGACGTTGTCGGCGATACGACGGTCGAGCGCGAGAATCAATGCGAAGGCGAGTTCCGCGACGGCGATGGAGTTTTTGCCGGGACAGTTCGAGACGTAAATGCCGCGCGCGGAGGCCGCCGCCACGTCAATCGTGTTGTAGCCCGCGCCCGCGCGCACGACCAACTTTAGTGCGCCCGTGTCGAGCGCCGTTGCCGTCACCTTCGTCCCGCGCACGACCAACGCATCCGGCGCATAAGTGCGTATCGCTTCGACGAGGCTTTCGTCTTTCGCATCCGGTTGATATGAACAATCGCAGCCGATGGCTTCCAGCCCGTCGCGCCCCGACTGCTCAAACTTATCGGCGATAAGCACGCGCATACTTTTTCCACCTCTTCGTAAATTACTCCGCTAAGGATGCAGGCTATACAACGAGCCGTCGGGTCGGAACTCTTCGCGCCGCATCGAGTAGCGCACGACTTCCTGACCGTAGTGCCTCGCCAACCCCTCGCGCTTCATCCCTGCCTTTTCCATTACGCGCCACGAACCCGTGTTCTGCGGATTGGCGATGGCGACAATCTCTTCCAGTTTCGTCTCTTCAAAAGCATAACGAAGCGTGGCCTTCGCTGCCTCGGTGACAAGCCCACGGTTCCAGTAATTCTTCGAGATACCATAGAGCAGTTCGACCTCCGGCGTGTTATCCAAAAACTTCAGGCCGCAATAGCCGATAAGTTTTTCTTCCGGTCGGTAGATAACGGCCCACTGACCGAAATTGTTCTGCTTGAACCGCTCGATCAGACGCCCCAGCAACCCCTTGCTCTCTTCCCTTGAGAGAGGCCACCCCTCCGAATGGATGAAGCGCATCACTTCCGGGTCAGTCCAGACAGCGTACATCGCTTCAAAGTCCTCCGGCGTAAACATGCGTAGCCGCAGACGTTCAGTTTCAATCTCAGGCATAAGCGTAATCTGTTTTCAGTTTTCACTTTCCAGTAGTCAGCTTTCAGCAAAAGAGCGCCTTGCTTGCCTTCATGCTGAAAACTAAAAACTATAACTTGTGAGTCAAGATTCCGTCGCGCAGTTTCGGCTCGAACCATGTTGATTTGGGCGGCATAATGCTGCCCGCATCCGAGACGCGAAGCAGGTCTTCAATGGTCGTCGGGTAGAGCGCGAAGGCGACGGCGGCGCGGCCTGTCTCGACGAGTTGGACGAGTTCTTGAGTGCCGCGCGAGCCGCCGACGAAATCAATGCGTTTGTCTGTCCGCACGTCCCTGATGCCGAGCACGGGGTCGAGCAAGTTCTCTTGTAACACGCTCACGTCGAGCGAAGCGACGGGGTCGGCCGCGTTGGTCTGCGCCTCACCTTTTAGTGTCAGACCGTACCAGCGCCCCGCCAGATACATGTGCCAGTGACCGCTCTTGCCGGGGCCGCGCGGATTCGCGTCAACCGTGAGAGTAAACCGCTCTCCGACCTTCGCCAGAAAATCTTCATCCGACATGCCGTTTAAATCTTTCACGACGCGGTTGTAAGGAAGAATCTGCATCTGGTCTGAGGGGAACGAGACGGCGATGAAACGGTTGTACTCTTCCTCGCCCGTGTACGCCGGATTCTGCTCGCGCAGGGTGGCGCACGCGCGGCTGGCGCTGGCGGCGCGGTGATGGCCGTCGGCGATGTAGAGCAGCGGCACTTCGGAGAAGGCGCGGACGAGTTGTTCGGGCGCGGGGACGCGCCAGATTGTATGGCGTACGCCGTCGGGGGCAGTGAAATCATAAAGCGGCGCTCTCTGCGTCTCGCCCGCGACGAGCGCATCAATGCGACGGTCTGCGACGTAGGTAAGAAAGACGACGCCGGTTTGCGCGCGCAGTTCGATGAGATGTCTGGTGCGGTCGTTCTCTTTGTCGGGGCGCGTCTTCTCGTGCTTGCGAATCAGGTCTCTGTCGTACTCGTCCACCGAAAAGCAGGCGGCGATACCTGTCTGCGTATGGTCGCCCATCACGAGGCGATAGAGATAAAGGCTCGGCTCAGCTTCCGTTTCAAGCGGGCACTCGGCGACGAGCCGCGCGAAGTTTTCTTTCGCTTTGGCATATACCTCATCGCTGTAAATATTCGTTCCTTCCGGCATGTCTATTTCGGGGCGCGTGACGTGCAGGAAATTGAGCGGATTGTCGGAGGCGATGGCGCGCGCCTCCTCCGTGTTGACGACATCATAGGGCACGCTCGCCACTTGCTCGACCCGCTCGACGGGCGGGCGCAGCGCGCGGAAAGGGAAAATTGCGGCCACAGGCTTTATTCTCCTTCGGAGGACGAATGAATCAGGGCGGAGCTTTTGACCGCTAAAGACTATCCGCTCGCACCCGCTTTGAGCAAGTCGCGCGCGACGCTTCAGCCGTCGGACGCGTCGAAAGGTGGCGGCTCTACATTTACGCGGACAAGTTTGTTAAGATGCGCGCCCAACCGTCGGCTCATTCGCCCGCGCTCGTGAAGAGATGATTGCGCCAACGGAAATCGCAACCAGCGCGTCCGTTTCATCGTTACACTTATTTTCAAACGCATTTCCGGCACGCCGCGACGGCGATTTTGAACAATTAATGCTCGAACGTGACGCGTGAGATAAAACATGCGCGTGCTGTTTAAATCTTAAAATTCAGTTGTGAGGTCGAACAGAGATGGACAATCTGGCAAGCCGTCACTGCGTACCGTGTCACGGTGGAGTGCCGCGACTCGCAGGCGACGAGATAGAAAAATTTGCGGGGCAGTTGCCCTCGTGGCGGGTGGTCGAAGAACATCACCTGCTAAGGGATTACAAGTTTCCCAACTTTCGTGATGCCCTCATCTTCGTCAACCGCGTCGGCGAGGTGGCCGAACAGGAAGGCCATCACCCGGACATCTCTTTCGGCTGGGGCTACGCGCAACTTAAAATCTGGACGCACGCGATTGACGGCCTCAGCGAAAGCGATTTCATCCTCGCCGCCAAAATTGACGCGCTCTAAAGTCAACACTTTTCAAAAGCAAGCAACCTCACCTTTCTTCTTCTTTTTTACGCCTTGGCGTCTTTGCGCTAAAATTATGCTTTCTCAATAAATAAGTTGCGCGCAAAGACGCTGGAGGCGCAAATGAAAATAAAATGTTGAGAGATTGAAGATTGAAGGTTTCAAATCTTGCGGTTGAAATCTCTGCATTCTGCGGTGGTGAATCTCAGCTTTCACGGACGCTCATGGGAGAATTGCTGCCGACAATTGCGATTCCTTCCCCGCCAGTGTTATATCTCCTCAACACTTTGTAGGCAGTGCTCATCTTCAAATACTGAAAGGCAATCAGGCGCTATCATGGCGAACTCAAAGACTCCTATCACGGTCGCGCACGGCGACGGTATCGGCCCTGAGATTATGGCCGCGACGCTCAGCATACTGGAAGCAGCGGGCGCTGAGCTTGAGATTGATACTATTGACATCGGCGAAAAAGTTTATCTGGCAGGCAATCCGGCGGGCATCGAGCCACGCGCATTCGACTCTCTGCGACGCACCAAAGTTTTCCTCAAAGCGCCGATTACGACTCCGCAAGGCGGCGGCTACAAAAGTTTGAACGTCACCGTCAGGAAGACCTTCGGACTCTACGCCAACGTTCGCCCGTGCGTCTCCTATCACCCGTTCGTCGAGACCAAACACCCCGTCATGGATGTCGTCATCGTGCGCGAGAATGAAGAGGATGTGTACGGCGGCATCGAATATCGCCAGACCGAACAGGTGACGCAATGTTTGAAGCTCATCTCGCGCCCCGGTACGGAGAAGATCGTCCGCTACGCTTTCGACTATGCGCGCCGCAACAACCGCCGCAAGGTGACCTGCTTCACGAAAGACAACATCATGAAAATCACCGACGGCCTCTTTCACAAAATCTTTGAAGAGATTGCCGCCGACTATGCGGACATCGAGAACGAGCACTGGATTGTTGACATCGGCGCGGCGAAGCTCGCCGACACGCCCGAAGCTTTCGACGTGGTTGTGCTGCCGAACCTCTACGGCGACGTGCTCTCGGATGTCGCGGCGCAAATCGCAGGCTCGGTCGGTCTCGCCGGTTCGGCTAACGTCGGCGAGCATATCGCAATGTTCGAGGCCATCCACGGCTCCGCGCCGCGCCGCGCCGGACAGAACGTGGCGAATCCTTCCGGCCTGCTGCTGGGCGCGGTGATGATGCTCGTCCACATCAACCAGACGGACGCCGCCGAGCGCGTCCACAACGCATGGCTGCGCACCATCGAGGACGGCGTCCACACTTACGACATCTACGTTGAGGGCGTGAGTCGTGAGAAGGTCGGCACGCGCGAGTTTGCAGAAGCCGTCGTCAAGCGTCTGGGGCAGAAGCCGGAGACCCTTAAGACCGTCAGCTACAAGGCAGGCAGCGAAACAACCTCCGGCGCATCGTCGGCTTCAGGCAAGGCCGCCGCGAGCAGGTCGAAAAAAGAGACCATCGGAGTTGACGTGTACTTGGATTGGCCTGAAGGCTCTGCCGATGAATTAGGGGCCGCGATGGAGAAACTAAACGGCGAAGGCTTGCGCGTCTCGGCGATTGCCAATCGCGGCGTCAAGGTCTGGCCGGGCGGACACACGGAGACGTTCTGCTCAGACCACTGGCGCTGCCGTTTCATTTCCGAAGCGGAGGGCAGCGTTGGAGTGGTCACACACGCGCAAATCGCCTCGCTTCTCTCGCGCGCGGCGGAGGCCGGATTCGACTTTATCAAGACGGAGAGCCTCTGCAACTTTGACGGCAAGCCGGGCTACTCGCATGTGCAAGAGTAAGAGCAAGGATGAAGGATGAACTAAAACAGCAAAGATGTTGTCTTTCTATTCATCTTTCCGCCTTGCTCTTGTCCTTCCATGATTGATTCTCTTTGGGTTTGAGTTATACGAAGGGAGATAACGAAAGATGTCGAATTTCACCTCCGCACGGCCTGAAGCAAGCGAATACGCTCCGTATTTCGAGGGCTACGTCTCGCTCGTCCCTGAAGGCGACGTGCTCGAAACACTGAGCCGTCAGAGTGCGAGCACGTTGGAAATTTTAAACGGCGTGGATGAAGCGCGGGCGGGCGCAAGCTACGCGCCGGGCAAGTGGAGCATGAAGGAGGTCGTCGGGCACATCATAGACACGGAGCGTGTCTTCGCTTACCGCGCCCTGTGCATCGCGCGAGGCGACACTGCGCCGCTTCCCGGTATGGATCAGGATGTTTACGTTAACGGCGCGAACTTCAACGCGCGCACCCTCGCCGACCTGATTGCGGAATTCGAGCATGTCCGCATGGCGACTCTTGACCTGCTCCGCAACTTGGACGAGGCGGCGTGGTTAAAGCGCGGTGTGGCGAACCAGAACGAAATGAGCGTGCGCGCCCTCGCACATCTCATCGCCGGGCACGAAGCGCACCACGCGCAAATCATTCGCACGAAGTATTTGTAAACGCCGACCCGGACGAGATCACAAGTGAATCAACGTGAGCGAGCAGCAGACAAAAACGGGCGTTGAAGGAGACCGAGAGCAAACGTCGCCGCTCGTCGCCGTCATCATGGGCAGCACGTCGGATTGGGAAACGATGCGCCACGCCGCCGACGTGCTTAAAAGCTTCGACGTGCCGCACGAATGCCTTGTCGTTTCGGCGCACCGCACGCCCTCGCGCATGGCGGAGTTTGCCGCCGCCGCCGAGGGGAGAGGCTTGGAAGTCATCATCGCGGGCGCGGGGGGCGCGGCGCATTTGCCCGGTATGGTCGCGGCGCAGACGCTCTTGCCCGTGCTCGGCGTGCCAGTTGAGAGTCGCGCTTTGAAGGGCATTGATTCGCTTCTTTCAATTGTGCAGATGCCCGCCGGGATTCCCGTCGGCGCGCTCGCCGTCGGGCAGGCAGGGGCGACCAACGCCGCGTTGCTCGCCGTCGCCATTCTCGCGCGCACACGCCCGCCTTTACGAGAACGCCTGCGCGCATTTCGTCAGGAGCAGACAGAGAAAGTACTCAAGGCCACGCTTCCCCAGAGCATCGAATGAGCAGCGCACCAGTCCTTCCCGGAGCCAGCGTCGGCGTGCTCGGCAGCGGCCAACTCGGTCGTATGTTCGCTATCGCCGCGCGCCGCATGGGCTATCGCGTCCACACGCTCTCGCCCGACTCCGACACGCCGACCGGACAGGTTTCCGATTACGAAGTGAAGGCCGATTACACAGACCTCGACGCCGTCGCCGAGTTTGCACGCGGAGTTCAAGTCGTCACCTTCGAGTTTGAAAATGTTCCGGCTGAGACGGCCGAGGCCGCTTCCCTCTATGCGCCCGTTCGTCCTTCCGGCGCGGTGCTTCACACCACGCAGCATCGCCTCCGTGAAAAGATTTTTCTCCAAAGTCAGGGTTTCCCCGTCGCCCCGTTCCGCCACATCACTTCATTGGAAAACCTGCGCGATGCGCTCCGGGAGATGAGTTGTCCAGCCATCCTCAAAACCGCAGGGTTTGGCTACGACGGCAAAGGCCAGACGAAAATCCTCTCGGCAGACGACGCGGAAAAGGCTTTCGACGCGCTCGACGGTCAGGAAGCCGTGCTCGAAGCCTTTATTGATTTTGAACGCGAGGTTTCAGTCGTCGCCGCGCGCGGCTCTGACGGCGAGTTCGAGCACTACGGCGTGATTGAAAACCAGCACACGCCGCAGCATATTCTCGATGTCTCGATTGCTCCTTCGCCGCACGTCCCTGCGCCTTTAGAGCGCGAAGCGGTCGAGATTGCGCGTAGCGTCCTCGACAGCCTCGAAGTAATCGGCGTCATGTGCGTCGAGTTCTTCGTCACGCGGGACGGACGATTGCTTATCAACGAACTCGCGCCCCGCCCGCACAACTCAGGCCACCTGACTTTCGACGCCTGTGTGACCAGCCAGTTTGAGCAGCAACTTCGCGCCGTCTGCGGCCTCCCTCTCGGCTCGACCGAACTTCTACGTCCCGTCGCGATGGCGAACCTGCTCGGCGAACTCTGGCACGAAGGACGTGAGCCTGATTGGCGCGCGGCGCTCTCCCATCCCTCAATCAAGCTGCACCTCTACGGGAAGACCGACGCGCGGCGCGGGCGCAAGATGGGGCATCTCGTCGCGCTGGCAAACACCGCCACAGAGGCCGCGCTGACGGTCGTCTCCGCACGCGATATGTTGCGCCCTCCGGCCTCCGCATACTTTAAAAATTAATGTTAAAATCAATAATCAACGCGCCACACGCGCCCCCCTTACGTGTGGCTTGTGACTTATCTTGCAAGGAGCAATCACATGAACAAGCGACGACTCTTAACATTTTCAATCGCCGCCCTCTTCTTCGCCGTCACGCTTCTCTCCGCGCCCACGACGCGGCGCGCGCTCGCCTCGCAGCCGCAAGGGGCGGCGCAGACCGAGGAGCCGCCGCGTATCGCTCTCGAAGATTTTAAAACCATGCTCGCCAACCACACGCCTGTGACTGTCATTGACGTGCGGAGCGGGATCAGCGAAAAGATTAAAGGCGCGATTAACATTCCGCTCGACCAGATTGAAACGCGCCTGAACGAAATACCACCCAACCGACCCGTGGTCACCTACTGCTCTTGACCGAACGAACACACCAGCGCCCGTGCGGCGCAGATTCTTATCAGCAAAGGTTTCAAAAACGTCAGCGCACTGCTCGGCGGCTGGAACGCTTGGGTTTCGGCAGGCGGCGAAAAAGAACCCGCCGAGAACTGGACTCCATCGCCCCAACTCGCCCCGCTCACGTCAACCGTTCCCAGCCAACCGAAAACTGCAAGCGATGCGGAGACCAAAAAGCCGGAAGCCACCCCATCATCCGGCATGACGCCGGCGACCACGAAAAGCAAAGCCAAGAGTAAGCGCAAGCCGTCGAAACCGCGTCACAGATAAATTGCGATTCATGTGAAATCTCAAATCTTCAATCGCTCAACTTTCATGCGTCTTGGCGTCTTGGCGTGAAATTTTATCACACGCAAAGACGCCAAGAAAAAAGAAGGCTGAGAAAGACAGCTTTCAGACTCTCTCTCTGCTCGATGAGAGGGAGGCTTGCCGGACGTGCAACGGATATTTGCTCTAAACGTAGGGTGTCGAACGAGAGGCGAACTTCTTGTGTGCGGTAACGTACATTTGCCCTTGACTATAAGGAATTTGAGAGTATAGTTTGCTCTCCCTCTAGTTTCCCCAAAAAGGATTTTAGAGAGAAAAAAGGCCGCCGTGCAGCGAGGGCATGGCGGCCTTTTTTTTGCTTCCTCAACGGACGCGGCTCTTTCTTCGCCGCAGAAAATCAATCAGGACGAACTGCGTGAGGTTGCCGGGTGTGGCGAAATAAGCCTTGCCGCTTGTCATCGCTGACATCTCCTTGACAAACTCAACGAGATAATAATCGCTCGCCAGCATGAAGGTGTTAATCATAATTCCCGCCTTACGACAAGCCTGCACTTCTCTGAACGTCGCATCCATCACGACCGGATCGAGTCCCATCGAATTTTTATAGAGCCTTCGCGCGCGCGGCGCTTCGCCGACTGCCGCCGCCCCGCGCGATTGCCGCTTGCCCTGTGGCGGGGCGAAAATAGAAACGTCTGTGTCGAGGAAACAGGCGGTCGGCTTGCCGTCCGTGACCATCACGATCTGCTTCATCTCTTTCCGCTGCGCTTGCAAGAGCCGCCGCGCGAGCTTTAATCCTTCGGCGGTGTTCGTGTGATACGGCCCGACCTGCGTCGTGGCGAGCCGCGCCAGCGGCAATTCTTCCGCGTCGTCGTGAAAGAGGACGATCTTCAGAGAGTCGCCCGCGTACTGCGTGCGAATCAGGTGCGCGAGCGCGAGCGCGACCTTTTTGGCCGGAGTGAAACGGTCTTCGCCGTAGAGAATCATCGAGTGCGAACAGTCGAGCATGACGACCGTCGCGCACGAAGACTGATAGTCGCACTGATGAACGTGCAGATCGCGGTATTCGAGATTGAGCGGCACGCCTAAGCCCTCGCGCTTAATAGCCGACATCAGCGTGGTGTTGACATCGAGGTTAATCGTGTCGCCGAACTCATATAACTTGGAGGCTTGCGCGGCCTCGACGCCCGTCGCCAGATGCGCCGTGTCGTGCCGCCCCACCGAACTCTTGCCGAAACTGCCCAGCAGATTTCTGAGAGTCTTATAGCCGAGAAAGTCCAGCCCCTTCTCCGTCACTTCAAACTTCACGTTGCGCGGTTGAGCCTCGCCCACTTCGCCGCGCCCAGCCCCTTGCTGCTGTTGTCGGCGGCGCTGCTTCTGCGCCTCTTGCGGCTCTTCACGCAAATTCAGATAACCTTCCTCGACCAGCCGCTCGATCAACTGGTTCAGCAATTCCTCCAACTGCGAACCCTTGAACTGACCATTATTCTCTCTCAGCATCTCCTCGACATCGCGCGGGTTGAGTTCGCCCATCTCCATCAAGGCTTGCAGTAGCGCCTGCCTGAGCGCATCGAGCGAGGTGTCCTGCTGCTGACGCTGCCGCGTCCAGTAATAATCGTCCGTATAACCCGATTGCAGCAGCGAGTCTTGCAACTCGCCCATCAAGTCGCCGAGATTGACGCCCGACACATCGAAGCCTTTGAATTTGGAATAGCGTATGAACTTCATTTGTCCCGTCCTTGAATTAGCCCTACCGTCAATCGAGTCGTACGGCTTTATCCGTTTGGTTTCTGTAACCACCGAGGCTTATCGTAGTTGACCTCGGCGGGCGGCACGACCATCTCTTGCTCGCCCGTGTAATACACCCAGAAAGATTGCTTGAGTGCGGGGTCGAGAATCTCAAACACGCCGGCGCGCTCTTTCTCCTCTAAGAATTTGCGATACGCGCCGACGGGTTCAAACGGATTGCTCTGCTGAAAAATCACCGTTCCGCCATACTGCTTGTAAAGCGCGCGGTCGAGTTTCCATTGCTTGACCGCCGCCTCGGCAATCATTCTGGTCGTACCGCGCGCCGTCCGCTCTTTGAGCACGGCTTTGGCAAAAGCGTTCATCTCGGCGGGCGTCGCGACGATATGATTGTTACGATAAAAATCCTGCCGTTTTCGCAATCGTGGTTCCTTCTAATCGTCCCTCACGGGACTTTTCAAATCCGTCCCTTAATCTAACTGTAACGCCCCGTCTCCGTCAGGTCATCATAAATCATTCCGCGACGGTCTTTCTTGGCTTTCGTGGCGGCGGTGTAGCTGCCCTCTTCGTTGCGGCTGATTTTGTTCTGTGCGTAGAGTCCTTCGAGGGCGAATTCGCAGGCGGCGACGAGTTGCGCGGCGTCCGTGCGTTTGAAGTCGAAGGGGACGAGGACGATTTCAATGAGTTCGGGGACGGATTCGAGCAGCCCGACGCATTCTTCGGCTGAGGCCGTGTCGGCGAGGCGCAGGTTGTGGCCTTCGTCAAACCAGCGGACGGCGCGCGTGAAGTCTATGCCGACGAAGTAACCCTCGAAAACTTCCCCGGCGGCGCGTTTGATTAAATCTCTGGCGATGCGGTTGGCTCCGATCTGCTCGCCTTCGTATTCGAGTTCCATCTTGCCGGTCATCGAAGGCACTGCGGCGTAGATGTCCGAGATGCGCGGCACGATCTCGGTTTCGCCGGTCAGGATGGCTCGCCGTTCGGCGTTCGAGACGACCGACTCCGTGACTGTGATGGGCAGGCGTTGCGAGACGCCGGAGCGTTTATCAATGCGCTGGTCGTCGCGCGCCTCAAAGGCTATCTGCTCGATTGTCTCGCGGATAAAGTCCGGCAGGCGGACTGTCCCTTCAAAGCCCTCGCGCTGCGTCCAAGCCTCCTGCCGCGTAATCTCGACGCCGAGTTGAAGTTCCGACGGGTAGTGCGTCGTAATCTCCGAGCCGATGCGGTCTTTGAGCGGCGTAATGATTTTGCCGCGCGCCGTGTAGTCCTCCGGGTTAGCCGAAAAGACGAGCATCACGTCTAAGACCAAGCGCACCGGGTAGCCTTTAATCTGCACGTCGCCCTCCTGCATGATGTTGAAGAGGCCGACCTGAATTTTTCCGGCGAGGTCTGGCAGTTCGTTGATGGCGAAGATGCCGCGATTGGCGCGCGGCAAAAGTCCGTAGTGAATCGTCAGTTCGTCGCTTAAGAGGTGGCCGCCGCGCGCCGCTTTTATCGGGTCAACGTCGCCGATGATGTCGGCGATGGTCACGTCGGGCGTGGCGAGTTTTTCGACAAAGCGTGTGTCTCGCTCAATCCACGCAATTGGTGTCTGGTCGCCGTGTTGTTCGACTATCTGCCGACCGTAGGCGCTGATGGGGTGGAACGGGTCGTCGTTGACTTCAGAACCGGCGATGGCCGGAACGTGTTCGTCGAGGAGGTTCGTCAACTGGCGGATGATGCGGCTCTTGGCCTGACCGCGCAGTCCGAGCAGAATCAGGTTGTGCCGCGCGAGGACGGCGTTGATGATCTGCGGCACAACCGTCTCTTCATAGCCGACGATGCCGGGGAAAATCCGCTCGCCTGTGCGGAGCTTGATAAGAAGGTTGGCGCGCATCTCGTCCTTGACGGAGCGCACGTGATACTTCTGCTTTTTGAGTTCGCCGAGTGTTTTAGATAATGCCATTGCTTGAAACCTTCGTGAATGAAATCTTGTTCGGTTAACGGCTACCTGCGTTTGTCGCCGTTTGCTTTATTGTCTTTCGAGTTGATGAATTATTACACGCTCAACCCGGAAGCGACGAGGCGGCCATCCGTCCCGCGCGTGACGCGGCCATCGGCCTCCAACTTTTCGAGATGCGCGAGGACGGCGCGCTCAGCCAACGCGTGCATCTTCGGATTAACGTCAGTATAAACTTGCGCGACGATCTCCCGCGCGTCGCCTGCTCCTGAGTGTACTGCTTGCAGGATGTTACGCTCGCGTTCCAGACGGTGCGCGATGTATTCATCAATTTTCGCGCGCGCGCCGCCGACCGGCGAGCCGTGCCCGCCAAACAAAACTTTGAGATGCGGCAGTCGCCTGAACCTTTCGAGCGTCGCCAAATAATCCTGCATGTTGCCTTCGGGCGGGTCAATCAGCACAGAGCCGAGACCGACGATGTTATCGCCCGTCAAGAGCGCGCCCATCCGCTCTTCGTAAAAACTGAGATGACCGCGCGTGTGACCGGGCGTGTGCATCGCGCGCAAGACAATGGGCGGTTCACCTTCGAGTTCCAAAAGCTCGCCCTCTTCAATCAGGCGGTCAACTTCAACCTTCCCGCGTAAGGGTTCGGCGGTCAGACGGTGTGCGGCGACGGGCACGCCGCCTCCGAGATGCGCGCGCAGGGCGTTCGCGCCGCCGACATGATCCGGGTGCAGGTGCGTTAGGATTATCTCGCGCACGCGCCGCCCTTCGGCCAGCAGTTCGTCAACGCAGGCGGCGAGCGCATCTTGCTCGTCCTCGTCAGGCGAGGCCGGGTCAATAATCAAAAGTTCGCGGCCTCCGACAATATAGCAGTTCGTCGTCGTCGCGGGCGGCTTCGTCGGCGTCCTGACAGGAAAGCAGTTGAAGCCGGGAAGAAATTCAATGCGGCGCACAGGCTCGCGGTGTGCCTGCGGCACACTGAGAAATCGTTCGATGAGGTCGTCCGTCAAACCGCCCGCCAGAGTTCTCAAGGCATGGATGACGGGCGGCACGCCCAAAACTTCCTGATGTTGCCAGCGCGAGTAGGCGGCGCGTGCGCTCGTCCATTCGCCGCACTCGAACTCGCCGTCGGCGATGATGCGCGGCTCCTGCTTGCGCGGGCAGTTGACGAGAAAGAACAGCGTGTCGAAGCGGCGCGGGCTGAAAGGCGGCGTGACCCAGCGACCGGCGAAGCGAAAGTCGTCGGCGTTCAAGCGCAGGCCGTAGTGCGCGAGCAGTTCGGGGAACGTCATGCGCTCCGACGTGAGGTCGTCGAGCACGGAGGCAAGCTGCCCCTTCGTCAAGGTCTCCGCGCCGCGCGCGACGAGCACGCCCAGTTCTTCAAACAACTCGCGCGCCGCACAGGCGATTATCGTCGCCTGCTCGGGGTCGGCGCTATTCTCGACTGGCGTCCCGGCGTCTGCGGCCTCGCGCTGCCCGCCAGGAAAAGCGTAAAAGCCGCCGAGAAAGGCCAGACGCTCGCTCCGCTTCGCCCAATAAATCTCTGGGTCGCGCGCATCCGAATTGGCGCGAATGAGAATCACGGCGGCGGCGTCTTTCGGCACGGCGGCGGTGGGCGGAGTTGGAGCAGTTGAGTTGACGACAGGCGGCGTCACCTGAGGGTTGGCAGTTTTATTCATCGTTCAGCATTGATCGTTCGTCGGTTCTTTTTACTCGCTGCCCTACCAGCGAAAGCGTTCGCCGTCGCCGCCCGTCCAAGGGTTGCCGCGCATGTGATAACCGCCCTCTTCCCAAAAACCTGCGCGGTCTTCGGCGAGAAACTCGACGCCCTTAATCCACTTCGCAGACTTCCAAGCGTAAAGCTGCGGGATGATTAAACGCACAGGCCCGCCGTGTTCGGGCGGAATCGGCGAGCCGTCGTGAGACCATGCGAAGAGGGCATCTTCGGAGAGGAAATATTCGATGGGGATGTTGGTCGTCCAGCCGTAATCATGCGCCCGCGCGACGACGAATTTGGCCTCGTCTTTCAATCCGCTGAGCCGCGCAATCTCACGCGTCGGCACGCCGCTCCACACGTTGTCGAGCCGCGACCAGCGCGTGACGCAATGAAAGTCGGCGTAGACTTTCACCGAAGGGAGTTGCATAAATTCGTCGAGCGACCATTTGAGCGCGCTCTCGACGAGTCCGCCGACTTCAAATTCCCACGTCTCAAGATCAATATCGGGCGTGCCGTGGGCGTCGAGGACAGGCCACTTGCGCGTCCGCGTCTGGCCGGGCGGGACGCGGTTCGGGCGACGCGTGTCGGGGCTGACGATGACCTCCGGCTCTGCGACTTCTTCAGGCCGTCGCGGGTCGCTCTTTTGATACTTCTCGTCTCTAAAAATGCCGTCCAAGAAACTCATAAACACTCCGAGGAAAAGGGTAAAAGTTAAATGGGAAGAGACGTGATGCAACTGCGCCGCGTGTCTTCTTTCCCTTTCCCCTTATTCCCCTCTCACCCTTTGCTTGTTTCCTTCCGCTATTTCTTCGTCGAACGCTCAGCCAGTCTCATCAACTCTTCTGGCATCCATTTGCCGACGCCTTTTTCGAGCGAGCCTTTGATACCAACCGTGCGGTCGTGCCACTCGTCCGCCGAGCCGACGCGGCCACGTTGACGCTCATAACCGATGGTCTGCTCAAGGCTCAAGGAGATGCCGCTGATAATCTCGCGCCAGTCTTCCATCTGAATGCCGCGACGAATGAGCGATAGTCCCGCCGTCCAATCCTCTTCGGGCGCGCGGAAATCCTGTTCGGGGATGGTCAGGTTATGCATCGGGGGCATGGGCGCGTCTTTGTATTCATCGAGCAGACGTGCTCTTAAATCCTTGAGAGACAATCCCTCGTTTTCGCTCCGCAACGCCAGCGCGCGGCGAAAGATGTCGGCGACACTCTGTTGTTCTTTTGCCATCGGGTTCTGCGAGACCTCTCTTTTAGGACGGAAACTTTATTGTCTTGGGGTGAAACTAATTTATACCATTTCCCCTCGCCCTGACTACCTGACGACAATGCTCAGCCGAAATAGAAGAGCAGGGCGGAAGGATGAAGGATGTAAGGATGAACAAAACCAACGGCTTTCTCTTCACACTCCGCCTTCCGCCTTGCTTTTGTTCCGGCCTTGCATCCTTCGACGTTCGCCTTCATCATGTCAGTCTCAAACAGCAGCCAAAGTTCATTCATCAGGGGGCTGGAGAAGTCGTGTCAGAGAATATTTCCGTCGAACCGACGTTGATTCATACGGACGTTCCGGCAGGGCGTTCGGTGTGCCCTGTGTGCGGGCGAGAAGCGAGCGATGGGCTGGTCGCCCTCGACGGTTTACCCGAAGAGTTGAAAAGTATCATCTCGGCGAACGCTCCGACAGGAGTCGTGCTGGCGCAGGTCTGCCCGCGCTGCATCCAGTTGTTCGAGCGTGCGCGCGTGCAACTGGCGCAGGACGCCGCAGTTTTTCAGCAGGGCGGGCGCGTACTGCCGACGCCGCTACGTCTCGACACAGACCTGCGCTTCATGGGGCGCGGCATCACCATCGCCTTTCTCGATTCCGGTTTCTACGCGCATCCCGATTTGACGACGCCGGAGAATCGGATTCTCGCCTATCACAATATTGTCGAAGGCGGCGATTCCTCGCTTGAGACGAGCGACCCGGCGAGTTGGCACGGCATGATGACCTCGGTTGTCGCCGCCGGAAACGGCAAGCTCTCATACGGCTTCTATCGCAGCATCGCGCCTGACTCGAACGTGGTGCTCGTCAAAGTCAGCAAGTCCGGACGAATTACCGAAGATGAAATCAGGCAGGGGCTTGAATGGGTGTTGGAGCACCGCGAAGAGTACGGGATTCGCATCGTCAACATCTCTGCGGGCGGCGACGAAGAGCAGTCATACCTGCATAACGAACTCTCGCAGACGGTCGAGCGTGCCGTGCGCGAAGGACTCGTCGTCGTCTGCGCGGTCGGCAACGCGGGATTGATGCCCGGTCATCCGGTGCTGCCTCCGGCGAGCGCGCCATCGGCGATTGCCGTCGGCGGCCTCGATGACCAGAACTCGCTCGACCGCGCCCGTCGCGGCATGTACCGCTCGTCCTACGGCCCGACCATTGACGGGCTGCAAAAGCCCGAACTGATTGCGCCCGGCATCTGGGTTCCCGCGCCGATTCTGCCGCACACGCCGACCGCCGCCGAAGCCGAACTTTACGCCACGCTCGACCGCTCGCCCGACAACCAATTACGCTCCATCATCGAAGAGCACAAGGCCATTGACACAGACCTCTATAACTCGCGCGACCTGCGTATCCCGCTGCTGCGCCACCTGATTACCATCAAGCTGCGCGAAGGCGATGTCATCAGCGAGCATTATAAATACGTGGACGGAACATCTTTCGCCGCGCCGATTGTCTCTTCGATTATCGCAACCATGCTCGAAGCTAATCCGAACCTGACGCCGCAACAGGTCAAGCGCATCCTGATAGACACGGCGGAACGCCTCCCCGCCATCGAGATTGACCGGCAGGGCTGGGGCGTCGTCAACCCGCGCCACGCCGTCGAGTATGCCCTCGCGTTGCGTTCGTTGGTGAGTTGAAGTAAGGCGCGGCGCAAAGTTTTAAAGCCTGACTCTCAGGCCACCCCCCTCGAAGCACAGCAACGCGGTTATGTTGGCATTCCCACACTCTTAACAGGAGGAGGCTATCATGTCCCACCTCGACGCGTTCTTGACCAGAATCGCCAGCCCTTATGTCGCGGCATTGGCGATAGTCGCGCTCATTCTCGTGAGCATGCTCTTCGGGCGTTTGAACCCGAAGAACAAAATCGAGGCGGCTTTAGGCAACATCTACATCTCAACCGATATGTCTTTCGGTTATCCGCCGGAAGCACTCTACCGGATGCTCGACACGTACACTGAAGAAAACGGGTACAAGGCCGCGCATCAAAATTCCATCTATCTCGATCTCGTCTATCCTTGGGTCTACGCGGTGTTACTGGTCTTGATAGTTGCCTACGTTCAGCGGTTTTCACAGGAACTCACAAACATCAAATTGCATTACCTCTGGTTGCTTCCCCTGTGTGCAATGATTTTCGACTATGCGGAAAACCTCTCGATGCTGTGGATTCTCTCCCTCTACACTAAGAGGCCGCCGGGCGTCTCCGCCGTTTCGTCGAAGATTGCCACACTCGTACAAGTTTCGCGCGCGATGACGATGCTCAAGCTGCTCTTCATCTACGCCTCGCTTTTTTTAGTGCTGTTCGCCATCGTCTTGCTCATCGTCGAACTTTACAGATTTATATTAGGCTCACGTCCGCAGCGGCAAACGTGAGGCTGCCAACATTTACACTTTAGCTTCCGTGCCTGTGCGAGCGACACCGGGCGGGCACGCTGCTAGACACGCGCGGCGAGCGTGTGCAACAATTTCCGCGCACAATCATTTCAAGTTCAAATCACCTTCGAGGAATCAGAGAGGAAGTGTCAATGGAAGAGAACGGAAACGCGTCTGCCGCTCCCGCGCCGACGGATGGCGAGGCAGGAGCAACCGAGACAGGCGCAGCCGAAACCACAGCGGCGGCAACCGACGAGACAACCGCAGCGGCGACCGAGACCGGAGAGACCGATACGACGGAGCCGCAAGCTCCCGTCAGCACGGAAGAGATTACTTACCATGCCGTCGAAAAGGACGGGCAGGTGACGGCTATCTGGGAGATGCAGGGACGCAAGCACCTCCGCACGATTGACCCGCGCTCGCGTCAGGGTCAGGAAATCCTTCGTCTCTACACCGCCGAACACACGGAGTAAAAGCAGTGACGAGTGGCAAGTGACGAGTTAAAGACAGCTTCGCTCTCATCACTTATTAGACCTCTTGCGAAAGTCCGTGTGCACCTCAGTCCCGGAGGGACGACTGAACAGCATCACTCTTGTTCAGTCGTCCTCTACGGGACTCACTAAATCGCTGGGCTATTACTGAAAACTGATTACCGAGAACTGTTTTCGGTTTTGCTCGTCACTCGTCACTCCTCACGGTTTTTGTCACCAAGTTTTGAGACTCGCCGCGCACGAAGGCTTCGATGTTGTCAATGAGTTGATCGGCGAGCGTCTGCATCGCTTTGAGGCTCGCCCATGCGATGTGCGGCGTGACGATTAAGTTCGGCAGTTCGGTATCGAGCAGCGGATTGCCTTCGCGCGGCGGCTCGCTCGTCAAAACATCCACGCCCGCGCCCGCAATCACGCCCGCCTGTAAGGCTTCAACCAGCGCCTCTTCATTCACCATTCCGCCTCGCGCGCAATTAATCAATAACGCTTCGCGCTTCATCTCGCGTAACTCCGCCCTGCCGATTAGCCCGCGCGTCTCTTCCGTCAGCGGCGCGTGCAGCGTGATGATGTCGCTTTGGCGCAGGACTTCGATGAAGGGCGTGCGTCCCTCTCGCACCCCGACCGCGCCCCTGTGCTCCGCGATAACCACCTCCATGCCGAAAGCTCGCGCCAGCATTTCGACCGCATGACCGAGCGCGCCGTAGCCGATAATCCCCAGCGTGCGCCCATTCAAATCACGCACCGGATGTTTGAGCAGAGCGAAGTGCGGCGCGCGCTCCCACTCCCCGCGCCGCAGGTCTGTACGGTAACTGACGAGATTGCGGCTGAGCGCGAGCATTAACATCAGCACATGCTCCGGCACGGTCGTCCGCGCGTAACCGCGCACGTTCGAGACGGCTATCCCGCGCTCGCGTGCATAGCTCAGGTCAATAATGTCCACGCCGGTCGCCGCGACGGCGATTAACTTCAGATGCGGCAACTCTGCGAGGGCGTTTCGATGCAAGGGAACTTTGTTCGTGATGGCAATCGTCGCACCGCCGAGCCGCTCGACCACCTGCGCGGCGGTGGTCTCTCCGTACTCCCGCCACGCGTGCGCGAACACGGGGCGGCGCACCTCCGCGTTGAGCGTGTCGCAGTCTAAAAATACGATGCTTTCCATCAGCCGTTTTCCAAGTGTGTTTTTCTTTGCGTCTTTGCGTGAAAATTTGTTTCGCGCAAAGACGCCAAGGCGCAAAGAAGAAAGAGAGGTATCAGTTTCCGAGTCCTTCCGCGTAAGTTAACGAAGGAACGGCACGAAGAGGTGAACGAGCGCGACGATGACAAAGACGCCGACGATGTCGAGCAGAATGCCGTAGCGAATCATGCGATGCAGTGGGACGTAGCCGGAGCCATAAACAATCGCGTTGCAGGGCGTCGAGACGGGCAGCATGAAACCGAGGCTTGCGCCCATCGTCGCGCCAAGCGCAGGCTCAAGCGCGTCTGCGCCCTGCGCTTTTGCAATCGCGATGACGACCGGCACAACCATGTTCGCCGAGGCCGTGTTCGAGGTCGCTTCGGAAACTACGACCGCGACGACGGTCGAAGCGAACAGCAGTCCGAGACCTCCGTTAACGGGGAGCATCCCGGTCATGCTGCGCCCGACGGCTTCGGCTAGCCCGGTCTGAAACGAAAGCACGCCGAGCGCAAAGCCGCCGCCGTAGAGCAGCACAACGCCCCAGTCAATTTTCACCGCCTCGTCCCAAGTAATCGCGCGCTCGCCCTCAAGGCTTCCCGGGAGCAGGAAGAGAAGCCCCGCGCCGACGACCGCCGCGACTGCCTCCGGCACGCTCTGGTTGATTGATTTGTAGATTGCGCTCTGGTCGCCCGCGACGAGCGCGATTAGCCCCGGCACAATCCACAGCGCCACCGTCACGAGGAAAGCGAGAAGCGTTGACTTTTGCCCGCGCGTCCAACTGCCGAGCCGGTCGCGCTCGCGTTGGAGCATCTCGCGGCTGCCTTCAATCTCGCTGACGCCCGCGCGGCACAGCCGGTTGAGATAAAAAGCGAGCCACAGAAAGAGAACGATGACGACGGGCGCGCCGATCATCGTCCATTTGAAGAAAGAGAATTCGATCCCCAACAACTGCCGGATGAAGCCGAGGCCAATGACGTTGGGCGGCGTGCCTATCGGCGTCGCCAGTCCGCCGATGGAGGCCGCAAACGAAGTCATCAACATCAGCCCCGTCGCGTAGCGACGATTGATCTTGCTTCCGCCCTGTTTTTCGTTATCGAAGAGGAAGGCGAGAATCGCCATGCCGATAGCGAACATCATCGCGGTCGTCGCCGTGTTGGAAATCCACGCCGAGATGAAGGCCGTCACCGCGCCGAAAGCGACGAGGATTCTTCCCGGCCTTGCGCCGACCCATTTCAGCGAGAGCACGCCGAAGGCGAGACGGCGGTCGAGACGATGCAGGAAAATCGCCCGCGCCAGAATGAACGAGCCGATGAAGAGAAACATCAGCGGGTCTGCGAACGGCGCGAAGACATCCTTCGCCGGAGCGACGCGCAGCACGACACACAGCGACGCGCCGATTAAAGCCGTCACGGGCAACGGCAGTGCTTCCGAAATCCACATCACGACGACCGCCGCCATCACCGCCGCCAGCCTGTGCGCTTCCGGCTTCAACGCGGGCAGCGGCAATACTAACAGCAACGCGAAGACGACCGGCGCGAGGATAAATCCCGCCACACGGCGCGCGCGCTCGAACCGCGCCTCCGCATCAGTTATTTGCTCGATGGGTTCGAGGGTGTTTTCCATGTCCTAGCTTAATTTGCGTTCGACATAAGTTCTAATGAAGAAACTCATCATCAGCCCTGAAAGGGACGGGACGAACCAACTATTACTGCTCTCATTTATTTTCGGCGGCCATTAAAGCGAAAGACGCTATGAACGCAGTTGAATGTTGTAGGTCTTGATTTTCGAGTTGAGCGTGGTGGCGTTCATGCCGAGCAGGCGAGAGGCGCGCGATTGATGACCGCCCGTCTGTTCGAGCGCGCGGCGGATGAGATCAATTTCAAAGCGGCGCACTTCGTCATAAAAGTTGACGCCGCGCGCGATGTCAACATTCGTCGCCGCGCCGGAGACCCTCGCGCCCGCGCCGAAGGCTTTCTCCGGCTCGGAGATGTCGGTCGGCAAACACTGGCGTGTGATTTCATTGCCGGGCGCGATGACGACGGCGCGCTCGATGACGTTCTCAAGTTCGCGCACGTTGCCCGGCCAAGTGTAGGCTTCGAGCAGCGCGAGCACTTCGGGCGCAAGTTGTTCGGAGACTTCGCGCACGTTCTCTTCGTTATACTTGCGGATAAAATGCTGCGCGAGCAGAAGGATGTCTTCGCGCCTCTCGCGCAGAGGGGGCAGTTCAATCGGCACGACGGCGAGACGATAATAGAGGTCTTCGCGGAACTGTCCCTGCCGCACAGCCTCTTTCAAATCAATGTTGGTGGCGGCAATAATCCGCACGTCAACCTTGCGCGGGACGGTATCGCCGAGCGGCGTGAACTCTTTCTCCTGTATCACGCGCAGCAAGCGCGCCTGCGTCTCAAACGGCAAATCTCCAATCTCGTCGAGGAAGATTGAGCCTCCGTCGGCGACCTCGAAGTAGCCTTTCTTCGCCGCATGCGCGCCGGTAAACGCGCCGCGCGTGTGTCCGAACAGTTCAGACTCTAAAAGTTCCGAAGGAATGTTTGAAGAGTTGACGGTGACGATGGGCTTTGAGGCGCGCTGGCTCTGTTCGTGGATGGCGCGCGCAATCAATTCTTTGCCTGTTCCGGATTCGCCCGTGATCAGGACGGTCGAGCGCGCGGGCGCGACCTGATCTACAAGTTGAAAGATGGAGTGCATCTTCTCTGCGCGCCCGACGATTGCGCCGCGCTCGACGCTCCTGACCATCGCGCGCCGCAAGGTCTGCCGTTCCTCTTCTTTGCGCCGCCTCTTGATGCCTGCCGCGACCGTCGCCGTGACCTGCTCGTTCTGAAAAGGCTTGCGGATACAGTTGAACGCACCGCGCTCCCACGCGCCGATGGCGGTGTCGTAGGTCGCGTAGGCCGTAATCATCACGACGACGGCTTCGGGGTCGGCCTTCAAAAGTTCTTCGAGCGCGCGCAGGCCGCCCATGCCCGGCATCGAAACGTCGAGCAGCACGATATCATACGCGCGCCGCCCGTAAGCTTCGACGCCTTCCTCGCCCGTGCGCGCCAGATCAACGCGGTAGCCTTCGGCAGACAACAGCGTTTCCAACACATCACGCATTATCTCCTCGTCGTCGACGACGAGCACTGAACCCTTTTTCGCCATAAGTTAAATCAAAAGTCCGAAAGTCTCTGGACTCTGATTGTATACGAGTTGAGGCGGTTGTCCGAATGCGCGGGGAAACGTAAGAAGAAGCTGTTTAAAAATTCAGCGCGCTCGCCAGCCATTCGGACGGCAGCGGGTTGGAGTCGTGCGCGTCAGACTTCTTTGCGCGCATCCATTGATCGAAGGGCTTCCACGCTGCGTTGTTCGTGGGCGTGCAGACGGAGAGACCGCTGCTTGTGCAAACCTCGAAAGCATAGACCGGATGCATTTCCTAGACGGAGATGCGGACGGGACTGTTGCCGGGGTCAATGTTCCGGGCACGCGGGTTTGAATGGTTGCTGCTGCTGTGTCTTTGAAGTATTGCCGGTGGAGGGCGCGGCGACAAAAACGAGCGGGCACAACAGGAGACAGCAGGCAAGGACGGGAATGCAACGGATAAATTGCTTCATATAAATCACCTCCAGTTGAGACGAATTGCAAACGTTGCCCGAAGGATAATCCTTGTATGTGTGAAGTTCGGCCCTTCTCTATTTGACGGTCGGTCTGATTTTACGCGTCGAGAGAGAGCGGCGATTTGAAGGCGTGAAGACGGGGCGGCTCATCTCCGCCGTGACTAGCAACTCGAAGTCGTCGGTGTCGAACCCGGCGACACGCACGTAGGTGTCCGCGTAGTTAATCGCTTGCGACGCGGGAAGGCTGCCCATGTAGACGATGCGCCCGTCGGGCACGACCGCCCACATCACGTAGATATCCGCGCCAATCTTGGCGGGCAGCGGCACGCCGCTAAAGTTGATGCGCACGTAACCGCTGCCGGTATGCGCCGTCACGCGTGCGTGCGCGCGGGCGTGCGACGCGATGGATTCGCTGTCGAGCAGGAGCGCACGACCGCCGCCGTGTGCATCGAGCGCGTCGTTAACTTCCGTGTAAAAGTCCGGGCCGTTGTGCCGGGGTGCGGCGGCACGACGGGCACTGTGCTCTGTTTTGGTTATCGGCATCGAAGCGCCGCTATTATTGCGAACCGAGCTTGCAGTGTCCGGCGCTTCTGTCGTCAGAGCATAGACGGCGTGCGCTTCGCCCGCGCGCGTCGAGAGCACGGGAGCGCCCACGGGACGCTCCGGTTCGCCGCTCATCTCGGCTGTCACCAGCAGCGTGTATTGCTCGAACTCTACCGGGTGCATAAAAGCCAGCCCGCCGTTGCCGCGCTCGTCGCGCCGGAGTTCGCCGAGACGTGTGAAACGGCCTTCGCTGCTCGCCCATACGACGTAGGTGCGCGCCGCACGCGAGAGCGTCTGCGGGTCTGGAAGGTTGAGCGCAGTCAGTCGCGCCCGCCCACCGCTCGCGTCCGGCTCGATAGTCAGGCGACCGCTCGCGCGCGGTGTAAACGAACGCAGACCGATGTCGAGCCTGCGGCCTTGCCTCTGCGCTCCGCCGCTCGCACTGAGCGCCGTGGAAGAGCCGCCGCCCGCCGCCGCGCATACCAACACCAGTGCGAACAAGCAAGCTGCTTTTCGTTCGCTTACCAAGCGCCCACGCCCACTCTTTGTCATTGATTTAAGAGACCCGCTTGCCAAAATTTGATGCAGAACGGGTGCGAGATTAACACCGCAGTGATGAAAAGCAAATAGACCTTCAGCTTTAGACTTCAGACTTTATTTCGGCGCGGTGTAGCCGGAGCGTGCAGTGACGATTCTTTTGCCGCCGTTGGGCGTGGCATCGGCGACCGCGACGTTGAGCGTGCGAAATGAGCCGTCGTGCTCACGGTTCGTCGGGCTGTAGCCGATGATGTATTGCGTGCGGAGGTCGCGTGCAATCTCTCCGGCAATCAGGGGCAGGTCGCGCGGCGAGTTTGGATAGAAGGCTCGCCCGCCCGTCTCCGACGCCAGACGGTTGAGCAGCGTGACGGCCTGCGCGCGCTTCGACTGCTGCCGGACAAAGTTGTGCCCGCCTTTCAACTCGCCGACGAAGCCGACGACGTAAACCTGCACGTCCTCTTTTCTGAGCAGCGCGAAAAGCTGCTCCTGTTTGTAGAAGCTATGGCGGTCTTCGCCGTCGGTGATGAGGACGAGCGCGCGGTGGCGCAAGCGGCGGCGCGTCTCATTACTATCATCCATCCCACTCTGCGCGACGTGTTCGACTGAGAGATAGACGGCATCAACGAGCGTGCGCGGCGCGTCTCCGGTATAGAGCGCGTCGAGCGCGGCGGCGAGAGCTTTTTGGTCTGACGTGAAGTTCCATTGAATCTGCGCGCGCTCGTTGCTCATAAAGCGCGCGATGAAAGTTTCGTCGCCGGGACGATTGCCCTCGATGACGGTCTTGCCCGCCGCGATGACCTCTCCAAACTGTTCGCGCCCGACGCCTGAGTAGCAGACGACGAGGCCGTAGCTGATCGGCGATTCCTCCGTCGAAAAAAAGGAGATGGTCTGCGGCGTGCCGTCCTCGGAGACGCGAAAATCCTCGCGCCGCAAATTCCTCACAGGCCGGTGCTGCTCGTCTGAGACGCGGACGCTCAAGCTGACCAAATCGGAGTCGACTCTGATGGTCTCGTCCTGTTCGGATTCGGCTCTTGAGTTCTTCAGTTGTTGCGCCGATAAATGAAGGGCAGAGGCGGAGGCGAAAGTTAAAAGCAGCGCTGAGAGAAATGAAGCGCGGGCGGCAAAACGGAGCAGTTCGACACCGCAGACGCAGAGCGCACAAAGGGGCACAGAGCAGAAGATTAAAGATTTCAAATCTGAAATTTAAATGCGCGCTCAGTCGCTCGCCGCTTGCAGGCGCGCGCGCGCGTGGACGCTCGGCAGAGAGACGCGAAACTTCGTGCCTCTGCCCGGCGCGCTCTCGACCGAAATATGGCCTGAATGCTCCTGCACGATGCCGTAAGAGACGGCGAGTCCAAGCCCTGTGCCGCGCCCGACGCCCTTCGTCGTAAAGAACGGGTCGTAGATGCGCGCGATGTTTTCGGGCGCGATGCCGATCCCCGTGTCGCAGACCTCAATTAAGACTTCGCCCTCTTCGTCGCTCGCCGTCCGCAAGATGACGCGCCCGCTGTCGGGGATGGCATCGCGCGCATTGAGCAGCAGGTTGGTAAAGACCTGTTGAAGTTTACCGGCGTTGCCGTAAGCGCGGGGCAGGTCGTCCAAATATTCGCGCACCAGTTCGACGTGGCTGTGGCGCAACTGCGGCTCAAGAAGTTGAAGCGTGTCTTCGAGCACGCGGTTGACATCAACTTCCGTGAACTCGCTCGCCCCGCCCGTGCGCGAGAAGTTCAAAAGGTTGCTGACGATGCCGGAAGCGCGGTCGGTCTGACGCCGAATCTTTTGCAGCAGCGCGTGTTTCGGGTCGGCTTCAGGCAGCATGCCGAGAAGCATCTGCGTATAGGAGGAGACGCCCGTCAGAGGCGTGTTGATTTCATGTGCGACGCCCGCCGCCAACTGGCCGATAGACGAAAGCTTCTCGCGCTGCTGGAACTGCTCTTCGAGCCGCACGCGCGACGTGACATCCTCAACGACGACGAGCGCGCCCGTGTGCACTGACGAGTCGGCGCGTTTCAGGGGCGCGAGCGCGACGTTCAAAATGAGCGGGCGATTGTCGCGCGTCGCCGTGTGGAGTTTATAGATGCGGCGCAGTTCGGTCAGTTCCCAACCGTTGTTTCCTAAAACCTGTTGGAGTGTGTCGGCGAAGTCCTCCGCGAAGAGGTCTTGCACGTGCTGTCCGATGGCTTCGTCGCGTTGTGCGCCGAGCATCTCTTCGAGCGCCGTGTTGCAGCCCGTGACACGGCCTTCGGGGTCGACGGCGAGCAGGCCGACGTTGATTGATTCGACGATTGACTCGTTGAACTCCTTGAGCAGTTCAAGCTCTGCGGCGCGCTCCTTCTGCTCCTGATAGAGCAGGCTGTTCTCAATCGCCACGGCGACGTAGCCGGAGACGGTACGCAAAATCTCAAGGTCTTCGGACGAAAGCAGCGCGCCGCCCGTCGAGCGTCCCAGACCGATGACGGCGACCATCCTCCCACGCACGACGCACGGAACATAATAATGAAGCGCGCGGCGAACAAACCCGCTCGCCTCCGGCGCGAGATCGAGATCGTCTGCGCGCACGATGCCGCTCTCAGCCGAGCGCGTTCTAATCATCTCGCGGAAATCCTGCGGGACGATGACCTCACTCGAAAGGCCGACGGAGCGCGCGACGCGATAGCCAGAGGCGGCACGCCCGTCTTCGATGAAGATGGCGATGCGCTCGACGCCCAAGACCTGCTGCAAGCGTCCAACCAGCGCGTCGAGCAGCGGTTCAAGCGCGGTCGTCGCCGAGAGCGTGCGACCGAAATCCAACAGCCCGTGACGCAGGTCATAACGCTCGCCGTAAAAGAATCGCTCCGTCCGCTCTTGCAGAAAATTCTTGAGCGGCGCGGCGGTCATGACAATCACGGCCATGGCGACGACGGCGACAATCACGCGCATTGTCACGAGGCCCGGCGTAATCACCTCGCCGCCGAACGCATACAACCCCGCGACATAGACGACCGAACCGATCATCAGAGAGATGGCGAGCGTCGTCAGCGCATAGACCGCCGTGCGGCGCACGACCATGTCCACATCCATCAGGCGATAGCGCACGACCGAGTTGCCGAAAGTGAGCGGAATCAGCACGAGCGGCAAGATGGCCGCGTCCGTCAACCAACGTGCCGTCGCTTCGCTAAAGAAGAGGCTGGTCGTGCTTCCGCCGAACAGATAGCCGACGGAATAGAGTAGCGTGAACGGCGTGATGGCTAAGGCCGAACCCCACACCACCCACTTCAACTGCTGCCTGACGACCGCCTGTTCGCTCTTCACAAAGCGGCGCACCAAAAGAAACGCTCCGGCAATCAACGCCACCGATAGGCACGCGAATTCCGCACGCCACTGCCATTCGCTGAAGCTCAGACGGAACCGCTCGTAGAACGCAAACAGGAGATCGAAGACCGGCAGCGGAAGGCTCGCGCGCAGCGACGGGAGAAAATAGAAGAAGGCCGTCAGCCCAATCAGAATCGTCGCCGGAACATAGAGCAGCACGACGCTGCGCGGGTGCTTCTTTGAAAGCTGGTAGCGAACCGGATAAATCGCGCAGAAGTGTACGAAGAGCGGCGCAAACAGAGCGAGCGCGGCGTCGTCGAGAAACGCGATGGCGAGGTCTAAATCCTCGTATGCGCCGTAGGGCTTGTAAAAATGGAAGACGAAAGCGACCAGGCAGAGCGTCGTAAAATGAGGTACGAAGGGCGCGCGAACGCCCTGCTTGAAGAAGACGAAGAGGCCGACGAGCAGATAGATGATGCCGATGAAATTGATGTAGAGGTCGCGCGCCGTCCAGTTCTGAATGACCCCGATGTTGTCGAGAGAGACATGGTAGAAACGCAAGTCTTCCGGGTAGGACGGGCGTTCAATCAGGTAGCGGAGGTGGCCTGTCTGTTTCGACTCTTCGAGGTAGACCGCAATATCGGAGATTAGTTCGACCTGCTGATCCGTCTCGTCATCGAGGCTGATGGCGTGCAGGCGGTCGCCCGGCATGATGCCGAAGACGCCTTTGCGCCCGGCTGCCGAGTTCGGGTCGACTGACTCAGCGATGATACCTTCCGGCGTCTGCTCCCACTGGACGCCGTCGGTCGCTGGCGGCGTGTGCGTCAGCCGTTGCGCGAAATTGAGCGTTCCGGCAGCAACGAGCAAGGCTGCTGAAATCAGCAGCACCCACGCTCTCGTTGACAGCACAGAACTTTTCATCTTTCTCTCTCTGGAACGATGGTTAAACTTTTAAGAGCTATCGCAAAACCAGCACGGCTTTTCGCACGAAAATCAAACCAATAAGATAAAGCAAGCCCTATTCCAGCTTTTTCAGCATGGAGACCGTACGATCAGCTTTCCTCTCAAACCGCGTCGTCCGGCACGCATCACGCGCTGAGCGCAAGGTTTACGTCGCCCTCACGGCAGTGCGCCGAAAATCAGGCCGGATGTCCGCCGCTTCCCCTTGATTCAAGTTTTTGTATGCCTCTCCAAAAATTCGGAGAAAATTGTCCGCTGACGGAAAAGCCCCGCGCATACCAGCCTCTAATATTTGAGGAAGCTGCGCGGGGAAATCCTCCGAGATATACACCCCTATTTCAATTTCAAGAGCGAAGATTCAAGCCATCAGAAGCGGACGGAGATGCCGCCGCGCACCGTGCGCCGCCACGCGCCGAGCGTCACGTTTGTCTCGCCGTCTTCGACGCCCGCCTGCGCGTCGAGCAGGTTGCGCGCGTCGAGCACGGCTTCTGCGCGCAGTGGCAAGCCGAAGGTCGGCAACTCCTGTGTGATGAGAATGCTCAAGCTGGGATCGTAGACGGCGAAGCGTCCGGCGAAAGGATCAATGGCAAAGACGGCGGCGCGCGGCGAGAAACGCAGAACGGTGCGGACGCGCGTGCCTTCTAAAACATCCGCATCAACCTGCGCGGCGGCGGTCTGGAAAAAGGTGTCCTGAAAAACCTGTTCGGGATTCGTGATGCCCTCCGAGGAGAGTTGCTGCCCGGTTCCGAAAGAATACCCGGCGGAGGCTTTCAGGCGTTGGCTGATGCGCCGCGTGTAGACGACGCGAAGACCGCGCGCCCCGCCCTGTTGATTCGCAATGCTGAGAAGCGCCGCTTCGTTTTCGTCCGAGAGAGCCGCGAGCGGTGTGCTCAAAAGGCCGACGCCGCGACCATTGACGGTATCAAAAAACGCTGTCGCCTCAATGCTCGAATTGTCGCCCAGAAGGCGCTCAAGTCCGAACTCCAGACGGCTGCTCCGCTCCATCACGGCACGCCCGTCAACAAACGCGACCGTCTCTCCACGCTGCTCCTTGAAGAGCACCGGGTCGCCCTCCGTCACTTCGACGCTGTGCACCTCGGTCGTCGCGTCCGTCCCCGGCGCATACGCCGCACGCACACGCGTGCGTGCGTTGGCATCGAATTGCACGCCGATGCGCGGCGTCAGCGAATCCGCATTGCCCGCGCCGACGAAGCGCGAATAATCGAGACCAAGCACGACGACGATACCGTCGCGCACAATCCATTCATCAACGGCGCGGACTGAAACCTGACCGAGCCTCTCGTCGAACGTCTGCGACGCGCCCACCGTTAAAGCCTGCGCGCTCGTGTCGAAGCGTGCGCCGCCGACGGTCGCGCTGACGCGGTGGTGTTCATAAACGCGTACGCGCGCTGTTGTCTCAAGGCGGTCGAATGCGCCGAGTTGACCTGCGAAAATCAGATCGAATCTTTTATTGACCGGCGTCGCCACGGCGAAATTAACGCCGCCATAATTGCCCACGCGCGGATTGGCTGAAGAAGCGACGAAAGTTTCAACGACGCCCTTCGGCGCATGTCGCGTCGCTGCCGCCCACTCATTCGTCCCCGCATTTTCAGCGCGGCACTCTTCCGCTGTCCCCGATTCGTCGGCAGCAATCGCCGCCTCGACGGACGAATCCGATTCTTCGTCAATCTGGAAGATAGAACGGCGTCTGTTTTGTGTGCGGAGCAGGAATTTCGGGTCTTTACGGTCGGGGCGACGTTCGGCGGTGGTGCGCCCCTGTCCTGCGGGTTCGAGATTGAAGCGATAGACCACTTCGCTGGCGGCGTTGATCTGGACGGAAGAGAAACTGACCGAGTTGAAACCGTCTGCAATGGCGCGCAGCAGATAGCGACCGGGAGCGACGCGCGTCACGAAACTACCGTCGGCAGCGCTGCGCGTCTGCTTGACGACCTCCTCAGCCCCGTCACGCAGCAGCGTGACGAGCGCGCCCGCCAAAGGATTGCCGCGGCTGTCGCGCACCGAGCCGGTAATCGTACCGAGGCTGCTCCGGCGTCCCGTCGGCGTCGCACCAACGGCCAGAGCCAGCGGCGACGTGGCTTCCGACAGCACAAACGCGACGAGCAGCATCAGGCTCACGCGCCAACAAATTTTTATCATGGAAGTAGAACCTCCGGCACGCACGCGTCCTAAGTTTCGGGCGACCCCTTCGGAAAATCAACCCCACACGCGGCGCACTCAAGCGACCCTTCGTTGTCAACTTATCTTCGGCGGCGTCCGGGCGAGGTTGAAGCGCGATGCTTCCGACCAAGACGCTTTTTCAGTTGACCAAGGAGACGTTTGGTCAACCCGCTTGAGCGAAGAGGGCATTTTCCGCCAAATACGCGAGGGGTGTCAAGCCGCCCATGCTCCGAATGCCGTTCAGATGCCCGTTCTGCGGCATCAGGTTTGCCCGCCTGTTTCGCTGCGTGTTAGGATGCAAGGTGCTGCAAAAAAAAACGCTTCCTGCGCCAATCCTATTTTCATCCAAAGTTTTTTCAGAGGTAATGACAGACCAAATTCAAACCACCAGACTTCCCAACGGCCTGACCGTTCTGACCGAACACATGCCATCTTTGCGCTCTGCGACGATTGGTATCTGGGTCAGGCGCGGTTCGCGCCACGAATCGGCGGAGATGAACGGCATCTGCCACTTCATCGAGCACGCCGTCTTTAAAGGCAGCCTTCGCCGCACGGCGCTCGACATCGCGATTGAGTCCGATCGTCTGGGCGGCAATTTCGACGCCTACACTTCCCACGAGATGACCGGCTTCGCCCTCAAGGTCGTAGATACTGCGCTCCCGCTGGCCTTCGACCTGTTAGCCGACATGCTGGTGCGCCCGCGCTTCGATGCGGGGGATCTGGAACGCGAGCAGAAAGTCATCATCGAAGAGATGAAGATGGTCGAAGATACGCCCGACGAGCTGTTAGCCGAACTCTTCGTCGCCGCCTATTTCCCCGGACACTCTCTGGGTCGTCCCATCGAAGGCACTCCGGACACCGTCTCTTCCTTCACACGCGAGCGCACGGCGCGCTTTCATGCTGACGCCTACGCGCCTCGCAATCTCGTTATCGCCGCCGCCGGAAACGTCCGGCACGAAGAGTTGGTCGAACTGGCTGCGCGCGTCTTTGACGGAGACGCACAGAGAGAGATGGGCGACGGCGCGCAGACGGAAGGCGACTCGGAGCCGCCCGCACATGCCGCGCCGATTTTGATTCAACGCAAAAAAGAGCTTGAACAGGCGCACCTGATTCTCGCCGCGCCGTGGCCTTCGGCGCGCAGCCCTGAGCGTTACGCGGCCTCCTTGCTCGGCTCCATCATCGGCGGGGGAACGTCGAGCCGCCTCTGGCAGTCTGTGCGCGAAGAGCGCGGATTGGCCTATTCGGTCGGCGCGGCGGCGAGCCATTTCACGGATGCGGGCGTCTTCCAAATCTACGCGGGCACTTCGCCCGAACAGTTGGACGAAGTGCTCGACCTTTCGCTCGCCGAACTCCGCAGCGTCTTGCGCGAACCGGCCAGCGAGGAAGAATTGCGGCTCGTCAAAGATCAATCAATCGCTTCGATTCTGCTCGGACTCGAATCCACGAGCGCACGCGCGGGCACGCTCGCGCGGCAGGAGATTACGCATGGGACATGGTTTCCGCCCGACGAAATCATCCGCCGCATTGAGGCCGTCACGCCCGAAGAGATGCAGCACATCGCGCGCACCTATTTCGAGACCGACACGCTCGCCCTCGCCGCCCTCGGCGACCTCAACGGCTTTAAAGTTGATCGCGCGCGTCTGGAAATATGAATGAAACAATGAACGCCGCAACGATGAACGATGAACAGCAAGACAGTTATCTTTCATCCGCCAGTTTTTGTTTTCTTAGTTCATCGTTGCGGCGTTCATCGTTCATCGTTTGATATGAGGCTCACAGTACTCGGTAGCGGTTCGACGGGCAATGCCGTGCTGATTTGCGCGGGCGAGACGCGTGTGCTCGTTGATGCAGGGATGAGCGCGAAGGAGACGGCGCGGCGGCTCGCGCTGGTGGGCGAGGATGTCGCGCGCCTCGACGGCGTTATCATCACGCACGAGCATGGAGATCATGCCGGCGGATTGCGCGTGCTTCTGAAGAGCCTGCAATGTCCGGTCTATATTTCGGGCGAGACGCGCGATGCTTACATCCGCGAGCGGGCGCACGGTAGTTCCATCTCCGACGAGCCGCGCAAACGCGCCGACGCGTTACGCGAGCGGACGGAGGAAATTTCGTCAAGTAGCGATTTTCGCATCGGCGAGATTGATTTTCACCCGTTCACGATTCCGCACGACGCCGTAGATAATTTCGGTTTCATCGCGCAGCACGACGGCGTCCGCGTTGCGACGCTGATGGACTTCGGTCACATCACGACGCTGATTACCGAACGACTGCGAGGCTGTGCAGCGATAGTTATCGAATCGAATCACAGCCGCGACATGCTCAAGGCGTGCGACGTGTATCCTTGGGAACTCAAGCAGCGCATCCTGTCGCGCACAGGCCATCTCTCGAACGAGGACGTAGCCGTCTGGCTGAGAGATGATTTCGACGGCGCAGCCGAACACGTCGTGCTCGCGCATCTTTCGCAACGCGCCAACAATCCGTATGTCGCCAAGCTGTCGGCGGAAGTCGCGATTGAAGAGCGCGGAATGCTCTTTCGTACGACGACCAAAATCACGCTCTCTTCGCCCAAAGAACCGACCGGCTGGATTGAGCTATAAAGATGAAGGCGAAAGTCGAAAGGCCGGAGGCACAAGTGAAGATGAAAGAGCGCAGGTCGCTCTCTCTTAACTTTTGCCTTTTAACTTTCGCTCTTTTGCTTGTTGGTTGCAGCGTTGATGAGCGGCGAGCGATTCCGTCGGAAGCGCAGGCGACGATTGATGGCGTGTCGGAAGACATCGCCGCCGGGCGCGACGAAAAGATTTACGCGGAGGCCGCCGAAGAATGGCGCAAGAGCGTCAGCACCGAAGAGAACAAGAAGATTTTGGAGCAAGCGCGGGCGCGGCTCGGCAAGGTCAGCAGCCGCGCCATGCATTCTGGTTCGGAGTCGAACGGCGGCGGGAGTAGGGGAGCCGCAACTTCCACGCACACGCTCGTCGTCACTTACCAGACGACTTTCGAGCGCGGCACGGCGATGGAAACATTCCAACTCGTCGAGCGCGAGGGACGCTGGCTCCTCGCCGGTTACTCGATAAGCTCGGATGCGCTGAAATAAGTTTAAAGTTCAAAGTTATCAGGACGCTTTTTCAATTTTTGGACTTTAAACTTTGAATTTTACCTTTGAACTATGATTTCACGTTACACCCTGCCCGTGATGGGCGCGCTCTGGTCAGAGCAGAACAAGTTTCAGAAGTGGCTCGACGTGGAAATCGCCGTCTGCGAAGTCCACGCCGAGATGGGGACGATTCCGCGCGAGGCCGTCGAAGAGATACGGGCGCGCGCCTCGTTCACGGTCGAGCGCATCAACGAGATTGAGCGGACGACCGACCATGACGTGATCGCTTTTACGACCGCGCTCGCCGAATCAATCGGCGAGGCAGCGCGCTTCGTCCATTACGGGCTAACTTCTTCGGATGTCGTTGATACGGCGCTCGCGCTCGTCTTGCGCGACTCGTGCGACCTGCTCGGAGAGAAGATTGACGCGCTGCTCGAAGTCTTGAAGCGGCGTGCCTTCGAGTTCAAGCACACGCCGCAGATCGGGCGCACGCACGGCGTCCACGCCGAGCCGACATCTTTTGGTCTCGTCTTCGCGCTCTGGTACGACGAGATGCGGCGCAATCGCGCGCGACTCGATAGCGCGCGCGCGGTGGTCGCGGTGGGGAAAATCAGCGGGGCGGTCGGCGCGTTTGCGCATCTCGACCCCGTGGTTGAAGAGAGGGTTTGCGCGCGTCTCGGTCTGCGGGCAGCGCCCATCTCGACGCAAATCATCCAGCGCGACGCGCACGCCGAATATCTCTCGACGCTCGCCATCATCGCCTCTTCGCTGGAAAAGTTTGCGTTGCAAGTTCGCCACTGGCAGCGCACGGAAGTACGCGAGGCCGAAGAGCGTTTCCGTGCGGGACAGAAGGGTTCGTCGGCGATGCCGCACAAACGCAATCCGATTCTTTCGGAGCGCATCTGCGGCATGGCGCGCCTACTTCGCGGCAACGCCGTCGTCGGCTTTGAATCCAACGCGCTCTGGCACGAACGCGACATCTCGCACTCTTCAGCCGAGCGCGTCGTCCTGCCGGATTCTTCCGTTGCGCTCGACTACATGCTGGCGAAAGTCGCTTCTTTGCTTGATGGTCTCGTCGTCTACCCGCAACGGATGTGGGAGAACTTGCAGGCGACGCGCGGACTCGTCTTCAGCGGTCAACTGCTGCTCGCGCTGACGCAAGCGGGCGCGACGCGCGAAGCGGCCTATGAATGGGTGCAGCGTAACGCCATGAAGACTTGGACGGAGGGCGGCGACTTTCGCGCACGCGTGCTGGAGGATGCCGACATCCTCGCGCACCTCTCGCGTGCGGAAGTAGAGAACTCGTTTTCGATTGAGCATTATCTGAGAAATGTTGACGCCATTTTTGCGCGCGTCTTCGGAGCGGAAGAAGTTGCCGGGCGTGAACAGGCCGAGAGTTTTCAGGAAGAACTGGATAAAGCATAGCTCTTCGCCGCAACTGGTTTTTAGTCTCTGAATGGAGATAGTCAAATCGTGAAAGCAAAAGTTTATGTGACGTTGAAGCAGGGTGTGCTTGACCCGCAAGGGAAAGCGATTCAGCATTCGGTCGAGTTGCTCGGCTACGGCGGGATTGCCGACGTGCGGCAGGGCAAGTATTTCGAGATTGCTCTAGACGAGGCAGTCGACCAAGAGGCAGCGCGAGCGTCAATCGAGCGGATGGCGAAAGATGTGCTCTCGAATCCTGTGATTGAAGATTATCGCGTGGAGATTGAATAAGTGAAATTCGGCGTTATTGTTTTCCCCGGCTCCAACTGCGATCACGATGCCTATCACGTGATCTCGAAGCATGTCGGTCAGCCTGTGGATTTCATCTGGCATCGCGACACAGACCTCTCTGCCTACGATGCGGTGATTATCCCCGGCGGCTTCTCTTACGGCGACTACCTGCGTGCGGGCGCGCTCGCCAGTTTTTCGCCGGTCATCTCGTCGGTCAAAGAGTTTGCCGCGCGCGGGCGGCTGGTCTTGGGCATCTGCAACGGTTTTCAAATTCTCTGCGAGGCGGGACTTTTGCCCGGCGCGCTCATCCGCAACCGCGATTTGCATTTCATCTGCGAGCACATCCACGTGCGCGTCGAAACTTCCGAGACGCCTTTCACGAGCGAACTCAAGCGAGGCGCTGTCCTGCGTCTTCCCATCGCGCACGCCGAAGGCAACTACGTCTGCGACGCTCGGACGCTCTCGGAACTTGAGAGTGAAGATCGCATCGTCTTTCGCTATTCGGACATCGAAGGCCAAATTACGGATGCCGCCAATCCGAACGGCTCGCGCGCTTCGATTGCCGGAATCTGCTCGCGCGAGCGCAACGTGCTCGGACTAATGCCCCACCCGGAGCGCGCCTGCGAAGACCTCCTCGGCTCGTCCGACGGGCGCGACCTCTTCCGTTCGCTCGCTGCCACGCTCGCCGCGCATGCCTGAAGGGTTCGTTCTTCCGTCGCAATTTTCAATTCCGACTCGCATGATAATCAAAAGGTCACCACGTTCGCGCCGCGCGAAAGATGCGCCGATGCCTGCGCCTGTGTCCGCAGAAATTCTCTCATGGGCGGAGGTCAACCGCACGCACCGCATCCGCAACGGCGTCTATCAACGCGGCGGCCGACTCATCTCACTTCTGACGGACTTCGGGCGCATCAATCCCTGTTACCCGGACGTGTCGGCGGACGCGTCGGGCGAGACGATTTTCTACACGGGCGAGGGACGCCACGGCGACCAACATCTCTCGCCCGGCAATCGCGCTCTGCTCGCCGCCATCGAAACAGGCCGCGCCGTCCCGCTCTTCAACAAAATCGCCGTCGGGCGCTGGCAGCACATGGGCTTCTGGCGAGTCACCGAAGCCTCGCACCGCTTCGACCAAACGGAAAACCGCATGCTCTGGCGCTTCACGCTCAAAAGAGTTCAAAAGAGAGTTCAAAGTTCAAAGTTCAAAGTTAAGTAGGCTCTTGATGTCCCGTCGGGACTTTGCCAACAACTTCCTTGAGCCTTGAACTTTAGGCTTTAAAATTTGGGCTTTAAAATTTGAACTTTGAACTTATCGGTCTGTGCTGATAATCTTCGTTCTTCTTCCCAGAGAGAGTTGAAGTCGGATTCCCCGAAAAGGAGATTGCTCGTTCGCCATGAAAAAAATCTACGGCATCTCTTTCCTCCTCGTTGTGACGTTGAGTGCTCAGGTGTTTGCGACGATGCGCGTCGCGGGCGGCGTGCCCGACGAGACAAGCGGCGTCCGCATCGGCGAGACGCTTGAAGATTTTAAGTTGCCGGATATGTCCGGACAGACGAGCGCCCTCTCGTCGCTCAAGGGGGCGAAGGGCACGGTGCTGATTTTCATCTCCGTCCAATGCCCAGTCTCGAATGCTTATAATGAACGGATGGAGAAACTGGCGCGCGATTACAAGGCGCGCGGCATCAACGTCGTCGGCATCAATTCAAACGCGACCGAGACGGCGCAAGCGGTCAAGCAGCACGCGGCGGAGAAGAATCTAACGTTCACGATTCTCAAGGACACTGGCAATAAGATTGCCGACCGCCTCGGCGCGCGCGTCACGCCGGAAGCCTATTTTCTCGACGCCAACAATAAGCTCGTCTATCGCGGGCGCATTGATAACGCGCGCGATGCGAGCGCCGTCACCTCCGACGATTTGCGCGACGCTCTGGAAGCGGCGCTTGCAGGCCGACCCGTCGTCAAAAACGAAGGGCTGGCCTTCGGTTGCTCGATTAAGCGCGCCTCTTAAACAACAACTTTCTCTTTAGGCCGATATGAAACGCATTAACACTATCGCCGCAACTCTGCGCACATTCTCACTCGTCATGATAATGCTACTGCCGCTCGCCCTTCCGGCAGCGGCGGTTGCGTCATCGCCCGACAACAACTCCGGCGCGAGCGCCGCGCGGCGACAAACGCGCGGTACGCGCCAGAGGACGAAGAAGCCGCGCCGCACGTCAGGCGCGGCGACGCAAGCTGCTGCGACACCTACGCCCACGTCCGAAGACGCGACGGCTGGAAACGGCGCGCGCGTTGGCAAGCTAATTGTCGAGGAAATCAAGGAAGCGCGGCTCGCCCAACTTTTGGAGCCTTTGCCCACGCAACCCCGCCCGCTCCTCGTCAACTTTTGGGCGACGTGGTGCGAGCCGTGTCGCAAAGAGTTTCCCGATCTCGTCCGCGTCGACAAGGAATTTCACCCGCGCGGTCTTGAGTTCATCACCGTCTCGCTCGACGACATCTCGGAGATTGCGTCCGGCGTCCCGCAATTCCTGCGCGAGATGCGCGCGACGCGTATGCCCGCCTTTCTCCTGAATGCCGACGATCCTGAGACGGCCATCATCGGCGTGGATAGAAGCTGGCGCGGCGAACTGCCCGCAACCTTTCTCTACGACCGCAACGGCAAACTCGTCTTCAGCCACAAGGGTCGCATCAACGCCGAAGAACTTCGCACGCGGTTAAAAGCAGTGATGAATGACAAGTAACTGAGTGACGAGCAAAACCGGGAACAGTTTTTAGTTTTTAGTTTTCAGTGATAAGTGATGAGAGCGAAGCTGTCTTTAACTTGTCACTCGCCACTTCAACTTATGGATTCATTCACACCTGACGTTATCGCGGCGCACAATCTGACGGGCGAAGAATACGCGCGCATCCGTGAATTGATGGGGCGCGAGCCGTCGTTTGTCGAACTCGGTATCTTCTCGGTGATGTGGTCGGAGCACTGTTCGTATAAGTCTTCGCGCATCCATTTGAAGAGATTGCCGACAGCGGGCGAGCGCGTCATCGTGCCGCCGGGAGAAAACGCCGGAGTAGTGGATTTGGGCGAGGGCTGGTGCGCGGCCTTTAAGGTCGAATCGCACAATCATCCTTCATTCATCGAGCCGTTTCAGGGGGCGGCGACCGGCGTCGGCGGCATCCTGCGCGACATCTTCACGATGGGCGCGCGTCCCGTCGCGGCGATGAACTCCTTACGCTTCGGCACACTTGACGACGAGCGCCACGGGCGGCGCAATCGCTCTCTGCTCGCGGGAGTCGTCGCCGGTATCGCGCATTACGGAAACGCGTTCGGCGTCCCGACCATCGGCGGCGAAGTCGCGTTCGAGGATACCTACGCACAGAATCCGCTCGTCAACGCCTTCGCGCTCGGACTCGTCAGGCACGACCAAATATTTTTCGGCAAGGCCACAGGCGTCGGGAATCCAGTCCTCTACGTCGGCGCGAAGACCGGCAGAGACGGCATTCACGGCGCGACGATGGCCTCTGCGGAGTTTGACAGAGAAGCTCTGGAGAAACGCCCGACCGTGCAGGTCGGCGACCCGTTCCTTGAAAAACTGCTGCTCGAAGCCTGCCTCGAAGCGATGCGGAGCGGCGCGGTCGCAGGCATTCAGGACATGGGCGCGGCGGGTCTGACATCCTCTTCATGCGAGATGGCGGCGCGCGCCGGAACCGGCATCGAATTAGACCTGACGCTCGTGCCGCAACGCGAGCAGAACATGACGGCTTACGAAATCATGCTCTCGGAATCGCAGGAGCGCATGCTGATCGTCGCGCATCGAGGGCGCGAGCGGCAAGTCGTGGACATCTTCAAGAAATGGGATTTGGATGCCGTCGTCATCGGGCAGGTCACGGACACCGGCAACGTCGTCGTCAAACATCGAGGCGAGCGGCTGGCGGAGATTCCGAGCAAGTTTTTGACCGACGAAGCTCCCCTCTACGAGCGACCGATGAAAAGCATGGCGGATAGCCGAAGGCGGAAGGCGGAAGAAGATAGTGCTGAATCCCCTTCGCATATTGTTGCGGCATCGGACAGCGCGTCGCTGAGCGAGACGCTCAATGCTTCGATCGTGAATGCGGAGGAACTCGATCAAGTTCTCGAAGCGCCGAGCACAGTTGTTTCCGACGCGAGCGAGGATGACAACGAATCGCTGCGGCGTCTGCTCTCTGCGCCGAACATCGCGTCCAAAGAATGGGTCTATCGCCAATACGATCATATGGTACGGACGAACACGGCGGTGCTGCCGGGCGCGGATGCGGCGGTTGTGCGTATTAAGGAGACGCGCCGCGCACTGGCGATGTGTCTCGACGGTAACGGTCGTTACTGCGCGGTGAACCCGCGCGAGGGCGCGAAGTTGATTGTTGCCGAAGCGGCGCGCAATGTTGTCTGCGTCGGCGCGCGCCCCATCGCCATCACGAATTGCCTGAACTTCGCTTCGCCGGAGCGACCGGAAGTGATGTGGGCTTTCTCGGAAGTAATTGACGGTATGGCGGAGGCTTGCCGCGCCTTTGAGACGCCGGTCGTCTCCGGCAACGTCTCCTTCTACAACGAGACGGAAGGGCGCGGCATTTATCCGACCCCGGTGATCGGCATGGTCGGCCTCATCGAAGACGTGCGCCGCATCGTCCAGCCCGGATTCAAACAGGCACTCCACATCATCGCACTGCTCGGCGAGACGGGCGGAGACCTCTCGGTTAGCGAATACGCGGCGACGATTCAAGGCCGCAGTGTCGAAGAAATGCGGAGAGACGGAGCGACCGTGCCGCGCCTCGACCTCGAACGCGAGCGCGCAGTGCAATCGGCAGCCCTCCGCGCCGCAGAGGAAGGCTTGCTCGCCTCGGCGCATGATTGTTCCGACGGCGGCCTCGCCGTCGCGCTCGCCGAGTCGTGTTTCTCGACGCTCACACGACAGGCCAGAGGCGCGGAGGTCAACATGACAAGCGCGCTCACGCCAACCGCCGAACTTTTCGGCGAGACGCCGTCGCGCATCATCGTCAGCTTCGACGAAGCGGCGCGCACGCGCGTCGAAGAGATTGCCGCGCGCATGAACTGCCCATTGCAAATCATCGGGCGCACGACGCACGAGCGCAGGCTTCGTATCGCCGTCAACACACAGGAGCGCATCGCGCTCGACATCCGCGAACTCGAAACACAGTGGCGCACTTCGCTCGGCGAAAAGTTGCAAGCGGAAGTTATGGTCGCCGCAGGCGAGTGAGTTCAACTTCTTGAGAGCGGTCTTACAATCTCATGCCGCAAAGATTCACCACCGCAGGCACACGGACGATGCACAGAGAAGATGTAAGGATTTGAAATTCCAAATCTTGAAATCTGAAATTCTGCTTCGCGGCTTTGCGTCTTGGCGTGAAGCAGGCAAAGTTCTTTTCTCTGTGCCCAGCCGTATCCTGCGGTGTCTGCGGCGGTGAAGATCAATAACTCCGCACGCTCGAACTGAAAGTGCAGAAGAGAGGCTCATGCTCGAATGCACCACCGCGTCATCCTCAACAACCGAATGCTCGATGCGTCGAAGGCGCGCTTGCCCGCCAACACCTCCGCGACGCTGCACGGGCGCGGCGTCTTCACGACGCTCGCCATCTATCAAGGCCAGCCCTTCCTCTGGCGCGAACACTGGACACGCCTGTGCGATCACGCCGCGCGCGCCGGAGTTGATGCGGGCGGATTCGATGAGGCGACGGTGCGAGCCGCGCTTGCGCGTCTTCTTGCCGTCAACAAGGTCGAGCGCGGGCGGGCGCGGATTACGATGCTGGCGCGCGCCGTGCGCGGCCTGTGGAAGATGGAGAGCGCGGACGGCCTCACGACCGATCTGCTGATAACGACGGGCGCGGCGCGGCCTTTCCCCGACGAAGGGCTGGCGCTCACCGTCTCGCCCTATCGCACGAACACGCTCTCGCCGCTCGCCGGAATCAAGAGCATCAACTTTCTCGAACGGATTCTTTCATGGGAGGAAGCGCGAGGGCGCGATTTCGATGAAGCGGTGCGGATGAACGAGCGCGGTGAGGTCGTTTCGGCGACGCTCGCCAACATCTTTTGGGTCAAGAACAGCACGCTCCACACGCCTGCGCTCTCGACCGGCGCGCTCGCCGGGACGACACGCGCACGCGTCGTCGAACTCGCCGCAGAGATGTCAATCCCGGTCGTCGAGGGCGTCTACGACCTCGGCGACCTCGGCGACGCCGACGAAATCTTTCTCACTTCCGCCGTCCTCGGCCTCGCCCTCATCTCGTCTTTCGACTATCACCGCTACGGCGTCCCGATGGCGAGCATCGCCCTCCACCTACGCGAAGCGTTTCGTCAGCTAACGATTGCTTGAAGACCGGCTTGTTAAATCAGGGAAGGTTGAAGCGCACACACAGAAAAGTGGGGAGGGGTCAATTTTGAGTTGTAACATTGACGCCTTCTCACTCTGTCGTCCTTCGCGCCGGACAACCGGATCAGTGCTCGCGCGTTGCGCCTTCGGGGAGGTTGCCCCGGTAAATCTCCGCGCCGGAGGCGACGAACTCCGCCGCCTTTTCGCGCATGCCTTCTTGGAGCGCCAACTGCTCGTCCAGTTCCTTCTGCGCCGCGTACTCGCGCACGTCCTGCGTGATTTTCATCGAGCAGAAATGCGGGCCGCACATGGAGCAGAAGTGCGCGAGTTTCGCGCCCTCCTGCGGCAGCGTCTCGTCGTGGTATTCGCGTGCAACTTCCGGGTCGAGCGAGAGGTTGAACTGGTCTTCCCAGCGAAACTCGAAGCGCGCTTTCGAGAGGGCGTTGTCTCTGAGTTGCGCGCCGGGATGACCTTTGGCGAGGTCTGCCGCGTGCGCCGCAATCTTGTAGGCAATCACGCCGTCTTTCACGTCCTGCTTATCTGGGAGTCCGAGGTGTTCTTTCGGCGTCACGTAGCAGAGCATGGCCGTGCCGAACCAGCCGATCATCGCCGCGCCGATAGCCGAGGTGATGTGGTCGTAGCCCGGCGCGATGTCTGTCGTCAGAGGCCCCAGCGTGTAGAACGGAGCTTCGTCGCACGTCTCAAGCTGCTTGGTCATGTTCTCTTTGACGAGATGCATCGGGACATGGCCGGGGCCTTCGATCATCACCTGACAGTCCAACTCCCAAGCGACCTTTGTCAACTCTCCGAGCGTATCGAGTTCAGCGAACTGTGCGGCGTCGTTGGCGTCGGCGATGGAGCCGGGACGCAGCCCATCGCCTAAAGAGAAAGAGACATCATAGGCGCGCATGATTTCGCAGATTTCACGGAAGCGCGTGTAGAGAAAACTCTCCTCGTGATGCGCCAGACACCACTTCGCCATGATGGAGCCGCCGCGCGAGACGATGCCGGTCGTGCGCCGCGCCGTCAGAGGAATGTAAGGCAGGCGCACGCCCGCGTGAATCGTGAAATAATCAACGCCCTGCTCGGCCTGCTCTGTGAGCGTGTCACGATAGATTTCCCAAGTCAGTTCCTCCGCCTTGCCTCCGACCTTTTCCAACGCCTGATAAATCGGCACAGTGCCGATGGGCACGGGCGAATTGCGGAGAATCCATTCGCGCGTCGTGTGAATGTTCTTGCCCGTGGATAAATCCATCACGGTGTCTGCGCCCCAACGGGTTGACCAGCGCATTTTCTCGACCTCTTCTTCGATGGAAGAAGCGACCGCTGAATTGCCGATGTTGGCATTAATCTTAACGAGAAAGTTGCGGCCAATAATCATCGGCTCGGATTCAGGATGATTGATGTTAGCCGGAATGATGGCGCGACCGCGCGCCACTTCATCGCGCACAAATTCGGGCGTGACGTAAGACGGAATCGCCGCCCCGAAACTCTCGCCGCGATGTTGATGTTGGAGAGAACTGCGGTCATCGCTTGTCGCGTCGTGTGCCGCCTTGCGCCCCATATTCTCGCGAATCGCGACGAACTCCATCTCCGGTGTGATGATGCCTCGCTTGGCATAGTGCATCTGCGTCACGCATTGCCCGGGGCGCGCGCGAAGCGGCGCACGTCGGAGGCCCGGAAAAGGTTCGAGCCGTCCCTTGTTTCGATTCTTCGCAAATTCCGCCGCGCCTTCCGTCAGATACCCGTCGTCCTGCGGCAAGACTTCGCGCCCCTCATACTCTTGCGTATCACCGCGCGCGATAATCCACTCGCGCCTGAGTACCGGAAGCCCGTCGCGCACGTCGCAGCGCACCGAGGGGTCGCCCCACGCGCCGCTCGTGTCGTAGACGCGCACGGCCTCGTTCTCCTCGACGCGCCCATCGAACTGCCGCGTCGGCTGCAAGCTGATTTCACGAAAGGGGACGCGCACCTGCTGCGTCTCGCCTTCGATATAAACTCGGCGCGAGTTCGGAAGCTGCACTTCGCCGCTTTGCCGCTCGCTTTTCTCTTCTGTGTTGCTCATCAAACTTGCTCGCTTTCTTGTGACCCGTTCAACGAGAACCGGCCTGAATGAGAAACCGTTCCACGCGCGGAAGGCATGGAACGGTCTTCGCTTGCCTCCCTTCGACGGTATTAACCGTATCAGGTTCAAAGGGTCTCACCCGCATCGGTGACTCTCAGCCTCGTTTCCAGCCCGAAGCTCCCCCGTTAACTTTTCTGCTTATCAAAAAATTGTGACTGGCGGCGCGGCGCTCTTGTTTATCTATTCGACAAACAACTCATCAACCGGCATTCGCCAACCCGGCACAGCAGGCTCGGCCTCGGCGACTTCACCCCGGCGATAAACCTGCGGGCGCTCGGTGTCGCTTGCCCGATAGACGCGCACGACCGTCTCGCTCAACAAATCAACGTCCCACACGACCTGCGTCCCTGCCGCGAAATATTCAGCCCGCTTCGATGCTATCTCCCTCTCAGCCTTCGGGCCGTAGTCACCCTCACTCCGCACCTCGACGGCGAAGACCGGCACGCCCTCGAAAAACTTCATCGTGATCTCGCCCGCATAAAAAGCGGCGTCAGGACTAAATGATTTACGGCGCGGTAAATTGACAGTGAAAGCGGCGTTGTCGCCGACGGCATGACCTGTTTTTGTGCGGCGCGCATATTCACGCAGAGAAAAGGTTATTTCAAGTGCAGCGTAATTAAGCTGACCTCCGGTTGGTGACATCAGCACAATCTCTCCATTGGCGAGTTCGGCCTTGCCTTTAACTTTGTAAAGGTCTTCAATGGTGGCTTCAGTCTTGGTGCTCATCCCAACTACCTCACGCGTGAATCTCATTTATCCGCCAATCAAGCTCATCGTCCGCGCGGGCTGCTCAAAGATGTCATCGTTAATGTAATGGCGCGGCTCTTTCTTCAAGACGACGCTGCGGATGTAATCAACAACTTCGGCGCGCGGCGCGCCGCTACGAATGACATCGCGTAGAGAGTGCTCGACTTTGGAGAACAGGCAGGTGCGAATTTGCCCGTCCGCCGTCAGACGAATGCGCGAGCACGCGCCGCAGAAGGGTTCTGTGACGGGCGCGATGATGCCGATCTCGCCGGGCGCGCCGTCGGCGAAACGATAACGCGTGGCCGTCTCCGAACCGCGCTCCGTGCGCTTGGCGACGAGCAGAAACCGCTCGTTGATCGCCGCGCGAATCTCCGCTCCCGACACGACCATCTCGTGCGACCATTCATGCCCCGAATCCAGCGGCATGAACTCGATGAAGCGCATCGAGACGCCGTGCTCGCGCGCGAAGGCCGCCATATCCGCGACCTCCTCTTCATTGTGCCCGCGCACAATCACGGCGTTGATTTTAACAGGCGCTAACCCGACGCGCCGGGCGGCGCGAATGCCTTCGATAACGCGGTCGAGCGCATCCACGCCCGTCATCCTCTTGAAGACATCGCGCTTCAGACTATCAATGCTGACCGTGATGCGTTGGAGTCCCGCCGCTTTTAATCCGGCGGCGCGCTCCGCCAGATTGTAACCGTTCGTCGTCAGCGCCAGATCGTCGAGTCCCTCGATACGCGCCAGCTTCGAGACGAGCGTTTCGATGTCGCGCCTGAGCATCGGCTCGCCGCCCGTGAGTCGCACCTTCTCGATGCCGAGCGAGACGAAGATGGCGGTCGCGCATTCGATCTCTTCATACGAGAGCATCTGCTCTTTCGGCGCGGCGGGCGGCTCGCCATGCGGCAGGCAATAGAAGCACCTGAAATTACACCTATCCGTCACCGATACGCGCAGGTCGCGTATCGGACGCCCGTATGAATCTTTGAGTAAAGCTGTGTCCACTATTTCTGTTCTTTATTGAAAGCTGTCGGCAGCGAGTTTGTTAATCATCATCATACGCTGCTCGACTCGGGCGAGCAAAGCAGTCAGCCCGCGCGCGCCAATTTCAGTGGAGGGCTTCGTGAAGCGCCGCAGGGTCGTCGAGCAGTATCCATTCGACGACGGAAAGCGGGAGGCTGCCCTGTTTGAGCAGGTCGTCGTGAAATTCGCCGAGACGAAAATCCTTGCCCTTGCGGTCGCGGTACTTGCCGAGGAGACGCATGATCTGCCATTTGCCGACGATGTAGGTGATTTTCTGGGTGGGCGAAGAGGCGGCTCCGGCGGCCTCGCCCTCTGCGGCTTCACGGTCTAAGCCTCCGGCTTCCATGAAATATTTGACAGCCTCCTCGAACGTCCACTTGCCTGTATGGAGATTAACGTCAACGCCGATGCGCGCGGAACGATAGCGAGAGAGGCGCAAAATTTGTCCCTGCGAGGCGGAGTTGACGGGGTAGAGTCCGGTTCGCATGAGCATCTCTTCGGTGTAGAGCGCCCAGCCTTCAATGATGATGCCGTCGCCGTGTTGGCGTCGGATTTCGTCCTTCAGTTGGTTGGCGATGGAGAGTTGCAGAAAGTGTCCGGGGATGCCTTCGTGACCGAGGATAGGGCGCGGGTCTTCGATGGCGGCGCGAATATAAAAGTTGCGGCTCTGCGGGTTGTAGGTCGGGATGAAATAGAAGCCGCTCGAATCTTTGTCGTAGACGCCGGGCGGGTTCATAAAGCCGCCGGGACTGGTCGGCTTAAAAGCTTCCGGCAGTTGGCGAATGTAGAACGTGCCGAGATAAGGGGGCAGCGTTAACAGTTGATTGCGTTTCAGGAAATCAATCATCTCGGTCTGGCGCGACTCGTAGGCTTTGAGGAAGGCTTCCTGATCGCGCGGAATGTTAGCGGCGCGCTGCGGATTGGGGTCGGCGAGCGAGGGGTCTGGGAGCAGCGATTCGAGCGCGCGATAACGCGCCAGTTCCGATTGTCCGAGCATCTCGACCTGCCGCGCATTGAGCGGCAACAGGTAGACGTTCTTCAACAGGTAATTGTAATTAGCTTCGCCCATCGGCGAGAAGGCGACCATCCGCCCGAGACGCTTTTCGAGATAATCGGCAAACGCGTGGAGCGAGCGGATGGCGGCATCGCGCGCCGTCACCAGTTCGTTGCTTTCGGCGGGCGAGAGGTCGCGCGCGATGGTCATCAAACTGTCGTTGAAGAGACTGTCAATGGAGCGTGCGGAATCAATCGCGAGTTGCGCGTAGAGGCGGACGGGGCGCGTCAGATTTCGTTTGCCTTCATCCAACATCGCGGGCATCGCTTTAAGCCGCGCGGTCGCCGCGAGCGCGCGGCGGCGCGGCGTGTCGTACTCTTTCTTGAGCAGCGAGAAGATGGCGTTGCTGCATTCGTCAACGTAGGTTTGCGGATTGGTCTGCTCGAACTGCATGACGCGGCTGAAGAAGGCAGGGGCTTCGAGTTGCGAGCGAAACAGAAGCCAGTCAATGCGGTCGTCCTTCTTCCAAGAATCGGTGTTCATGGCTTTGACCTGTGCGAGCAGATTATTGACGTGCTGACGGCGGGTCGTGATGGCGGCGAGCGAGTAATCCGTCAGACGGTCGTCCCAAGTGTGCAAGCCCGAATCGCTCGAAGCGACCGGAAAATTTTCGTTGTGCCAGTTGTAGTAATCATCCGCCATACGCCGCAGGGCAGCGGGCGATGTGCTCTTCATCTTCTGTGCCTCGCTTGTTTGTGGAACACTTAAGAACAGCAGCACGGCTGCCAGCAGACAATTTACGAGTTTCATCTCTTCTCCTCAGTCGGCAAGTTGGTCTCAACTATCTGAATTTTTGACAGCGTTGCTTTCAAGCAGCGCACGCGCGTTGCGTTGCAGCCCTGTGAGTTTGGCGCGTTTGAGAGGGCTGCGACGAAAGCGCGCGGCGTAGGCATCGGGCGTCAGTTCGAGAATTTTTGTGAGACTAGCCGACACGCTGTCCGTGCGCGGCTCGAAGCGCGGCTCAAGGGTCGGTTGCTCAAAGCGATTCCAGGGACATACGTCCTGACATGTATCGCAGCCGTAGAGCCAGCCGTCGAGATGCTCGGCGACCTCTTCGGGCAACTGCGGCGCGCGCAGTTCGATGGTCGCGTAAGAGATGCACTTGGCTGAATCAACGACGTAAGGCTCGACGATGGCTCCGGTCGGACAGGCTTCGAGACAGAGCGTGCACGTGCCGCAATGGTCTTCGCTCCGCTCTTCGTCGTACGAGAGTTCAAGATTGAGGAACAGTTCGCCGAGGAAGACCCACGAACCGTACTCGCGCGTGATGAGGTTCGAGTGCTTGCCGATCCAGCCGAGACCGGCGCGCACAGCCCAAGCCTTATCCATCGTCGGCTGCGCGTCCACGCAAGCCTTGCCTTCGGCTCCGGGGCACTGCTCTCGAATCCAAGCGAGGAGCGCGTGCAGCCGTTCGCCGACGACATCGTGATAGTCGTCGCCCCATGCGTAGCGCGAGATTTTCCCGGTCGCTTCCGCTTCCGTGTGCTCGTGCGGCGTGTAGTAGTTGAGCGCGACGACGACGACCGAGCGCGCGCCTTCCAGCAACTGCGCGGGGCGGGTGCGCCGCTCGGTGTCGCGCGCCATCCACGCCATCCCTGCATGCAGCCCGCGCCGCAGCCATTCTTCCAGACGCACGCGCTCGTCCGCGAGAAGCTCTGCGCGCACGATGCCGACTTTCTGAAAGCCAAGCTCGCGCGCGCGCTTTTTAATCTGCGCGGCGAGCAGCGCGGGGCTGCGACTTATCTCTTCGAGAACAATACTCATAAAGTTGCGGAGCGGAATGCGCCTCGACATTATAACAAAGCGGGCATCGCATCTCCCGTCGCAAGCGGGGGCGATAAACCTGCTGCCTCCCTCTTGGCGTCTTTGCGTCCGCGTCGGAGCACGCTCTTAGTTGCTTTGGCGATGGCGATGTTACAATCGGGTGCGTTACTCTCCCGCAACATTTAAAGGTTTGATAAACATCGGGCGCGACGTTTTGTGCATCGGCTCGTCGTGGGTGTTTTCGGTTGGGCGGCTCGGTGCCGGAGAGTTGATAGAGCTTTTTTTATGTCACTGAAAATTGGGAGCGGCGGGACGGAAGAGACTCTTGAGCGGAAGGCCGGGCGGCTTCTGTTCATCGGTCTTCCGGTAACAAAGTTGGATAAGCGTTGGCGGCAGCTTCTCGGCGAAGTGCAGCCGGGCGGCGTGATTCTGTTCGGACGCAATGTCGAGTCGCCTTCGCAGGTTGCGCTGCTCAACGCACAGATACGCGATGCCGTGGGAGGCCGCGTCCTCGTCGGGATAGATCAGGAGGGCGGACTCGTTGACCGCTTTCGCACCATCTGCGAGCCGATGCCTTCGGCGAAAGCCGTGCGCAATGCGGGGCGCACGGAACTGGCGCACAAGTTCGGGTCTTTGTCGGCGCGCGCTCTGCGGCTGATGGGCTTCAATATCAACTTCGCGCCGGTGCTCGACCTCGGCGGAGGGAATCAGGAGAACGGTCTGCGCGGGCGCACCTTCGGCAACGACGCGGGCACGGTCTCGCGTCTGGCGGGCGCGTATCTCGACGGGATGCAGACGAGCGGCATTGTCGGCTGCGGCAAACACTTTCCGGGTCTCGGCGGCTCAAGCGTGGATTCGCATAGGCGTCTGCCCATCGTCGTGCACACGTGGGAAGAGATTTTCGAGCGCGATCTCGTGCCCTTCATGGACTTGATGTTTCATCGTCCGGGCGAGCGGTTGCATTCGGTGATGGTCAGCCACGCGGCGTTCCCCGACGTCTCGGAATTTATGCAGGCATGGTTCAAACGCACGAGCGACCTTCCCACGCTCGAAGGACTGCACCAGCTTCCCGCTACGATTAGCGGCAACGTCGTGTTGCGCCTGCTGCGGCAGGTCTTGAAGTTCGACGGCCTTGTTATCACAGACGATATGGAGATGGGCGCGGTCGTGCAGACGCTCTCGGTTGCCGAAGCCTCTCTGCGCGCCATCGAGGCCGGTTCCGACATGGTGCTCATCTGCGAGCACGAGTCGAACTTCGTCGCCGCGCGCGATCTGATCGTCAAAGCGGTCGAGGATGAACGCCTGAGCGTGCGCGCTCTGAACGCGGCAGCGCGGCGCACCGAGCGCCTGCTTCAACTTGCCGCCGAGCCTGAGTCGTTCGATGAAGATGAATTTCAAGTCGTCTCACGCGACATCGGCGAACTCAAGCGCGCCCTCAAGGCTGCCGAAGAGGACGAGGAATATGCGCCCCTCTACGGCACGGAAGAAGGCGACTCGCGCCATTCGTCGAACTTTTAAATTCAAAGTTGATTCGTTCTTTCGGAGGCATCACACGTGCAACGTCTCTTCACTGCGTTTTTGATTAGTATCGTCGTCATCGGTTCTCCGCTCTCTCAACAACCCGCGCCGACGGTCGCGCCGCCTCTGCCGCCGTCGCAAATCAAAGCCGAGCAGTATCGAGACGAAGCCGGGCGCATCATCGGCGCGGCGCTCACGGATGACACGGCCTATCGTCGCCTCGCTTATTTGAGCGACCATATCGGGAATCGTCTGAGCGGGTCGGCGCAACTCGAAGAAGCCATCCGTTGGGCGCAGAGTGAGATGAAGCGCGACCGGCTCGACAACGTGCGCGCGGAAAAGGTGCTGGTTCCGCATTGGGTGCGCGGCGCGGAGGGCGTGGAACTGCTTGAGCCTGTGCGGAGACGGTTGCCGATGCTCGGTCTGGGCAACAGCGTGGGAACGCCGCCCGAAGGCATCACGGCGGACGTGACTGTTGTGCATAGCTTTGACGAGCTTGAGTCTCTGGGCGAGCGTGTACGCGGTCGCATTGTGCTCTACAACGTGCCGTTCACCACTTACGGCGAGACGGTTCAGTATCGCGGCTCAGGCGCATCGCGCGCCGCGAAGTATGGAGCGGTCGCCGCGCTCGTCCGTTCGGTCGGCCCCGTCAGTTTGCAGACGCCGCACACGGGCGCGCTCCGCTATGACGACGCCCAGCCCCAAATCCCCGCCGCCGCGCTGACCATCGAAGGCGCGGAGACGCTGGATAGAATGCAGGCGCGCGGCGAGCGTATCCAATTGCGGCTCAGGATGGATGCTAAATTTTTGCCCGATGCCGAATCGGCTAACGTCATCGCGGAATTGAAGGGACGCGACCAGCCGGAGGAAGTCGTCGTCGTCGGCGGGCATCTCGATTCGTGGGATGTCGGGACGGGTTCGACCGACGACGGCGGCGGCTGCATCGCCGCGTGGGAGGCCGTCAGGCTTTTGAAGGTTTTGAATTTGCGCCCGCGCCGCACGATTCGCGTCGTGCTGTTTACGAACGAGGAGAACGGGCTGCGCGGCGGCAACGGTTACCGGGACGCGCACAAAAATGAACTGGCGAAACACTTACTGGCGATTGAATCCGACAACGGCGTTTCACGCCCCAACGGATTCGCACTTGCGAAAGAGGCTCCGCCGCTCGCACGCGCGACCATCAGAGAGATTGCGACGCTGCTACGCGGCATCAAATCCGACCGCATCTTAGAGGATGGAGGCGAGGCCGACATCGGCCCGATGATGAAAGAAGGAGTCCCCGGCATGGGGTTGAGCGTAGACGGTTCGCACTACTTCGATATTCATCACACGGAGGCCGACACGATGGATAAGATAGACCCGCACAACCTCGCCCTCTGTGTCGCGACGATGGCCGTGATGGCCTACGTCGTCGCCGACATGCCCCCGCGCCTCGGACAATGAAAATCAGTCGGAGCGGTTTTCAATCGAGTGTGACGCAGGTGCTTTCCTTGCTTAGCGCTTCCAACGTCTCCGGCGCGAAACTTTTTGGTTTTAAGAAGAAAGAAGTTTCGCGCCGGAGACGCTAAGAAAGCAGGACGCTAAGTTCAACCCGCCGCCTTCTGGCTTGTGCCTTCCGCTTTCTCATCCAATGCTGCGCGCAGCAGGCGGCACAGCAGTTCTTCGAGTTGGTCGAAGTCCACGGGTTTGTTAAGGTATTCGATGTGACCGAGGCCGAGTTCGTCCACGTTGTTGCAAAAGTCGAGGCCGCGTGTTTCGTGCGCGGTGAGGGCGACGACCGGAATCGTGCTTAAGAAGTCGAACTCGCGTATCAAGCGCGTCGCCATGAAACCGTCGAGGATAGGCATTTGCAAATCCATCAAAATCAAATCAGGGCGGTCGCGCAGGGCGACGGCGAGCGCCTCTTCGCCGTTCGTCCCTTCCAGAACTCGATAGCCCTTAACCTCAAGAAAACGGCGTATCATCGTGCGCGTATCGTCGTAATCTTCGACGACGAGAATGGTCTTCAAGTTTTGATTTAATTCAACTGACATGCGCTTTCATCCCGTACTCGTTCTTTAATTCTTCGACTGAACTTTCAAAATCGAGCGTCGTTTTACGCCGGATTATAGAACAGGAGCCGCCCCGCCGTATTGAAAATTTGCGCTTCTCTCAGGCGCATGTCGAAACTTCCTGCGCGCGTGAGTTCCTTTTCGACCTGCCGCGCACGGAAAAAATTTCTCTTTCGGGAACTTTTCCGCCCCCGCATGCGAATCAGTACTGTCAGCCGTTCGAGCAACCCGTCAGGCCGAAGACTTAAAACTTAAGATGAAAGCTTCCATCCCTCCCAGCGATACGGAACTGTTGCGGCTCATGTCAGCCGGAGACGAAGAGGCATTCACGATGCTCTATCGTCGAAGGCAGGCGGGCGTCTATCGCTTCGCCCTTCAGATGAGCGGGTCAGAGGCAGTGGCCGAGGATGTTACACAAGAGGTCTTCATGGTGCTCATGCGCGACGCGTGCAACTACGACTCGACGCGCGGCTCGCTCGCGGCTTTTCTCTACGGCATCGCGCGCAATCTCGTGCTCCGCTCTTTTCAACGCGAACGCCCCTTCGTCGCTCTACAGGAAGAGACCTCGGAGGGCGAGCATCTTTTAGACGAGCGGCTCATCGCGCACGACGACCCGCTCGGCGACCTGACGCGCAACGAGATGATTGAGCGCGTGCGGACGGCGGTGCTCGCGCTTCCCGTTCATTACCGCGAGGTCGTCGTGCTCTGCGAGTTGCACGAGATGAGCTATGCGGAGGCGGCTGACGCGCTCGGTTGTGCGGTCGGAACCATCCGTTCGCGGCTGCATCGCGCGCGGGCGATGCTGATTGAAAAACTGCGCGTGCAGAATACGGGTGATGCGACTTCGCACACCTTCAACACGGCGAGGTGCTTTGCATGAACTGCCAAACTTTTGAGAGCCTCATTAACGAACTGGCGCACGACCGCCTGTTGGAAGCGACGACGCACGAGAGCGCACACGCGCACACGGAGGATTGCCCTCGTTGCGCCGCGCGCCTCGCGGACGAACGCACGCTCACGGCGGGCTTGCGCTCGCTGACTTCAGAGGCGCACGCGACCAAAGCTCCACAGCGCGTCGAGACAGCTTTGCTCGCGGCCTTCCGCGCACAGCAGGCCGCCGCCGCTCGGGGTTCGATTATCGCCGTCAACAATTCGGCGGAGAGTTCGTCGCCCGTCGTGAGATTGACGCCGAAGCGTCTGCTCGCGCAGCCTTGGGTGGCGGGAACGGCGGTGGCGGCAGCTTCAATGCTCATCGTCTTCGGCTTTGCCGGAATCCGCCGCTATCAAACACGGACTGACAGAGGGCAGGCGGTCGCGCAGTCCGACGCCTCGCCCGCCCTGTTGGCGACTCCGCTCGCGCCGACGGTCATCGAAGCAACTCCGAGAATCGGAGCACAAGTTTCGTCTGTGGCGAATGCTGAGGGATTGATTGTGGCCGCCGAGAAACCTGCGTCCTCGTCCTATTCGCCGCGCATGGCAACAGAGCACGCCGAACGTTCGCCGCGCTACAGTCGGGCGAGTCTCAACACGAACCGCCCCGCGACGAGTGCTCAGCAGACCAATCAAGCGGTCGCCGAAATCACGACCGACTTTATGCCGCTATCGCACGGCAACAATCTCTCGCCGGAGGACGGCGGCCAGATTATGCGCGTCGAGTTGCCGCGCTCGGCTCTCGTCTCGTTCGGCCTGCCGATGAACGTCGAGCGGGCGGGAGAGCGCGTTAAGGCCGACGTGCTGATGGGCGAGGACGGAGTCGCACGCGCCATCCGCTTCGTGCGCTGACGGCCAAGCCGCATCAGAATTAATGTTGAAAGCAATGATTTTCTAAGGAGAGAAGGAAACTTTATGAGAAAGAATTTTTGGATGAGCGCCACGACGCTTGCGCTCGCGCTGCTGGCTCAAGGCTCCGGCGTCTATGCTCAGGACAAAACAGAGAAGAAGGCCGCAGACCGTCCGGCGCAGGTCGAACAGAAACGCCAGATCGAAGTCATCGTGCAAGGGACGGAAGGCCCCGGCGCACTGCCGCCGCCGTCAACCTTCACACAAGTAACCGGCGGGCAGGGCGACACGATGGTTTTCCTTGCGACCGAGATGAGCTTCGAGGGCAAGACCGTTAAGGGCGCGCCCTACTCCGCGCAGGCCGTCACCGAGATGACCCAGACGCTCGCCGACGGAAATCGCATCGTCCGCAAGAACACAGCCAACATCTACCGCGACAGCGAAGGCCGCACGCGCCGCGACCAGACGCTCGGCTCAATCGGCCCCTACGCCGTCAACGGCGATCCGCCGCAGACCTTCTTCATCAACGACCCGGTCGCCGGAGTCAACTACATTCTCGACCCGCGCACCAAGACGGCTCGCAAAATGAACTTCTTCTTCAGGACGGCCTTGAAACCGTCCGATGCGCCTGCGCCGCCCCCTCAGTCGAAAACTCCCGGCGCTTCGACCACCGAATCGAAGTCGCGCGTGAGCACCTTCACCTATAGCACGGGCGGCCCCATCGGATACGAAGATACAGGCCATACCTTCTATTACAACGGCTCACCCGGCGAGTCGAAGGAAGAAGCGCTCGGCACGCAGGTTTTGCCGGAGCTCGGCGTCGCCGCCGAAGGCAAGCGCACGACGCTCACGATTCCGGCGGGCGCTATCGGCAACGAGCAGCCCATCAACATCGTCTCCGAGCGCTGGTACTCGAAAGAGTTGCAGACGGTCGTCATGACGCGCCACAGCGACCCGCGCAACGGTGAAACCATCTATCGCCTGACCAATATCAACCGCAACGAACCGGCTCACTCGCTCTTTGAAGTGCCGGGCGATTACACCATCAAAGAGACGCCTCCCTTCAACGGCCAACCGATACGCCGGCGCATGCCCGCGCCTCCCGGCAATCCCAACGACCTCTAATCCACAGCAAACGCTGACAAACAGAGAGGGCGAAGCGCCATTCAAGCTTCGCCCTTTCAATTTGGGAACTAAGAGTATCCGCCCCTCCGGGGCTTTATCGTCGCATGTTGCGCTCAACTGAACATTGCTCGCTTAGCGTTGCTTTCGTCTTTGAGCGGGTTGATTTGTGGCGGCGACGAGTCCCGGTTCGTACATCGCGGCGTAAGCGAGACGCTGGCGCGTGTAGTCGCGGGGGTAAGTGATGCTGACCTTTGCGAGTTTTCCATCCGGCGCGAACGACGGCGTCAGTTCCGGGTTGATTCCCGCCCAATAGGTCGGAAGATTCAGCTTTTTGTAGCGCGCCAAAACTTCGTCGCGCAGAGCGGTGTCGAAGTGGACGCCGTATTTATCAATCAAAGCTTTGATGGCGTCGTAGTCACCTTCGGCCTTGATTCGCATCAGTTCGGCCAGCAGCAGCCCGACGCCTTCGTGCATCTTGTCGAAGTCGGTGATTTCGACATAGGTCTTGCCGCCGCGCCTTGTGAAGCGAATCGCGCCGGTTTTGTCCATGATGTAGTTGACGATTAGTTGACGGTTGCGCTGGTGGTCTTCCTCAATCTGGTCGCCGCGCGGAATCCCGCGCAACTGCGTGAGCGCAACGCGCGCCGCCGCGTAATACATCGCCTTGGCGACATCCGCGTGCGAGACCAGACCGAGTTCGCGCAGGCGCGGGTCTGTAATATTCCACAGCGCCATCAGATCGGCTCGCGCTTCCTCCAGAGTCGAATAGTACTCCTTGAGATAAAAGGAGGCTTCGCGCGTCAGGCGCGGGTTGAGTTTGCCTGAGCCGTGACCGATGATTTCGTGGAGCGCCGTCATCAAGTTATCGGCCTCTTCGCCGTGCGCCTTCATGATGCGAAGCTCTTCGGGCGAGGCGGCGAACTCTTCGAGCGAGCGTGTGCCGGTGGCGTGCGCGAAGGCACGCGATGCGCCCGTGACGAGAAAACTTTTAGTGCCGTGCCGCTCTTGAATCTCGCTCTCGTTCGGAAGATTGAAGCCGACCGTCGTCACGCCGAAGTCCGCCGTCTCCGTCACGGCCTCGACGGCTTTGGCGAGCGGCGGCTTGACGCCCTGCTTTTTATACTCGTCCTTCCAAGGCGCTCGATTCTCGAAGTATTGCGCGTTATCCGCAATCTTCAGCATCAGGCGGTTGAGCGCCTCGTCCGTGATGGTGACGATTGATTCGGCGCTGCCTTTCGCGCCGCGCGCATCGCGGTAGACTTCGACGAAGCCGTTGACGAAATCCACCCTCACGTTGTTCTGCACCCAAGCTTCATCGAAGGCCAGCCAGTCGCGCGCTTCGCCCGTCTGGTAGTAACGAATCAGATGGTCTATGACTTCCTGTTGACCGGGTTCGGCGAATGCGCGCGCCTGCTGCAAAAAGCCTGTGGCCTTGCTGAGATACTCCGCGTAGAGTCCGGGCGCAACGCTACCATCGGCAGTGCCCGCGCGATAGACCTGCTCGACGAGACGCCCGTCAACTTTCACGACGCGCGAGTTTAAGGGATAGCGTTCCTGAAAGTTTTTGAGGTCTTCGAGGCCGACGCCGCTGTAGAAATTATTGGCGCTCGCTTGCAGTATATCGAGACTTCCCTGCGGACTTTTGGCCGTCGCCATCGGCTCAAAATCGGGGTCGAAAAAAGACTGGCGCAACTCGCCCAACTCTTTGCGAAACTGTTCGGGCGTATCGAGGAGCGCGCCGTTGCGAATGGCCTGTAAGCCAGCCGCTTCGAGTTCGGTGGGGGTGAAGTCGGAGAGAAATTTTTGCGCCGTATAAGAATTGTGATTGCCCGTATTCGCCCAGAAGAGTTTCGTGTAGTCGTTAATCTTTTTGAGCGTGTCGGGGCGGATTCCCTTCGGGTGCGCGAGGATGGCTTCGAGAATGCGTTTTTGTCTCAGGCCGAAGCGCGATATCTGATCGTAAGCAATCGGGTCAATGGCAATAGCCGCCTGCGAGAGATAATAGGTCAACGCCTGCTCGCGCGGCGAAAGCTGACGGAAGCTTTCGGCTTCGAGTTGCACGATGCCGGTCGTTCCGACGCGCTCGACGAGCGAACTCCCGCGCGTCGTCTGAGCACTGCCCGACGCGCGCGGCCTCTGCGCCAAAGTCGCCGAACAGTTAAACGCGCCGACGAGCAGGAAGGACAGCAAAACGCGTGTTGATAATTTCAAGATAAACCTCCGTTGAATGGCTGGTTAAACTCTCGCGTGATTTCCGGTTGAGCTTATTGAAACTCTGATTCGCCACCGCAGGCACATACAGGACACGCAAGGGGCACAGAGGAGATTTGAAATTTGAAATCTTAAATTTCAGATTTGAAATTTCAAATCCTGAATCTTAAAATCTCTATGCCCCCTCTTGCGTGTCCTGCGGTGGTCAAATCTCACTTGCCCGGCGTTCGATTGAAGATTGCTCCGGCTGTGGAAAACACGGGCGGGGACTGAGCCTGCGCCCCTACAATTTTTCGGTTTTGTTAGACACTATCAGTATGCCACTTCCGCGACGGCTTGAGAAAGGCGCAGCGGCGGCGTTCGGTGCTACGTCTGTTTTTAGAGGTGCGCTGTGCTGATTGGACGTATCAACGAAAAAATCTTATGCTGCCCGTTCTCAAATCGTCGTCGCGCGTCGTGCGAGACGGCGATTTGAAAGCCTTCCGGCGACGCGGGCGAAGCCGCAATCCTTGTTAGATGAAATATAACGACGAGACATCAACGCGCGCCGGGGCGAAGCGTGTGTGGCGACGCCGACCGGCGGAAATGCTCTGTGCCGCGATTCTCTTGCTGATGGCCGTCAACTTTCTGACCGTCCTCCCGCGCAAGAGCATCACGATTGACGAGTCGCTGCTGATTCCCGCCGGGTATTACCATCTCGCGGCGTACAACTTCCGGCCAATCGGCGAACACCCGCCGCTCGCCAAAGTTCTCTCCGCCGTACCGCTCCTGTTCATTGGGACAATCGCTCCGCCCATCACAGAGAAAGAGGCCGCGTCGAAAGCCTACACCGATTACAATAATCTCTACTGGAAATTCTGGCGCGCGAACCGCGAGCAGGTAAACCGTCTCTCCTTCTGGTCGCGCGTGCCTTTGATCGCTCTGACGCTCGGATTGGGCGTGCTCATCTTCGTCTATGCGCGGAGGCTTTTCGGAGCGCGCGCCGCCGTCCTCTCGGTCGCGCTTTTCAGCATCGAGCCGACGGTGCTCGCACACGGACGCGTCGTGCAGACAGACATTCCGGTGGCCTTCGCGTTCCTGCTTTTCTGCTTCGTCTTCTACGACTACCTGCGCGCGCCGACGCTCCGTCGCGCCGTCTACGTCGGAGCCGTGAGCGCACTCGCACTCGTCGCTAAATTCTCGATGGTCGTGCTCGCGCCCATACTCGTCATGACCTCTTTGATGTCTATTTTGACGGCGCGCAAAATGGGCGAGCGGCGCGCGCGCTTTGCCGCACACGCCGCCGCCGCCGCGCTCACCGCCATCGTCGTTATCAACGCCGCCTATCTTTTTCAGACTCACCCGCTGGCGGAGTTCTCTCTGGCCGGGGCGGGATTTTCGAGCGACGTGGAGGCTGGCGCTACCGGGCACGTCCTCTCTCTAATCAAGACGGTGCTGCCGAGGATTATTCCGGCGGATTGCATCGAAGGTATCGCGTGGCAGTTGGGACACAATCGCAGCGGACATCAAGCCGGACTGCTCGGACAGTTCAGCGACCGTGGCTGGTGGTACTATTTTCCCGTCGCCTTCGCCCTGAAGACGACGCTTCCCTTTCTGCTTCTCTCGCTCGCTTCAATCGCGTGGGCGGTGTGGAGCTTTTACAAAAAGCGTGAGAGAACTTTTCTACTGTTGCTCGTTCCCCTCGGGTTCTACACGGCGCTGATGCTCATCTCTTCGATCAACATCGGCGTGCGCTATTTTCTTCCGGCTTACCCTTTTCTCTTCATCCTCGGCGGCGCGTTTTTGGACTGGTTACTGCGAAGTAACCGCGCGCGCACGGCGGCGGCGCTGGCGGTCGGGGTCGCGTTCGTGTGGATGAGTTTTGAGGCCGCGCGCGCCTATCCGAACTACATGCCCTACATGAATCAGCTTGCATCAGGCGCGCCGCACTGGTATTACCTTTCAGATTCCAACGTCGAGTGGGGCGACGACATCCGTGAGATGGCAATGTACCTGCACGCACGCGGCGAGAGACAGGTGGCGGTGGCGGTGCTCAATTGGGGCATGCTCGACATCTACAACATCGCGCCGGTTGGTGTCCCTGACCCGCGCGACCCGCCGCCCGCGCACGCGCCGCGTTACGTGGCTATCGGCGCGAGCTTTTTCAACGGCTCTGTGATCTCTAAACTAACAGACGAAGGCGTGTGGCTGAGCGACGAAGAGAGACGCGACTTCTTCGCCCCGTATCGTGCGCGCACGCCCGAGGCCGTCTTCGGTAATTCGCTCTACTTATATCGGAACAGCGAGTGAAGAAATTTCTTCATCACTTTGCAGACGAACACATGAACACGAACCAGACATTAATCATCGTTCCAACTTATAACGAACGCGAGAACGTCCCTTCGCTTGTGCGCGAGATTTTCAAGGCCGTGCCGGAAGCTCACGTCTGTCTCGTCGACGACAATTCGCCCGACGGCACGGCTGACTACGCCGCAAAGTTGTTCAGGGACAATCCTCAGTTCTCCGTCCTGCGCCGCGAGGGCGCGCGCGGTCTGGGACGCAGCTACGTGGACGGCTATCGCAAGGCTCTCACGGAAGGCTACGCGCGCCTTGTCCAGATGGACGCCGATTTTTCACACGACCCGAAATCAATTCCCGCGTTGATTGAAGCAAGCTATCAGGCGGATGTGGTAGTCGGCTCGCGCTATTGTCCGGGCGGCGGCATCGGCAATTGGCCTCTGCGCCGCCGTCTGCTGAGCCGCTTCGCCAATCGTTACGTCGGCGTGATTGTCGGCCTTCGTTGCAAAGACTCGACGAGCGGCTTTCGCTGCTACAACCGCCGCGCGCTGGAACTGGTCTTGGACGGGCAGATCGTCGCCGAAGGCTATGCCTTTCTCGTCGAATCAATGTATCGCATCAGCGAGGCGGGCTTACGGCTGAAGGAAGTTCCGATTACATTTATTGACCGCCGCGAAGGACAATCGAAAATTTCGCGCGCCGTAATCTTCGAGTCGGTCATCATGCCCTGGCGTCTGCGCTTTATGCGCGGCACACGCGCGGGCGCACAACTGATGCGCCAACCGCAAGACTGAACCTGCGAAACGCTGACTTCCCTGAGCGGTCTTGTTTCTTTAATTCCATCAAGACCACACGCCCGGAATCACTGTCGAGCACGAGGGGCATGCGCCGTCTGCTCCGACTTTCATCTGTTTGATGATGTAGCCGTAGCGTTCAATCAACAACTCTCCGCACGCGTGGCAGTAGGTGTTCTCCCAGCGTCCGACACGACCCGGCAAATTTCCGGCGTAGATGTAGCGCAGGCCAGCCGCGCGCCCCGTCTCGCAGGTGCGTATCAACTGTTCGGCGGTCGTGTTCTCGTTCGAGGTCATGTTGTAGTCTTTGTGAAACGCCGTCACGTGCCAAGGAATGTCGGGCGAGACGTTGACGATAAAATCAGCGGCGCGCTTCAATTCGTCCTCCGCGTCGTTGAAGCCCGGGATGACCAGCGTGACGATCTCTTCCCAGAAGCCGCGTTCGTGAACCATCTCGATAGTCTCAAGGATATTGCCCACGACGCCGCCCAACTGGCGATAGTTGCGGTCGCTCATTGATTTCAGATCAATCTTGTAGCAGTCCGTCCACGGGCGCAGATAGTCCAAAACTTGCGGCGTCGCGTTGCCGTTTGAGATGAATGCTGTTTTCAGCCCCTCCGGCTTCGCGCGCTTGAAGACATCCACCGCCCACTCCGCCGTAATCAGAGGCTCGTTGTAACTCGACCCGACCATCCGCGCCCCGTAAGCGTGTGCCAGCGAGACCAGCCTTTCAGCCGTCATAGTCTTCGGCGCAACTCCCGCCGCGTCGTCGCGTAGGGCTTGCGATGTCAACCAATTTTGGCAGTAGCCGCAGTGGAGGTCGCATCCGAGCATGCCGAAGGTGAGCGTGTCGGAGCCGGGCATGACGTGAAAGAAGGGCTTCTTCTCCGTCGGGTCGCAGGCCAGCGCGGCGACGTAGTTCGCGGGAACCATCAGGCGACCTTCTTCGTTGTAACGCACTTTGCAGATGCCGCGCTTGCCTTCACGAATCAGGCAGCGATGCCCGCAGGCGTAGCAGCGCAGGTCGCGCGTTCCGGCCAGATGCTCGGTCAGTTCCGCCGCGCCTTCGGCGGTCATGTCATCCAAAACTTCGGCTAGACTAGCCGCACGCTCGCTCATCGCCATTGTTTAAAACCTCTTCTGATAGCAGAAAACTTGAGGGCTGATTATACTGTTTTAGATGCGTTCTCAATGATTTTTATTGCCTTTGAAAGAAGGGTTCAATGACCGAAATGATTATCGAAGAAATTATTTTGACGGCGTTTCAGCAGCACACGCGCGTCGTCGGTTGCGCCGAGACGAGGCGCGCTATCTGCATTGATCCGGGCGAGGATTCGGAGCGCATCGTCGAGGCGCTGGAAGGACACGGGCTTGAGTTGCAGGCCATCGCTCTGACGCATGCGCACATGGATCATGTCGGGGGCGTGGCGGCTTTGAAGCGGCAGAGGCCGCAGGCCGAGATTATCTTGCACCGCGCGGACGAGCCGATTTACATGGGGCTTCAGCAACAACCCGGCTGGCTCGGCATTCCGCGCGAACAGTGGTCGGGATACGGCTTCGATTACGAAGCCCCGCCGCCAATCGAGAGATACTGGCAGGACGGTGAGACGTACAGCATCGGGCAATTAGAGTTTAAGGTGCTGCACTGTCCGGGTCACACGCCCGGCCACGTTGTCTTGTTTGAACCGCGCGAGCGCAAAGTCTTTGTCGGCGATTGCCTGTTCGCAGGCTCTATCGGAAGGACGGATCTGCCGGGCGGGTCGAGCGCGCAGTTGATGGACTCGTTATTGAAAAAGATCGTCCCGCTCGGCGACGACGTGACCGTATATTCAGGCCACGGCGCTTTGACCACCATCGGACGCGAACGGCAGACAAACCCTTTTCTCACAGGCGGCTACCAAATCGGAAGATATCTTTAAAACAGTGACGCGTGACGGGTGACAAGTAACGAGTTAAAGATAGCTCGACTCTCATCCTTCTTCACTGATTACTGAAAACTTAAAACTGAAAACTGTTTCCGGTTTTGCTCGTCACACGTCACACGTCACTTTTTGGGTTCTTCCTCTGCCTGTTTGTGTAGCTCGTTGTCTTTGAGCTTGTCCCATTTCTCGCGGGCGTCGCCGGTTAGTTCGCTGGGCAGTGTTTCGACTGGAACATCATTTTCGGCGCAGAAAATGCGCCAGAGAAGAAAACGTGCGTCGAATTGTCCTGTCCCTTCATTAATCCGGTTTGAAATTGTCGGTTGCTCCGGGCTTTTCTCGTCTGCCACTGTGACTGTTCCTCGCTCTCTAATCTCGCGTGCCGCACGGGGGCGGACGCGGGCGCACAGTGTAACAAGTTTTTCGTCAGGTGTTGACTCGGAAAGAAACGTCGAAGCTTCGGGAGGTCGAATGGGACGAGCTATTTTTCGTTTTCTTTGCGCCTTTGCATCTTGGCGTGAGAATAAGTTTCACGCAAAGTCGCAAAGGAAGAAAGACCGCTAAGAAGAGGGCTTTCAAAGTCTCGGCGGTGGTGAATTATCAACTCGCGCGCGGCTTGAGTTTTTATGAAGCGGAACTGAGAAGATACATTTCGCCCTTGGGCGCGCTCTCGCCCTGTTCGCGTTCGAGCGTGACGGCGAAGGTGGAGGCGTCGCGCCCCTCGGCGGGAACTTGGTCGCGCATCGAAGCGCCGCCTTTGTTATCCGTCTTGAAGACGCCGCCGGGCATCGGCTTTCCGCCTTTGATGAACCAAAGTTGATACGCCTTGCCCGCAGGTGCGGGCGGCAGGTTGTAAGCGATGAGAATCGCATGTCCCGTCGCCGGGTCTAAGGCCATGCGACCGCGCGCCTGTTCTGCCATCTTAGTCCCTGCAAGTTGCATGATGCGCGCGTCGGGAGCGGTGAGAAGTTCGCGCACGTCGCGTTCGCGTGCCGTCTCTTCAAGCTGGCGCGCAAGCTTTTCTTGCGTCCGGTTCGATTGTTCGGCGAGGCGTGCCATTTCGGAGCGCATCTCTCTATTCTGCTGCCAGAGAAGACCGAGCCAGACGAGCAGCGCGGCAATCAAGAGCGACGCAGCAATCGCGCCGTAAGTGAACATTGAACGCCAGCGCGCCGCGTTACCGCCACGCTCCGACAGCGGCGGCATGGCGACCACTTGCGCTCCTGACTCGCGCGCTACGCTCTCTTCAGTGGTCTCTGTCGCGGCTTTCGTGCGCTCCTGCGCGAGGTTGTGCACCTGCGCGAAGATGCGTGTGCGTAACGCTTCCGAAGGCGCGACGGGCGTGACCGTGTAGGCGAGCGAAGCCACGGTGTCGCGCATCTCGCGCAACTCTTCGCGGCACTCAGGACACGAGAGCAGGTGCTCACGAAGCGCACGCCGCTCCGGCTCGCCGAGCGAGTCGAGTGCGTCTAACGCGAGCGCCTCTTTGTACTCTTCGTGTCTCATCAATGCTTCTTAGAAACCCTTCAGGTTTTCAAATCTACTGTGCAGAAGTTCGCGCAGCTTTTGCATCCCCGAACGCATACGCGTCTTGACCGTGCCAAGCGGTTGTTCCAGACGCGTCGCAATCTCTGTCTGTGTTAGCCCTTCAAAATATGCGAGCAGCAGAGCGCGCCGCTGCTCTTCCGGTATTTCGGCGAGCGCGTCGCGCACGACCTCGCTCTGCTCCGCGCGAAACGCATCCGTGACCGCATCGCCCACTTCTTCGACGGCTTCGATGGCCGCCGCGTTGGCTGTCCGTTCGCGCGACTCTCTTGAGCGCAGGCGGTCAATGGCGCGACTGCGCGCCAGCGTGACGAGCCATGTGAAGGGACGCCCGCGCGCCGCATCGAAGTTTGCCGCCTGTTGCCAGATTTGCAGGAAAACCTCTTGCAGCACGTCTTCCGCTTCGGGGCGGTCACGAACTATACGTAGCAGGAGGCCGAAAAGGATGGAGCTATATTGCCGGTAGAGAGATGCGAAGGCGCTTTCGTCTCCGAGCGCAATGGCGCGGAGAAGTTCGGCGTCGGCGGCATCTGTCTGTGTGCGTTCAGAGGACAAACCGAATTCCGCGCCTCGTCGGGGGAAACATTGGGCGGCGTCTTACGTTAACGACGCAGAGACGCAGCCCGCCGGATTTGCGATTGAACAGTGGTCGGTTTTCAGTTTTCAGTTGAAAGACACATACCGTCTAAGCACTGAAAACTGGACGCCGACTACTGTTAACTTTTAAATCGCCAATCAAATCAAAAATCTCATTAGGCGACCGTGATTTCTTCGGTCAGATACACGTCTTGAATCGCATTCAGGAGCGCGATGCCCTCTTCCATCGGACGCTGAAAAGCCTTGCGACCGGAGATGAGTCCCATGCCGCCGCCGCGTTTGTTGATGACGGCGGTGCGGACGGCCTCCTGCGTATCAGTCTGCCCCTTGGATTCCCCGCCGGAGTTAATTAAGCCGCAGCGACCCATATAACAATTCGCCACCTGATAGCGCACGAGGTCAATCGGATTATCGCTCGTCAACTCCTCGTAAATTTTCTTGTTCGTCTTGCCGTAGGCGCTCTCGATGTTGAGCATGTTGTAGCCGCCGTTACGTTCGGGGAGTTTCTGCTTGATGATGTCGGCTTGAATCGTCACGCCGAGATGATTGGCCTGCCCCGTCAAATCGGCTGCCGTGTGCATGTCGCCCTCCGCGCCCTTGAATTTCGGGTTGCGCAGATAGCACCAGAGTATCGTCGCCAGCCCCAGTTCGTGCGCGTAGGCGAAGGCTTCGCTGACTTCCGTAATCTGTCGCGTCGACTCCTCCGAGCCGAAGTAGATGGTCGCGCCGACGGCGACCGCGCCCATGTCGCGCGCCATGTCCACCGTGCCAAACATCACCTGATCGAATTTGTTCGGGTAGGTCAACAATTCGTTGTGATTAATTTTCACGATGAAGGGAATCTTATGAGCGTACTTGCGCGCCACGATGCCGAGCACGCCGAAGGTCGAAGCGACGGCGTTGCAGCCGCCTTCGAGGGCGAGGCGCACGATGTTCTCAGGATCGAAGTATTGCGGGTTCGGAGCGAACGAGGCTCCGGCGGAATGTTCGATGCCTTGGTCAACAGGAAGAATCGAAAGATAGCCTGTGCCCGCGAGCCGACCCGTATTGAAGAGGCTCTGGAGCGAACGCAGCACCGAAGGGTTTCTGTCCGACAAAGCCCAGACGCGGTCAACAAAGTCGGGGCCGGGAATTTGAATCTGCCCTCTGTCAATCGTCTGTGATTTATGTTCGAGCAGCTTGCGCCCGTCCGCGCCCAAAAGTTCTTCAATTATGCCGAGAGTATTTCCACCATCGCGCCTGAGTTGGGTAGCCATGTTTTCTAATCCTCCTAAGGAATAAAGTATATGCAAGTGTTGTTAAGAGGTAAAACGGCACGCGAATTATAACACGGAAACAGAGGCTGAATTGATTGACTGAAGGAAGAAAAGTTATGGAAACAGAGCCATGCGGCCACATCCCCATACTTTATGTTAGAACGTACCTAGTGGCCTGAATCCGCCTGCATCAGTTCGCAGCTTTCAGGGGCGACGATGAAAGGCAGCGCGCCGGGTGAAGAGACAAAACGGCGCGGCCTTTGCGGAGGAGAAAATCGCAGGCCGCGCCGTCTGTAGTTTTCGCGCAGGAAATTTCAATCAGGGTTGCGGCGTCTGGCTACTCACGGTGGCGGGCGTCGCCGTGTTGCGGCGACGGACGAAGGCTTCTCCGCGCTGGGTCAAACCCGCCTTCTCGGCGAAAGTGTAGAGGACGGAGGCCAGCAACTCTTTCGACTGCAACTTGAAAGTCGCCATGCCCTCGGCCTTGGTGTCCGGGTCATTGTACTGAAGCACGAGATAGCGCGATTTGTTTCTCATCAGGAGGCCGGGCAGTCCCAGCCCGTAAGGCACAGTGCTCGCCAGTACCGTGCCTGTCGTCGAGCGGCGCGAATGCGTATCAGGCCACGCCGTCGCAACTACATCGTAAGGCACGGAAAACAATTCCTTGCTGGTTTTGTCGCGGAAGACGAGACGATGATTGGCATCGTCAAAATTCAGCGTGCCATCGCTTTTGCGATAGCCGACGATGCCGCCCTCGTATTTCGCCTTGACGGTCGGCGGCGCGGGCGGCGGTTTGGGCGTCGTCACACCTTGGCTGGTCTGCGTGCCGGAAGTGGTCTGCGCGGCGGTCGTTGACGGATCACTGACGGTGCGCGCGCGTTGCGCGAATGCGGCGCTGCTGCCGCACGCAACAATTAGTGCGATGGCGAGCGCGTTTCTAGCTTTCGATACTGTTTTCATTTTCTCTCCTCTAAAACTATTCGGCGGTGTGCTACTAGAGACGCACGCCGCCGAGCGTGCGTTGCCAGACGAGCGAGCGTTTAAGCACGCAGAGCCTTTGTTTTTCCTCTTTCGAGCACATGGCTTCGAGTTGCTCGATCACCGCTTCGATGAGCGGCACGGCGAACGCTCCGGCGTGCGCGATAATCTGCGAATAGTAATGCAACTGCAACGCTGCGGCGTCTCCGGCTTGATGAAATCCGCGCACGCTCTCTCCTGACATCCAGTAGACATCCGTGCCGACGGGGACGACACGGCGCGGCACGGCCTGATGATTCGCCGCCGTAGTACCATCAGCGCCGCTTTTATCCGCCGCACGCTCGCGCCAGCCGAGCAGAAGAATACCGACGAGCACGCCCTGTTCGTTCAGATAATCGGGACTGAGAATGGCGAGTTCGGCGTGTGATGAGAGGCGCGGCCCGAAGCTGCCATATTCCGGGTTAGCCAGCAGCGTGTTGTAGATGACGCCGATGATTTCGCGTTCGTCTTCGAGAGGAATGGAGACGAACTGCGCGAACCCGTAGTCGCTCGCCCCCGGCGGCTCTGCGGCGTCCAGCTTATCAATGACGCGCGCCACATAATCAACGTGCGAATTAGATTTAACGATCTTAGCAATCTTGGTCATCTGAATTTACTTGCAAGGAGAAAAGAACAAGGCGGAACGGAAGGATGAAAGGATGAATAAAACCAACAGCTTTCTCTTCCGACTCCGCCTTCATCTTTCCGCCTTGCCGTTCCCTCCATGTCAAATTTCCGGCGCTCAAAAATTATGGCGTGACCATTCCGGCATTTTGTAGAGAATCCACCAGAGTATAAGCTGCACGCCGAAGATGACGAGTCCCATCGAGATGCTCATGACGGAGGCGCGCCGCCCCCCCACATGCGGCATGCGGCGCGCCCGCCTCAGCCCGCAGCATACCCACAAGAGCGCGCCCGGACATAAAAGGAATACGAGATAAGGCACGAGCGCGTAGGTAACGAAAGCGAGAGCGGTGGTTGAGGCGCCGTTGCTGTTTTTTGTGAAAGGCATAGCTTGTTTGTTGGCTCGCCGTCGCGGGCGTGCGATGTGCGCGGCGCGGCTCGTGTGGCTGGCGGTCATCACGGACGCCGTGCGGCTGTTTTGTAAATGATACGAAGCGCGAATCGAATCGAGCGGGAGATAACCTTCCACGTCAAACTCACGTCCGCAGGTCGCGCAGAAACGCGCGTCGGCGCGGCGCGAGATTGCGCCGCACGCAGGACATATGCGCGCCGCGTCGGTTGACGCAGACTCTTCGTGTCGAAACTCGTAGGGCACGCTGTTGTCCGAACTGCGATTCATATTTGACACCTGTGCTCGATTGCAGACGATCTGTTTTAACTTTCGGCTAATAACGTCGCCGCGCTTTGCTCGACGCCTTGCGCGAGATGCGAAAGTCGAAGCTGTGCTCGGCGGCGAAATCCTGCATCACGCGGAGAAACTGTTCGCGGTCACGCGCCGTCATCACCGCCGCCGCGTCCGCCGTCTCAATCGGGTAAGGATACCCATTGCCGACGACGCATTCGGCGCGCACCGCATCAACCACCTCTTCAATCAGCCCCGCCTCAAAGACCCACGCCGGAATGTCGAGCCGCGCCGGATGGCCGTCCAGAGTGGTCTGCATGTAGAGAAATCCGACCACCGGCACGCCCTCTTCCGTATAGAACTTATCAGCCAGATTCGTCCGCTGGCAATACCAAAAAATCGTGCGGTCGCCCCAATGCCTCAACAGAGCCTCTTCGCCGACCGACGGCGCGCGCAACATTTGGGCGTCATAGACGCTCGTGCGCTTGAGATTCTTATCCAGAGCTTCGACCAGATCGCGTAAGTCCGGCGCGTAGGATTGGTCAATGTAGCCGACGACGGGCACTTGCGTTTCGCGCGAGAGGCCGACGAGTTCGACGAGCGCACGCGCGTAATCTTCAAAGAACCTCGTCTCTGTGTGCTGGCGCGCAGAAGAAATCAGCAGCGTGCCGTCGAGAAAGGCGACGGGGACGCGCTCGCCGCGCTCGCGCCATCCCCTGCGGCGTTCGAGAAAGCGGCAGATAGTCTCGGCCTCCAACTCAAAGCGGCGCAGGCTGACAATTTGTTCGGGGCTTTCGTATGCGCGCTCGGTCTCTAAAAGTTCGCCGGGACTGATGACTTTGAAGTGCGCGTCCTTCGTATAGTTGCCATCCGCCGTGTGCGGATTCTCAAAAGATGCGACCTGCACCGCGCCGACCGGCATCGAGATTTCGCGCCCCGGATAAACCTGACTGCCGTCCGCCGCGAACGTCACGCGCTCTTTGAGAACTCCGAGCGCCCACGCGCGCGCCTCTTCGTGCGAACGCCAGTGGCGCGCGAAAGGAACGACCACGCCGCGCCGCTCATCCAGTTCGGCGGAAGGATACGTTACCTTGGACGCGGCGACGCGCTCACGGATTCCGGCGGCGGGGCGGTCGGCGAGCGACCGCAGGCGCGTCGCCGCATCGCGCACCTCATCGCGCAGAGTGCGCTCGAAGCGGATGAACTCCGCGCGCTTGTCTTTGAGCGCCGCGACTAAATGGCTGCGGTAAAGCATAAGAGACAGTGACGAGTGACAAGTAACGAGCAAAACCGAAAACGGTTTTTAGTTTCCAGTTTTCAGTAGCCGGTAATGAGTGAAAGATGATGAGAGCCAAGCTGTCTTTAACTCGTCACTGGTCACTTTAATTATCGTTTCCTTTGCAGTCTCGCCAACTGTTCGGAGGTGGCGGAGAAGTAGGTGGTCTTCAATTTTCCGTCAATGAAGGTATAGATGATGCCGTCTTTCTGATTGGTGTAGACGGCGACATTCTTTTTGACCTCCGGCTCGAACTTCGAGTTGTTGACCAGTTTCAGAGACTCCGGCGTATCCGATGCGCGTTCGTGCTGCAAGACGATCTGCATGACCATCCCTTCAATCTCCGGCGCAAGATTTCTCGACGTGACGAATTTTGAGTTGACGAAGAAAACCGTCACCACACCGCCAGAGACCTTAAAACGAAGCGTCGCCGTTTGCCCCGGCACGTCTTCGATGGGACGACCGAGGATGCGCTCGACATCTGGCCGCCGCGACTTCAAAGGCTCAATGTGATTCCAAGAGGCCGCCCGCACAGGACGCGCCCCCCCGCCGCACAGCAGCAGTGCGGCGAAAGCTGTGGCGATGACAAGTAGTGATGAACGACGCATAAGCGTGTGCAGGAATTTCTGTTTGCTCATGGCGCGATGCTACAGCAGGGAAGTTCAAAGTTCAAAGGAAAGTTCAAAGCTCAAAGTTGAAACAGAACTGCTGTCTTGAGCTTTGAGCTTTAAACTTTGAACCAATCTTACTTGACGAACGGGCGGACTTGCTCGGCTGCCGATTTCAGGTCGGCGTCGTCGGGCGCAATCTGCAAGCCTTTTTCATAAGCGGCGAGGGCTTTGGCGTACTGCTTCGTCGAGACGTAGGCGTAGCCGAGTTCGCGGTAGATGTTGGCGTCGTTGGTCGTCTTCGTGGCGGCGCGCTCAAGGGCGGCGATGGCTTTGGGGAAGTTCTTGGCGCGCGAGTGCGAGATGCCGAGTAGGTAGAGCGTCGGCCCCCCGGCGGTGTCTGCCGCCGTGATGCGTTCGAGCACGGTGGCGGCGCGCGCATACTGTTCCGCGCGGATGAGAGCCTGTGCATGAAGCACCGTCGAGGCTTCGTCCGAGCGCAGGCGGAGCAGTGCTTCGCTTGCGCGCACGGCGCTCAATTTGTCGGCGGAGGCGGTCGCAGCGGCAGGCGCGGCTTCGGCGCGGCGCAGGTAAGCGTAAGTCAAAAGCGTCCACGCTTCGGCGAGGCGCGTGTCGGCGGTCGTCGCGCGATTGAGCAGGTTGATGGCCGTGTCGTTGTCCTTGCGCTCGAAGGCGAGGCGACCGAGATAAAAGAGCGAGAGAGAATTTTTCGGGTCGGCTTTAATGGCGGCATTGAACGACCGCTCGGCGTCCGTCTGTTTGCCCGTGCGATATTCGGCGAGACCGCGCAGCGAGAGCATCGCCGCGTCGGGCGTCGCGCCTTTGCGCGTCGTCGCGGCGACGAGCAGAGGAAGCGCCGCGTCGAACTTTTCGATACGGACGTAGGTCTGCGCGAGTTCGTCCGAGGTGTTCGGGTCTTCTTCCCCGGCGGCGCGCTGGAGGTCGAGAGCGCGCTGCAAATCTGCGGCAGCTTCAGCGTACTGCTTGAGCGCGACCTCGGCGAAACCGGCAATCTTCCATGCTTCGGAATTGTTCGGGTCGCTGGCGGCAATCTGTTTCGCTTCCTTGAGCGCGGCGTCGTAGAGCTTCTGCTGGTAGAGCGAGTAGGCGCGCGTGGTGTCGTTGGCTGCGCCCGTGGAGGTTCTCGCGGCGGGCTGCGAGGTGGGCGCGTTGCGCGTCTGGTTCGCGCCGGTTGTCGTCGGCAGAGTTGTCTCGGGGCGACTGACGGGCGTCGGCGTCGGCTCCGGCGTCGGGTTGACGCGGCGCGGGCGCGACGCCCCCGATTGCGCGAAACTCAGCGAAACAGCGGACAATAAAAACGCGACGATGGCGGCAAGACGTATTTTCGATGTCATCATGGAAAGAAAGTCTTTCACAGCAAACTATGGATTTCAACTTTTATGGCGTTGTTTGGGAGAGGGCAATCATCCGATGCTTGCCGCGCGGGCATGGTTCGCCATCAAGACGCGCTCTAAAGCGGTTTGCAACTTCGGGAAAATTGAACAGGTGAAATCTGAAATTTTCAATCGCTCAACTTTTATGCGTCTTGGCGCGAAACTATATTTCGCGCTAAGACGCCGAGGCGCGAAGAAAACAGAACGCTAAGAAGACAGCTTTTAGACTGTCTCTGCTCGATGAGAGCGGCTTGCCGGACATGCTGCGGAACGTTGCTTTAGCTGACAGGCGGAGGAGCGGGACTGCTGTTTTCGTCGCCGATTCGGTTTTCGAGAAAATTAAATTCGACTAGAGAGACGGCAGGCTTCGTGCTCTGTAAGCTCATCTGCCTGTCAGGAGCGGGCAATTGAGCAGGTTGGCTCTGGCCTTCGTAATTCCGACGTATTTGAAATCTGGCGGTAATCAGTTTCGCCGCACTCAGCCCGGCGCTTGAATCCAGCACGCACACTTGTTCGGTGAGCGCCTTTTGTGAAACCCGCTCGAAAGCGTGCTGAAGCTCTGAGGCGGCGGCGCTCATCCCTTCCGCGATGAGCATCTCGAAATCGTGACCGGCGCGCTCTAATCGCCGTGCAAAGTCGTGCAGGCTCATGCGCCCCTCGTTATGAATCTTTCCGGTCACGACGATCATCAGATGGCGGGCTTCCGTTTCGATTTTCGTATTTATCGTGCGGCGCGCGAATGCCGGGGTCAACTCGCCGTCCCTCATCACGATGAGAAACGAATCGCCGCACACCTGAACCATCATCCGCGCCTCGCCGTCGCCAGCCGGAGGCTCGACCGCAATCTCGCATTCCGAAACACCAAGCTCGCGCAGAACTGCGTGGAGACGATTGACCAGCCATGCCCCATCATTGAGCAGCACGGAAGAGAGCGGTGTCGGGGCGAACACGTCTTCGATTTTCTCGTCCGCGACGGCTGCGCCGCAGACACTACATCTCGCACGGCTGATTGTGATGACGGCCAGCGCATCGGCGGACGGCAGGCTGAACAACATGTGACCCGCTTGACGGCAACTAATCAGAACCTCTCGCCGCAACAACCCGCCTGCGAGCAGTTTGTCGAGCGTAAATTCGTAAGGCGCGCGCGCCGTCTCTTCCACCATCGAGTTGACGGGGTAGCCCTCCGCATATGCTTCCTTCGCGCGGCGCAGAAAACTTCTCGTGTCATCGTCCTCCAACAATTTCGCCGCGAGCACACGTTCGCGGGCATTCTCTCGACAGGCGATTGTCGAGAGAGAATCCGCGTCCTGTTTGGCGACAAAGCGCATGAACCCGCGTTGCACTGAAGAGGGGTCTTGTCGCCAATTCGTTAACTTTTGCGAGTCGTCTTCGATGCTCTCAAGAGATTCATTGCTCTCACCAGACAGACAAATGCTCAGCGTCCGGCAAAAAGAGCCGAGTTGACGAAGCGGCTCGATTGTCTGCCGCTCGTAAACGATCCCCGCGCGCATGACCGGAGAGCCATGATCCGCGTCTTCAAAGAGAAGAAAAAGCATGTGATCCTCAAAGCAGAAGAGGTCACCTTGCACGTAAGCGGTCTGCCCCTCAGAGTTGGCTGGCGTGGCGATGAGGCGCTCCATCTCTTCGATGTGATTCGAGAACAAGAGAGCCTGCTCGTAGCCGCTCAGTCGCATCGAGCGGATGAGCGGTTTGAATTTCTTCCCCTGCAATTTTTCCAGCAGGCGGAGTCGCCCTTCAGCATCCAACTCGTGATCCAAAAGTCTGCTTGCGAGGAACAACATATCTTTAATCTCCCGTTCTGGCCGTCAACTCATCAAGCGCGCGTGTCAGCCGCTCGCTGATATTCGTTCATCACTCAGGCGAATTGATCTTGAGCAGTAGCACTTTATCCTCACCCGACATCTTCGGGGAGAAACGGCGCTCGCGCGCGATTCTCAGCGCCACGGCCTCGTAAGCTTCCATGCCGTCGCGGTGTGTCTCGACGGAGGCTTGCGCCACTCGCCCCTTCTCGACACGCACGACCACCTTGATTGTCTGCGGCGCGGCGCGCGTGATTCCGCTCTTTTTCCCGACCCCTGCCTCACGATTAACAATCTCCGAGAGCGCCGCGGAGATGTCTCTTTTGATAAGCCAGCGCGTCAGCGCGACGACCGTCAGCAAACTGACCAGCAGCGAAATGATCGCGCTGGCGATTAATAACTGACGCCCGCGACGACGATTCGCACGCTCCAGTGACGAGGGAGGAAGGGCGAGCACTTCCTTCGCCTTTGGTAGTTGCTCCGGCTTGGTTGCATCCTCAGTTTCGACGGGCGTGGCAATCAACGGCGGGGTGGTGACCGGCGGGGTGATGGTCGGCGAAGTTTTACCGTTCCCCGAATAACCTTGAGCGTCAATAGTTTTCTCGTCCCAGCAACCTAACAACTCGAAGACGACTTTTTGTGACGACTCGTTAATGGATTGGCGGGGCGGTTGAATAAGCGGGTTAAAGTTAAAAGAAGCATTCGGCTGCGACAGCGCGACGACCACGGCCTGCAAACCGCCCATCGTGTTGAGCTGAGCATCAACCAGATTTCCGTCCACAAAATAGAGAGAACACGGACTCAACGCATACTCGATAAGCAATCTGCCGCTCTTTCGCTGGCGACGCAAAATAGAGATTAAGTCCGCCAGCGGATAGTCATCCAGATGGCCTGTTAGTACTACAAAACTTGTCCCTTGCATCTATTTCCTCTTCGACCGACCGAGCTTTCCCGCCCTTGAATATTCCTCGCGGCAAGACTGTACGCCGAGCGGCGCGGCTCAATTCTCAACCTCTTCGTATCACGCGGATGTCGCGCTCGCCGACTATCTTCCAACCCACTGTGGAACGTTCCCAGAGCAGCAGTTGAAGCACCTCGCCGCGCCGCTCGCGCCCTCTCTCTTGAAAGGCATACTCCTTACGGAAACGCATGGTGGCTCTGCCATCATCTGGACTCACAGCAATCTCCGGCTCGCTCGCCGCACGAACTTCGATTGAATCCATGCGCTCAAACAGACGTGCTTTATCGGCGCGCACAAACTCCTGAGAAACATTTCGCGCACGGTAGAAAGCCTCGACCCTTGAGTTGTAAAATTTCATCAACCCATCCAGATCGCGCGCGTTCGTGGCGGCGAGCCACTGTTCGAGCGCGCCGCGCAGCGTCGCTAAATCGCCCGCCGCATGCTGCTCGTTTGAAGAAGCTTCCGCCGCCGGTGGATTTGATTTCGCTATTTCAGCGATGGCCTGATCGAAATAATATGTAATTCTCCGGTAAGTAACTTCTCTCGGCTGCGGGCGCACTTTGCCGCCCTCATAAATCAACGTCGAGCCGATCATTTTGACCCAGTTTCCGACAGCGTCGTATTCATACGTATAAGCCTCGCGGCTCAAAATGTTATTGTTATCATCACGCACTGTCTTCTCGCTTACCTGACCTTTATCATCGCGCACATACTCCTCTCGTCCGACGCGAGAATCACTTGAAACTAAATAATATGAATTATCAATCCGGCTGCCTTTCAGGTCATAACTTGTTGACTCCAACAACTCGCGCGACGCCTCGACCAGCCTTCCGGCTTCAACAGAGAGTTTCGCGGTCTCCGCCTGCACACTATTGACCGGCCCCGTCAGCCCATCCTGACCTCTGTCGCTCTCCGCTGGTGCGGCTGCTTGAGAGAGTGCGGGGTTTTGTTGCGCTAACCCGCGTGAAAAAGTGAGACCGAAACACAAAGCGAGACACGTGACAATAATGATGCTGCGCGATTCAGATGCGTAGATTTTTAGAAACATAAATCAACTTCCTGAGCACAAGCGGCACGGTCTATCACGCACAATTTTGTTTGAGAGAGAAAACATATCTATGGGTTTTGCAGTGTATGAAGGAAACCGAGTACCACGGCTGACAATGCAACAACTAGAGCGAGACCGGGTTCGGGCTATATATCGTAGCGACGACCAGCAAATATACAACATTTTGTAGAAACTTTAACAGGCGATTTTCTGATTCGTCGGAGGGATGTGATAGAGGATCGGAGGATCGGCATCAGGGCCACTGAATCACTCTCTTTTGTTCGGATTTGACGGGAGGCGGTGTTGAGACAGGCAGGGAGCGAGCAGGCGATGTTGAAGTTTGCACGCGGCTGTCCGTGCTTGATGCGCGGCTTTCAGGCCGCGTCTCTCGCCGCAGGTTTTCAGTCGCCGCAGTGACTTCCTTTTCCCTGCTCGCGGTAATTGATGGAACTGTTGCAGCCGCTTCGGCGGTCGCGCCGCGTCGAACCGGCGGCGCAGCCTCCGCCGCGCGTCGGTCTTCCGAAATTATAGGCATCACAGACGCTGCAACAGGTTTGGCTTCCGCATCCTTCAAGGCTTTCGGATTCCTTTCGTTCGGCGCGCTCGAACTGGTCGCGGCTGCGCTCGACACGTCTCTCGACTCTGTCGCGTCCGAGACTTGCGTCGCTGCTTGAGGCTGGGCGGTCGGTGTTTTGTCGTCCGTTGCCGGGGAAGCCTCCTTCAAGAGAGGCGCGCTTTGCCCGACTTCAGCAGACCGCCTTAATCTCTTCCATTCGGGGTCAAGAACCAGTCCGGCGATTAACAGCAGAACGAGGAATAGTATTGTAACCGGCCATGGTAGTAGTGTGCGCGCCCCGCGCCCGGCGAATGGGGCTTGAAGCCGGGACTGCGTGCGGATACGCGGCGGGACAATCGTCACCTCTTCATGTTCAACTCGCTCCGGCGTTCTGCGCTCGCCGTCTTCAACATCCCGCTCCGAGGCTCCGGCCAGAGTAGCTATCTCCGTCGAAGCTATCTCGACTAGCGGCGCTGTCCGGTCTATCTCCGACAGCGGGACGACGGGATGAAACGGCCCGTCCGTCGAGAAAAGCTCTGCGCCGACTAGTTGCTCTCTGTTCGTGTTGAGACCCTGCGTCGAACTCCCGGCGCGAATGGCTTGAGCATTCATCAACAGTTCAACTATCTCTGTGAAACCGATGAACTGTGCCCATTCGACAATAGGCGTGCCCTGCGGCGTCTGCGCCGTGGGGTCGGCTCCTTTTGCCAGTAGAGCGCGAACAATATCGGCGTGTCCGAAAAAGACGGCGAGCATTAAAGCCGTCGCGCCGTTCTCCTTTTGAGCGTGAACATCAGCGCCCGCATCCAACAACACTCGCACGATGTCCGTGTAACCGCGTGTGGCTGCGCGAATCAACGCCGTCTTACCGCCGTCAGAGACGGCATTAACGTCAGCGCCAGCCGCGAGCCGCGACTTGACTAGCTCCATGTCGCCTTCCTCCACGGCATGCATCCACGTCTGCGTGTCGGAGGGCGGCAGGCTCTTCGCCGTCGAAGCTTTGGTCATTTGCGTCTCCTTCAAATTCACCGGGCGACGACGGAAATTTCCTCGCGACGGCTCATGCATAGACTTCTGCTGAGTGCAGGTCTGTCAACTTAATCTACTGCGAAATCTCAATGCGGTCGCCCGCCTGAATAAGAGGGTCTGGAGATTTACCTTCCCGGATGTTCGTGAGGTCGTGCTTGGTCATTGTCAGGCGACCGTCGCTGTCCTGTCTGGCAATCGTCACGACAGTTGTTAAAGGCGACGTGAGGCCGCCCGCCACCAGAATGGCCTGCCCTAAAGTTAACCCGGTATGGAACTCCTTCTGACCGGGTTCTTTGATTGCGCCCGCGATATAAAAATACTGCTTCGTGCGTGCCTGCACTGTAATCACATCGCCGGGGCGCACGAGCATCTTCATAGCACCCGTGTCAGAGAGGTCAATTGACGAACTCCGCCCCGTCGCATGTGACATGACGAGCGCCTGACCTGCATCAGGCAACGGCTGCGCATAAGCAATGATGACGTAGAGCGGCACGCCCTCGCGTCGTAGAATTTTCGTGCCTGCGTCCTTGACCATGCCGCTGAGGATGATCGCGTGGCTCGCGTACTCGCGCACGGCGACCGTGACTTCCGGGTTGGCAACGGCGTCGCTACGTTTCAGACGCGCGTCCAGTTGCGATGCTATCTCGTCGGTGGTCAACCCCGTCACCTTCAGGGGTTCGGCGAGCGGAGGATAATTGAGCAACCCGGACGCCGTTACTGTGTGGGAAGTCGTGTGCGGCTCCTGCCCGTTAGACATGCTGATCTCCAGCACGTCGTCGGGGCCGACGCGATAGATTGCAGTCGGGTCAATGCCTTCATCTAACACCGGCTGCGCCGCAGGACGACTCGACGCGCCCGCTCTTTCGGCAGCCGCGTTGTTGTTCTGCCCGACAATCGGATTAGCCGTCTTGACTTCGGCTCCATGCGCCGCAGTGTTCTCTCGCGGCGCAGTCGCCGCAGAGGACGCGTTGGCAGGCGCAGCAGTCCTGACGCCGACCGCCGCCCCCGCATCAGCGCCTTCGTCCGGCGGAGCCGATTCGCGCAACTTCGCGTATGACCTGCCGAGTCTCTCGTAAGCCTCCTCGTCCTTCGGGTCAAGTCGAACCGCCTGCTCGTAGGCGTCAACCGATTCGCGCCAGCGTCCCAGCCTTGCGTAAGTACTGCCCAATGCGAAGTACGCTTCAGGATTGTTTTTATCGAGGACGATGGCTTGTCGAAATTCTGCGACCGCCTCTTCATAACGACCTGCGCGGCCATGTTTGAGGCCGAGGTTGTAGTAAGTCTTGGGGTCGCTCGAATTGAGTCGTGCGCTAACGTCCGGGCTTTCGACCTTCACCGTCGTTGCGCGCTTTTCCGGCTCAGATGATTTTGGCGTAGCGCCCCGGTCTCTGGAATTGTTGTTGGGAAGACGGCTACCGACCTCGACGCCCTTCGCCGCCGCCAGTCCTCCTTCGCGCATGGGTTCGACGCCGCTTTTCCCCTTAACCGTCAACAGAGTCAGTGGCGGGTGCGCGGCGTAGTCAGGCCGCCGCCGGAGGGCCTGATTGTATGCTTCCTGCGCCGCCGCTTCGCGCCCAAGTTTCCGATAGACCTGACTCAAATTGAAGAACGGCTCACCCCACTTCGGGTAGATTCCGACGGCTCTTTCAAACGCGGCAGCCGACTGCCCGTAGAGTCCGTTATTGCTTAAAGCTATTCCGAGTCCGTTATAAGCCTCCCCATCTCTGCTGTTGAGGCTAACGGCCTGCCGGTAGACACCGATAGCATCCTCCCAGCGTCCCAACTCTGAATAGACATTACCGAGGCTGTAGTAAGCGTGCTCATTCTTCGAGTCAAGGGCGATGGCCTGCCTGAAGGCCGTCGCCGCTTCTGCCAGCCTGCCTTCGAGCGCAAACCTCGCGCCGTCACGATAGTAGACGGCGGCCTGCGCTCCATCCTGAAACACCACGGCCTTAGAACTTGCGACGAGCACGACGAAGCTCATCGTGCATAAAACGAAGCTGAACAAAAAATTCTTTTTCATAGGGCACTCAACAATTGCTTACCGGAAGCGAGACGCTCAGGAGGACGTGAGGCTACTACCATTGCCTGCCGGAACTGTCTGAAAATCAATTTTTTGAAAGGGGATTTAGTACTTTGGCGGGAGAGCCTACAAGTAACTTTCTTCGTACCTGAGTGGCGGATTATATGCTAATCAACCCGCGTTGTCCACGGCACATACGACGCTCTCCGGCATGCTGAGTTGCGCGTAAGTTGTCGGCAGTTATTAAGAGGAGAGCGACACTTCAAACAGCCTCGTTAGAGATAAACAACCCGACATGCCTTACCGCTACTAAGGTTCCAGCGAGCGACAAGAGGGCGCTTGATGCGCGCACCCTCAACTAAGGCTGACACCTCACTCTATTCCGAGAAACGCTCTCGCCTCGCGCGTAGCCACTTCGACTATGTCTTCTTCGTCGTCGGGCTGTACCGGGGTTGAAGCCAAAAAGGCCTGCGCGGCTAACTGCCGGTTGACCGCGCTGACCTTACCCTCGGCGATGTGGTAAGCGACGGCCCGCGCGGCTGCTTCGGACGGCATGTGTTGCAGGAGGTAGAGCGTGATGCCCGACGCGTCCGCGTTGTTCTGCGTCTCCTCCCTCTGGAAGAATGCGAGCACTTCGTCGTTGGCCTCCGGCCTCTTCTCAAGCAGCAGCTGCACTTCCGGCAGCGAAGCAATGATGCGCTCCCTCACCTTCTTGGTGCTAGCGAGCATCAGCGTGAAGTGTATGTCGCTGCTCGCAAACTGTTGTAACGCCCTGCTGAACTCGTCCTTACTCATCGCCGCGCCCTCATTCTCGTCCGCCTCCGTGCTGAAATGTACGCCGCCCGGCAGGCGTCGGTAGAGTTCGACCGGTCTACCGTGGCTGGGTGGGACTTCTCTCAGAGCATGGAGCACCTCCGGCATGCCTCCCCACTTGCTGATTAGTTGTGTGATCCTGCCGTTCTCGACGCGGGTCACCACTGCGGCGTGCGTGATCTCCGAACCTATCTTGTATATTACTATGTCACCGACAATTGGCGCGCTCAGCAACTCCTGCATGTGGTCGTCGTCGAGGAAGGTTTCCGCGATCTCGAACCAACCGTGCGAGCGCGCGAACGCGCGGCCAAAGCAGTTGTAGTCGCAAGTTCCCGGACGGACTTCTATGACACCGGGGAAGTTTCTCGCCAGCCAAGCCGAAGCCTCTTCCACTTCCCCGTCCGTCACCACATGCAGTTCGTCGCATGGGGGAGGGCCGCCGACATGACAGTGGGGAACGGCTCTGCCTTTAGTCGTCCTGAAGGTAGTCATAAAAGATGTCTCCGCAGAGTATAAACGTATGCGGCTCCCGGGGCCGGAGTAAGATGCGTGGATCGGCGCTCAACGACCTACGGGTGGCAGTCGGACACTTCAATCAACCCTTGGCGGGCCAGCGCGTCTAGTCCGTACAGGCCGGCCTTTACTGCCGGCACGCCGATGATCTCTTCGTCGGGGGAAAAGGCGGAGGCGACTTCCAGCATGTTGCGCGCGCCGTCGCATGCGCGCAGCAGCTCGCTGGTCAACTCGTTGAGTTGCATGATCCTGATATCGTCCCCCGCCTTTAGCAGAACGAGCGTGACATCCCCTTCCGGAATGTGGTCGAGCCTCTCGCCCCGCTGGAGGCACCTCATCAAGCGCTTGTAATCGGCTCGTGCCGAAACCAGCCGCGCGCCGCCTGCCACCACCGGCACGTCGCCGACGCCGAAGGTGCGGGACGGCTTCGTCGCGCCGCGCGCGCGGCCATGGCAGACAGCCGGGAGGTCTTCGCGGAGAGATAATAAAGCGGCCTCGGACTCGACCATGGTCGCCACGAGGGCGGGGCGCTGCGCCATCCCTCTCAGGTAGCACGAGCGCACGAAGTCGAGCAGGTCGTGCGAGAACGACGCGCTCGCGTAGTATGCGCGGTCACGCGCCTCACTCGGAGTGACTGAGTGACCGCGCGCGGGCGTCCACTCTCGCCAAGCGTCGAAGACGCGCAGGAGGTCGCCGCTGTCCCGGTGGAGCATTAACATCAACCAACGGTGCTTCGACATCCCCTTAAGGAAAAACTCCCTTAGCTCTTTGAGGTAATAACGATCCAGCCAGCGCGTCGGGACGGCGTAGAAGTTGGTGAAGATATCGCGGTGCGAGACGATCATCGCGCGATCCTCCGGCGATTGCTCCCACCCTTGGAAGGACATGTCCGAGAAAATCTCGTCGTAGACCAACTCGCTCATGTACTGCGTCGTGATCGGGGTCTCCGCGAGCGGCGCAAGCAGATGGAGTTGCAGGTCGGCACGCTGGTGGCGCGCGGCCTCCATGAGAAATCCGATTGTCGCCCGCAGGTCGTCTTTTGTCTCCTCCGGAAATCCGGTGATGAGCGAGACGGTGGTGCTGATCCGCCGACCGCACGACTGCCTGACGCGCGCGCGCGCCTCGGGTATGTCGAGCCGCTTGTTAATGAGTCCCTGCACCCGCTCGGAGCCAGAGTCGATGCCGATGAAGAGACCGTAGCAGCCAGCCCGCGCCATGCGGAGGATCAGTTCCTCGTCCAAGCAGTCGGTGCGAGCGCTGCAACTCCAAGTCAGCCGCTCGCCCGAGTCCTCGATGGCTTCGCAGAAGGCTAGAACCTTCTTCCGATCCACCGTGAACATGTCGTGCGCCAGCGTGAAGTAACTGGTTCCGTAGCGCCTCTTCACCGCCACCATCTGCTCAACGAGCACACGCGGCGACTTCATCCTGAACCTGCGGCGGAAGAAGTCGTTCGTCGAGCAGAAGCTGCACGCGAACGGGCACCCGCGGCCAGCTTCAAGCGCGGCGTAGCTGCTCTGTTCCATGTGCGGGTAGAGGTGGAAGGCGGGCATCGGAAGACTGTCGAGGTCTTCGATCACGGGGGCGTTCGGGTTTCGCACGACTTCGCCTCTTTCCCGGTACGTGACGCCGCCGACGTGCGCGCACCCCTCACCGCCACGCGCTATCGCGTCGAGCAAGAGGGGCAGCGTGGCTTCCGCCTCCCCGCGCACGACGTAATCAATGAACGGGAACGCCTTCAACGTGGATACGTCCACCACAGAAGCCTGCGGCCCGCCCAAGACAATCGCAGCCCCGGGGTGTTCCGCCTTCACACCTTCGGCGAGGCGGAGCGTCAGCGGGTAAGTGCTACAGATCGTGCTGAAGCCGAAGACATCGAACGACTCGGACGCGATGCGGGGGATAACATACGAAGAAAAGTCGTCGCCCCCCCGACGCGCCGCGCCCGATGCGAGGTAGTCGTAATACAGGTGGTTGAGGTCAATGATGTGCGGGGCGATGCCCAGCCCTTCGAGCACAGCCGCGAGGCTCAGCACGCCGAGCGGGGCGTGTTCGGCGATCAAGCGCAACGCGTCCGACGCGGCCACTTGCCGCTCGTTGAACTCGGTCACGGTAGGTGGGCTGATCAGGCAAACTTTCATAGGAACCTCTTAACGAGAGATAAACGCTGCCGGACGGAGGGAGACCTCCGGCATCTTCTGCTGCGGCAGCGCGCGGGCAGCTACTTCTTATAGGGCTTGCTCCCCGCCTCCTTCGCGCCAGCCCTCTTCGCCGCTCCCGCCCTCGGTCGCCTGAGTGTGATGTTCGTCTCAACGAGCGGCGGGGGGTCGTCGCTATGCGAGGCCGCATGTATGCCCGCGAGTTGAACACTGATCAACTTTCTCAGGGACTCCCGCTGCTCATCGGTCAACGTCAACCCCGGCGGAAGTTCTACAGTAACCTTTTTCTGTTGCGCCATTGTTTCCTCCTGTGTGGTGGCTCCGGACAGATAATCCGGGCCAAAAGAGTCGGTTATGGGCTGGGCACCGGCGCTACGGTCGTCGAGCCGCCGTCCGTGCCGAGATTCATTCGTTGCAGGAGTTCCCCGAACCTCGGGTCTTGCCTTAGCGTGTCGGAGAACGGACTGACGTTCACATAGACGAGCAGGATGTCCTGCTCGTCGTAAGCCTTGTTGAGCCACTCGAATGCCGCATCCTTGTCGCCGAGGGCCGTGTAAAGGATTGCGAACCTGTAAGGCGAGACGAACTGCCGCTTGGTCAGATCTTGCAACTCGGCCAGTATCGCGCGCGCCTCGTCCGGCCTGCCCGCCGCGGCGCGCGTGTAACCGAGCATGGACAGCGCCATGGAGTGGCGGTTGGAGAGAGCCATCGCCTTTTCGTAGCTTGCGGCGGCGGCGTCGTACCGCCCCGCTTGCGTGTAGGCCCACCCCAAGTAATAGTGCGCGGGGAAGGAGTTCGGGAACATGTCCCTGTTCTTTTCGAGGAGGCCAATGGCCTCGTCGTACCTGCCCATGTAGAAGGGGAACAGTGCGACATCCGTGTTGATGATGGGCGAGAGCGGGTCGAGTTCCTGCGCTTTTCTCAACTCTCGAAGAGACTCTTCGAGCCTTCCGCGCGCCAGCAGGGACGAGGCATACCATTGATGGCCGGTCGCGTAGTTAGGGCTTAGCTCGATAGCTCGCCGCAGGTCTGCCTCGCCGCCCTCCCAGTCGCGCTCAGCGTGCGTTTTGATGAACCCGAGGGTGGCGTACGCCTCGCCGAGAGAGCCATCCAACTCCAGCGCCTTGGCGGCCGCCGCTCTGGCGCGCATGTAGGATTCGCGCGGCTTGATGCCCCCGGCGAGGACGTAGGCATCGGCGAGACCCGCGTACCCCAAGGCGAAATCCGGATCAATGTCAATGGCCTGTTGGAAATGCTCGATGGCCTGCCGAAGAGCGTCGCCGGTTCTCTTGCTCCAGTCCCGGCGGCCTTTAAGGTAGTGGTCGTAGGCGATCGGGTTCACCTCCAGCCGCTTGGTCGTTGTGGCCTTGGCCTCGCTGCCCGAGCCGCTCATTAGAGTTCTTACGATCTCGCGGGTAATTGTGTCCTCCACAGAAAGGATCTCGGGGGGACTCGTGATGAACTGGCTGCCCCAGATGCGGCTGTGGTCTCGCACATCAATCAGTTCGGTTGTCACACGCAGGTTCTCGCCTGCCCCTGTGAGCTTCCCTATCAGGACAGCTTCCACGCCGAGGGCCGAGCCGGCTGCGGCGGCGTCAACGTCGCGCCCCCGGTACTTGGCGACGGAGTTGCGCGATATCACTTTGACGCCCGACAATCTCCCTAGGCTCTCGATCAAGGCGTCTGTGACGCCCTCACTCAAGTAGTCCATGCTCTCGTCGTTAGTCTCGTTTACGAACGGGAGTACCGCCACAGAATTCACGGGCGCGTGCTGCCACCAGCCGCGCGGCCCAACGTACAGTGAGGCCAGCGCCAGAAGAGGCAGCGTGAGCGCCACCGCCATGAGCCGGCGGGGGCGTCGCGTCGTGCCCACAGGGGCGACGACGGATGCTGCCCGTCCGAAGGGAGAGAGGCGAAACTCGTTGCTGCGACTGACAAGCCTCCGGTAGAGAGAGTCGAGACTGGAGCCCCGGAGAGGGCGCACGCTCTGCGCTCCGAGGCCGTCGACCTCGCCCCCGTTCAAGTCGTCTAGGAACTCTTGCGCGGACTGGTAGCGCTCACCCGGCTGCTTAGCCAGCGCTCTGAGCGTAACCCGGTCAAGCGCAGGCGGCACGGACGGATTGTAATTTGAGGGAGGCGGTGGCTGGGCCGGGCTGATTATTTGGGCAAAGATTTCGACAACGCTGGGCGCGGCGAAGGCGGGCCTTCCGGCCAAGCATTCATAGAGTACCGCACCAACGGAGAATAGGTCGCCGCGCTCGTCAACCGCCGCCGCCGTCGCTTGCTCGGGTGACACGTACAGCGGCGTCCCGAGCACGGCCCCGTCGAGCGTCCGGGTCGGGAGGTCAGCCAAAGCATCGCCGGTCGCGTGCTCCATAATGACGGAGGAGGTCGCTGCGGTTGCGACTCCCGCCTCTTCGTCGCACAGCGACTTCGCAAGGCCGAAGTCGAGCACCTTGACCAGCCCTTTCTCGCTGAGGATGATATTCGAGGGCTTCACGTCGCGGTGAATGATTCCCTTCCGGTGCGCCTCGGCGACCGCCTCCAGCACACCCCGGATAACCTTTAACCCCGCCTCGATGCTCATCCTTCCGGCGTCCAAAACGTCGGATAGGGTCTGCCCGCGCAGTAACTCCATGACGATGAACGGGCGACCCTGATCCGTCTCGCCGTAGTCGTAGACGGTAGCGATATTGGGGTGATTCAGAACAGAGGCCGAGCGCGCCTCGCGCATAAACCTCGCGCGCGACATGCGCCTGTTGCGCACGCCGCCGAGAAACTTGACGGCGACCTGCCGGCCCAACCGGACATCCTCCGCAGCGAAGACAACGCCCATTCCGCCCTCGCCCAACTTACTTAGAAGCCGGTAATGTGAGACGATCTGGCCCGCCGTGATGTCTTCGAGGTTCATGTGAGTTGTTCCTCATGTGGAGGCCAAAGCTGGGTTCCGCATGATAAAAGCGTTGGGCTTTGAACGCGCGCGAACAGACGGTTGGCGGCTGGTGCTCGCCCCCACCGGGCGTATAAGCTCTTGAAAAACAGCGCCGCATTGTACTCCCCTAACCCGAGGAGATACAGAACATTTTTTCGGCTGGCGACCTCCTAGCCACGCTCCGGGTCGGGCATCAGGTAGCCGTCAACTACGCTCGCACCTGACTCAAAAATGATCCGGTCAACGTGTTCGATGGCGTCCACCGCCCCCGCGCCGTCCTCGCTGAAGGCAGGGCCTATCCACATCGCCTCCCACTCGATGTCGCCGACGACCCCGTGCGCCCGCTTCCAGTCGTCCACCCTATCGTCCACCCAGCCGCGCAATTTCCAGAATAACGGATTGACGTGACTGGCATAGATGTCACCTAGATAGTCGTACGCCGGGGCGTCCCAATGGCGATCTATGTCCCGCGCGACCACGGTCGTAGGCCGGTAGCCGACCGGCGAGGGTGCCGCCCAGCGCAGATGCATGTCGTTGCTAATAGTGAATTCAATCTCCGAGCCAAGACGCCCGAGCGTCACTGCCCGCAAATAATCCTCGTCCTTATACTGCCTCTCCCACGGAGCTAAGTGCCGCTCGTAGTAATCCTCTGACTTTAATCCTTCGAGTCCCGAGTCTGGAAAGTTCGGGACGGGGTAGTCCGGGTCATCAGGAGGCGGCACGCGCCGCCAACTGTCTATGCGCGCCGGGCCGTGCCCCTCAGCCAGCGCCAACATCCAGCGGTTCATGTAGAGAAAGTCCTCACCGGAATCGTTATCGGGCAGCGGGCGACCCCGCGAGTCGAGCGCAGGCCGGGGCGGAACCCAAAAAGGAGCGATCTCTTCCACAGCCCGCCGTTCCTTCTCCGTGAGCCGCAGCCACGAATGGCGCAACTTATGCCAGATGTAAAAGTGAAGACGCCAGCGGCGCTGAGCCAACTCGGTGATCAACCCGACTGGCAAGGTGCGCTTCACTCTCATGTTCCCCCAATAAGGCGTATCCACGCCCCGTCGAGATGGCAAGCCGCGTGCCACATGTTGCGCGGCGCAGGGAGGGCATGTATGCGAGGACGCTACGGATGAAGCCGCCCTCCTGCTATCAACTGTGATATGGCGCGGACGCAGGATGGAAAAGCCTCTTGTCGTCCGATGCCAGTCTCACGTATGCTTGCGTCGCTACAATCCGATGGCGGTACCCGCCGCCCTGCTGCCCCTGCTGATATGACTCCTAAGCTAATTGTCATCGCCGGCCCTTTGCAAGGCACGGTCTTCGGCCTCGACGGGGAAGAACTCTCGATTGGCCGCGAGGTGGTGAGCAGCGTGCGCATCGCCCACCCGTCCGTATCGCGACGCCACTGCCTCCTGCGAAAAGAGGGCGAGCGGTTCAAGATCGTAGACCTCGATAGCTTCAACGGCACATTCGTCAACAGCGTGCCCGTCTCGGAGCAGTTCCTCGAGCACGGAGACCATGTGAACATCGGCGACCTGCTGCTCCTCTTCCTTCTGCACGAGGCCGAGGACGCCGCGCCATCGCCCATCCTCATAGATGAGGGAAACCTCGTCACGCAATCGACGGTGCGGCTGCGAAGGCAGGACGCCTTCTACCTTCAGCCCGAGAAGGTGCTGTCCGTCCTCCCGCCGACGGCGCGCGTGGCGCGCGACCTGAACACGCTGCTCAAGATCAGCACGGTCATCAACTCGGTGCACGGGCTAGAGAACCTACAGCGGCGACTGCTCGATTTAGTCGCCGAGGTCGTACCGGCAGAGCGCGGTGCCATTCTGCTGCTGGCCGGGGCCGGTGGCCCGCAAGAGCTTGTCCCCACCGTCTCATTCAGCCGGCAACCGGGCGGCGACGAAGAGATTCGCGTCAGCCGCACGGTGGCGCTCCAAGCACTCAGGGAGGGCGCAGCCATCCTGAGCAACGGCGTCGCGTCGGAGGGTGGCTTCGTGTTCGCCGAAAGCCTCATCACATCGCGGGTGAGCGCGCTGCTGTGCGTCCCGCTCGTGGCGCAAGAGAGGGCGCTTGGCGTCATCTACCTCGACACGCGCGACGGCGCGACCGCCTTCGACGAGCACCATCTGCAACTCGCGACGGCCATCGCAGGCATCGCCGCCGTCGCCATTGAGAACGTCCATCACGCCGAGCAGATGGAGGGCGAGAACCGCCGGCTGATCGAGGAGATCAATATCAAGCACCAGATGGTCGGCGACGGTGCACGCATGCGCGCGCTGTACCAGTTCATCTCCAAGGTGGCACCCAGCGACTCGACGATCCTACTGCTTGGCGAGTCGGGGACTGGCAAGGAGTTGGCCGCGCGCGCCATCCACGCCAACAGCGCGCGCGCGCGTCGGCCATTTGTCGCCATCAACTGTGCTACGCTGTCGGAGACGCTGCTCGAAAGCGAACTCTTCGGCCACGAGAAGGGGGCGTTCACGGGCGCGGTCGCGCAGAAGCGCGGCAAGTTGGAGTTGGCCGACGGTGGCACGATCTTCCTCGACGAAGTAGGCGAGATGGCACTGAACATCCAAGCGAAGTTCCTGCGCGTCTTGCAGGAGCGCGAGTTCGAGCGGGTTGGCGGCACGCGCCCCATCAAGGTTAACGTCCGCATCGTAGCCGCCACCAACCGGGATCTCGAAGAGGCTATCCGCACGGGAGACTTTCGGCGCGACCTCTACTACCGGCTGAACGTCATCTCCTTCGTCCTCGCGCCGCTACGCGAGCGACGCGAGGATATCCCGTTGCTGGCTAATTATTTCGCCGTCGAGTGCGGCAAGCGCGCACGGCACAAGCCGCTACGCGTTTCGACCGAGGCGCGGTCGTACCTGACCGACTACGACTGGCCCGGCAACGTGCGCGAGCTTGAGAACATCATCGAGCGCGCCGCCGTCCTCGGCTCAACTGACATGATCGTACCGGAGGACTTGCCCGAGGCGCTGCTCGAAACCGCCTCCTCCGACGGGGCGCAGATAACCAAGTTCTACGACGCGCTGCGCGAGACGAAAAAGAAGATGCTGCTGAGCGCTATACAGCAGGCTGGCGGCAACTACGTGGAGGCCGCGAAACTCCTCGGCATACACCCCAACAACCTCCACCGCCTGATGCGGAATATGAGCTTGAAGTCGGATTTGAATAGGTGAGCTATCGGGTGTGTAAACGAGTAAAGCCGCCCGAGAGACCTGCGAAACCGGCCCACGCCTCTCCGCCCTGCCCGTTTAGTTTCTGCCACCCAGTATGCCCACCGCCGCGCGCGGGTCTTCAGCAGTCCTCATGCCCGCCTCCGACGCGAACTCGCGCTCCCGCTCGTTCTCGCCGACGAACAGACAGCGGCGCGGCACGAGGCTGGCGAGCCTCGCTGCACGGCGAAAGATGTCCGCCGATTGCTTCGGCCCGAATAAGATGATGTTGGGTTCAAAGAAATCGAGCAACTCGGCCTCGCGCAAGACCCTCAAAACCTCCCTCTCCTCTACAGAGCCTCGGTCGGAGATGATGCCGAGCTTCAGCCCGCGCCGCGACAGCTCGCCCAGCGCCTCCAACGCGCCATCCAACACTTCGATGTGCTCGATGACCCGGCCCGAAGAGTCGCGGCTGATGACCGCGAGCGTGTCCCCGATATCGAAGAAGACCGCACTCACCTTTTCTGAATCCATGTAGTCACGCTTGCTTTCGTGGCATGCATCTTAGTGAAACGCGCGTCAGAGTAGCGTGAGCGCTTGAGGCGGGGCGTTGTTCTTCATGCGTACGTAGTTGTCAACTACGCCCGCGCCCAAGTTCGCGAAGACGTAGCCGATGAGCGTAGTAGCGAAGCCGCCGATGAGCGCCACAAGCGTATCCTTCACGACGATCTCGTAGATGGCCGCGCGCATGCTCTTGTTCCGTGTCTCCACGTGAATCTTATAGGCGGACACCTGCTGCGTATAGGACTTCACCTGCTCGACATAGACCGCGACCTGCTGCTTGTAAGTCTCCACCTGCTGCTTTTGCCCGTCCGCGTTTAGCGTTGAGTCGAGCGGCCCGACGACGGGCGGTGACGGTGGCACGGGAGTCGGGAGCGGCTGCGGGGACGATCCCGACTCGTTGCCCGCATCGAACAGCAACCCATAGCTCGGTATCAGGATGGCAACATTAATGGCGATGAACCATATAACGAGGATTCCCTGTATGAGTTTCTTCAGAGTCATCACTGGCCTCCGTTCAAGCGGTAGGGGACGGCCCGCCCCCTCTTCGTCAAAGCCCTCTCACTCGTCGTAGAGCTGGGTGATGCCGTCAATGTCGTCATGGTCAAGCCTGCGGTTCGGCCCGCCGTAGAACGGGAACATCAGCGCAGTTGTGACCTGCGAGTGCGCGAGACCTAGCGAGTGACCGAATTCGTGCGCGGCGACCGTGACGAGGTCGGTGCCCGAGGCGGGCAGGTCTATGCTCCACGAGTCGTCATCATCGAAGTGTGCGTCACCCGCGAGGGAACCCGAGTTAGGCGGCGGGAAGAAGGCGTGCGCCAGCGTGCCGCTCGGGCCGTCGAAGCCTTCGTAGTCGCCGTGGTCGCCCGACACGAAGCGGATGACGATGTCGGCGGGCTGGCCCGCGCCAACTTCTTGGAACCTCAACACCGAGACCTCTTCCCAGAGGTGGAACGCCTTGCGGATAGCGTCGCCGATATCCGCGCCGGACAGGTCTGAAGCCAGTTCGCTGAACTTGTAGGTCAGGTTGGTGTGATCCCACTTCCTCCCGTCAATCACGAAGGCGGCGCTGTCGGGGACGCCGCAACGCGGCGTCCGCATCATCCGCTAGGTTGGCTCGTCGAGCCGACCGGTCACGGGGATGCCAATGAACCGCTGGAAGCTCTCAAGCGCGCGGCGCGTGTTGTCGTCAAACGTCCCTTCGGACTCGGGGACGGTCGCAGCCGCCCGTTCGGGCGTGACGCCGAAGGCGACCGTTGCGGGTGATTCGATATAGCCGAACTTGCTCAGGTAGTTCTGAAGGCGGCGAACGTCTTCGCCCTCGTCGCCCGGCTGAAGCCCTGCCGTGGTCGGGATATAATTTTTGTCCTGCATCCTCGCAATTCCTTTCCCACTTCTTCGCGTGGCGCTTCTCACGTTCGGAATTCAACTCGCCACTTGCGTGCCACACCTCAGCAGCCGACCCGCGCCGCTTCACACTCGCCACAAACACATGCTCGGCGTCAAAACGCACTGGCCGCGCGCCGCGCACCCGTCGCAGCATGAGCTATCAGTTTTGATACCCGTGAATATCAGTTCTGATAGGGCGATAGGACGGCGGACGCTTTGAAGGGGTTCGGCCCCGTTCGATTTCCGCCAGCGATATCCGCTGTCGAAACAGCCTTTAAGCGTAGCGCGCCGACCCGCCATGCGCCGCGCCCGTGTCTGGCACGCGGCTCGTAAGGCAATGCATCACACTCTGGAATGAGGTCGCGGGGTCGAACCCTCGCATCTGCTCTCACCGGGGTACTCAAAAACTGATAAAGGCCGGGGCATTATCTTCAGGACGACAGGCCCGCCGTCTCTCTTGAACCGAATTCACCACGATGGGAAAAGCCATGACTACACAGTCCCAAAAAATTGCCGCCGTGCTGCTCGTCTTCTCGCTGCTCATGTCCGGGTGTTTTAAGAGCAAGGTAAAAGTCTTCAAGCTGAAGACGGCAGACGTGAATACGCTTGCCCCCGACAGGAGGGCGGAACTCCTGAGAGAGATGAAGAAGCGCGATGGAGTGCTCTACCGCCTCCCGCGCACGGTGATCCTCGCCACCGTGCCGGTGAAGAAGACCTCGAAGGAGCCGGGCGACTTCGAGAAGTTCGCCCCGTGCTTCTTCTCAAAAGGGGAGGCCGATGAGCGCACGACCGTGAAGACGACGGAGTTTACTCTGGGACGGATCGCCTTCGACTCGACGGGCGAGCCTGACCCGGACGAGACCTACGTCGTTTTAACCCGCGGCGGCTTCTTCGAGAGCAAGACGCTTTTGATGGATTACACGCCTGACATGCGACTCAAGAAAGGCGAGGCCGAGTCGAAAAATGAGGGGCTGGAATTCGTCTCCAAGGCAGTCAAGACAGGCGTCGGCATCGCCGCGCGCGCAGCCGCCACCGCCGCGTTTACGAACACGCCTTCCGACCCAGCCTCCCTCGCCGCAGCTAGATTCGCAACGGCTGTGCGGGCGAAAAAGTGTTACGACCTGATCAAGAGCTATCAGGAGAACTATCTCGCGGAGGCAGCGGTGGAGTTGGAAAAGGCTACGCAGGAACTCGGGGTCGCCGATGCCAATGTGTTGAACGCCACAACACCTGATCAAAAGCTGTTGGCTCAGCAGGAGAAGGCTAAGGCCGAGAAGAAGAAAAAGAGGGACGAGGAGAAGAAGGCGGCGGCGGAGAAGCTCAAGAAAAGGGCCGACGAGGACGCGGCGGAGATGGCAAACGCCCTGCGCGAAGAGTCTCTGCGCGCGCGCGCCGCGAGCAGCGCCAAAGCTCAGACCGGCTCGGGCGGTGGCCGCAGCGGCAGCGGCAGCGGTAGCGGCAGTAGTGACGGCGGTGGCGGCGGCAATGGCACGACGAATCCGGCGACCGGTGGCGGCATGACATCGGGAACGGGCGGCGCTCAAGGCTCGGGCGCGCCATCCTCGCAGTTCCTCAACTCGGGCAGCTTCTCGAACGCCTATGGGCTGGCGCAGGTGATTAGCGACGCCGACACTTCAACCGCCAACGCTTCGGACGGCAAAATGACGTTGGCCGACTTGGCCGCGATCATGCCCGACGCGAGGTTGAAGCAGTTGCGCGCCGACGTGAATGCTGCCGAAGAGCATGGGAAGACGAGTCCCAATCATGGCACTGAGCGCGATTGGGATAAGGAGCAGGCACGCCTCCGCGGCATCGTCACGCAATCACTTACCGACGCGCTCAACGCCGCGCTAGCCGGGCCGATGCTCTACGCTCCGGGCGACCTGTCGGGCGTGGATTTGAGCGCGGAGGATCTGAGCCTCATCGCCGACAATCCGCAGGGCGAACGGCTGATACAGCTTAACCGGAGGCTGCTCGAACAGGCTCTGCCTTCGTACGTCGTGGCGCGCGCGCCGTCCGCCCCCGGCCAGAACTTCGTGCGGCATACCCTAGTCGAAGAGTTCGACCGCGCTGAGCAGACCTTCGGCCTGTTGAGCGACTTGCTGACGCAGCAAGATCGCCTCAGAGCCATTGGGACGAACGTCCCGCCCGACGCCTACAAGCTCATGCTGGATAAGACGAAGGAGGGCATAGACGATTACCGCGAATCCTTCCTCGGCGAAGTGGGCGATGAGAACTGGGAAGGGGTCTTCAACTTCAGGCCGAAGAAGGACATGACGGCGCAACTCTCGCCTGTCCTATTCCTCTTCTCGCCAACCAAGGGTATCTGCACCGCGAGGGGTCTGATCAAGGAGCAGGGCGTGCGCGTCTCGGGTAAGTTCGTAGACGCCGACTGCGCGACGCACGACGCCGCCCAGAAGGACAGGGTCGCGGTCTGGCTCAGGCTCGACCGGAAGAGCAGCGATGACACGAAGCTGCTGTCGAGCCTTGACCTCCTAAACAACAGCTACGATCAGGATAACAAGGAGCGCGGTTGGTACTTCCGCATACCCGCGAAGGGGATGGTCGTGCTCAAGACGGGGACGCTCAACCCGTCGTATATTGACTCCCTCTCCAACACGGCGGCAGACACGGTGGACGCGACCGAGGCCGCGGCAAAGGCAGACGAGGCGGGGCGAGGCGACTTGGCCGTGGCACAACTCGGCGTCATCGCTTCCGTCCCGGCCAGTGCCGCCGGGCGCACGACGCAGTCAAGCATCGTGCTCGACGAGGCAACTGGCGCGCTGCTCAACTTTAAAATCTCCTCAGATTCCCTGCTCCAAAAGACGCTCATTGACGACGCGAAGGACTCCGCCGACGCCATCATAGATGCGACCGACCCGCTCAAGAGGAAGAAGCGGCAAGCCGACCTGCTGGACGCGGAGAAGGCGCTCAGGGACAAGCGGAAAGCGTTGGAAAACCTCGACTCCAACTCGAACTCAAACTCCGGTGGCAACAACACCCCGTAGCGGCTCTCAGACAAGGAGAAGTGAGGTGACGACTGACCTTCTAATCGTGCATGAGGAGCTACGCCGCCGGGTCGAGGCACTACCGAACGAGATCGTCGGCTGGAGGGCGCTCCCGAAAGCGATGTCTGACATGGAGGCGCATCATAGCCAGATCGCCGCACTGGAAGTCTTGATGGGGAGATTCATTGAGCGCCAGCGCGCCCTCTTGGACATGCTGAAGCCGATGGGCCCGGCGCAGGAGTTCGCCACCAAGGCGCGCGAACTCGTACAAAAGCTGGTCAGATCGCAGCAGGTCTGGGACTTCTTCCGGGACAAGCTCGGGCTGCGGCTCTCCCCGACCTTCAAGGACTCGCTCTGGGTGGCGGACACCGTAGCGTGGGATTGCTACCGGCCGGTGGTCGAGAGCGCCGCCGACGCGGGCATCATCGCCATAGCGAAGCTGCGCGAGCCGCCCCTGACCTACCTGACGGCGGAGTTGTCCCCGGCCACCTTCGCGCGGGGGCAGAGCTTTCAGAGCACCGACCCGCAGGAGGGGACGGTACGACTCCCGATCCCCATCATTGAGCTTCCATGGGATCACGCCGAGAACGTCTGGGAGTTTACATCCATCGCCCACGAAGTCGGCCACGACCTCGAGGCCGACTTCGGGCTGCGCGAGGTCATCAAGCTCAAGATTCAAGAGACGCTGTCGCGGGCGGGTGTCGCGCAGGAGCGCATAAACGAGTGGAAGGGTTGGGCCCGCGAAGTTTTCGCAGACCTCGTCGCCCTCCAGTTAGTGGGGCCGGCTTTCACAGAGACGCTGATGAACTTGCTGATGATGACGACGGAGAGCGTCGTCGCCGTCAAACAGGGGGCCGAGCACCCCACGCCCTACGTTCGGATCCTGATGAACGCAGCCTACATCGAGAGGATGATCATTGGCTCGGCTGCCCTCGCGGCCCACGCCCAAGAGATCAGAGTCACATGGCTAGGCTTTCATGGGAGCCAGCCGCAGTTCGACGGCCATGTCGGTGATTTCCCGCACGTCTTCGAGGCTGTGATGGAGACGCCGACGCAGACCCTTAAAGGTAAGACCGTCCGAGAGATGATTCCTTTCACCACCGGCGACGATGCGCGCATCCGTGCGGCGGCAAGATACCTTCTGACCGAAGAGGATGTGCCCGCGACAGGTTCGCTCAAGCCGAGGCAGTGCGTGTCGGCGGCGCGTCTCGCCGTCACACAGGCGGCGCGCGATCTGGAGGAGACCGGGACGGTCGAAGAGGACGCTACGGCCCGCCTGACGCGGATGCGTGCAGTGCTGGAGAAGCGACTGACAAGCGTCAGCCGCCTCGCGTCCGAGTTGGTGCGTGAGAACGCCACGCCCGGGCTGCGCGGCGGCGGTGTCGGCTCTGCGGGCCACCGCCGCTACATCGCGTCCTTCGTGGACATCATCTGACGCTGGCTGGCCTGCTGGCGCTTTCTAAGGAGCAGTTATGACGCCTCCCGATTACCGCGACGTTTTGTGGGTGGTGCTCCCGCACAAGGACGAAAAGGTCTTTACCATCCGCTCTTTCAGCGACGAGGCGGCACTGTACGAGACGACCGATGAGCAGTGCGCGGCTGGCGCTTTCAGCGTCTCCCTGCCCCTTGAAGAGTTGGTGGGGTCGCGCGAGTCGAAGACCCGGTGGGCGCAGCGCCGCGTCGGCACGGAAGAGGCCGTGGCTGCCGGGCGTAGGCTCTGGAAGTCGCTGCCGCCCGAACTGCTGAAGGTTTTCGACGAGCCGACGGGACAGAGGCCGTTGCGAATCAAAATCTACAGCCCCTTGCAGCGCATCACGAATCTGCCGTGGGAGTGGCTGGCGGACGAGCAGGGCAGGCTGGTGGCCATTCGTCCAGACGTTCGATTGGTGCGCTGTGTGCCGCTGCGCTTCGAGACGCCGCACCTCACGGTCGCGCCTCCGCTGAGGGTGCTGGTGGTGCTGACGAACCCCAAGGACGAACGGCTCCTCGACACCCAAGCCGAGTTGGCGGCCGTCTGTCGGGGACTCTTCAACAGTTCGGAATACTCGCTGCGCGTCTGTCCCGAGCCGACGACCGAAGTCCTTCAGCAGACGCTGCACGACTTCCTCCCGCACGTCGTGCATTATATCGGGCACGCCGGCATAGACGGCGGCGAAGGCAACATCATCCTACACGACGACAGCGGTCGAACCTACTGGATGCGCGCCTCGTACCTGTCGCGTCTCCTGCCCCCGACCGTGCGCCTCGTCTGCCTGAGCACATGCTTCAGCGTCCCGAATTACCAGATCCTCGGGCTGCCTCATCTGGCGCATGCTCCGGCGGAGTTGAACCTCCCGACGGCGCTCGTCAACTGCTACCCGGTCAGCCAAGAGAGCGTGAGTGCCTTCTGGCAGGCGTTCTACCCGGCGCTCATCAAGAAGCGCGGCAACGTCAACGAGGCCGTCCAAGAGGCACGGCTCAGTTGTTGCGCCGACGACCCGGACTCTGCGGACTGGGCCAGCTTCTCACTGGTGCTGCGCGACCGCACGGGGCGGGGGATGAACATCGTGAAGGCCGACAGCCATGTCGTCGAAGAGGTGCAGGCCGAGGAGTTGCAAGCGCAGTTCGCTGCGCGGCTGGCGAACGAGTTGGCGCGACACGTCAGGCTTTTCGGCGGCCTGTCCTCCGAAAGTCTCCGCGAGACATTCGCGCACGAGACCAAGCGCATCACCGACCTGCTGGATCACATCATCAATATCAGCGCGAACTTTAAGGAGTGAACGCACAAGCATGAGCGCCGCCGGGGAGGTGTAAAGATGTCCAGTTATGAAGAGTTCCGCATTGAGTTGTCGCCGAAGATGCCGTCGGGCGGTTGGGACGTGACGGTCGTGGACTGTCCCGTTCAGGGGATGAAAGGGCGGAAGGGCACGGTCGTCCCGACCTTCACGCGGGTGGAACTCCGCCGGCTGCGCAACCGCAACAACTGGCCCAGCCCGTTCGAGATGAAGGCTATCGGCCAGAAGGTCTGGGAGTCGGTGATGACCGGCGGCGCGGGCGACGCCTTCTTCGCCTCGCGCGAATTCCTCAAGGCGCGCAACGCAGCCTTCAAACAGAGCGTGGGGCTGCGCGTCACGATGGTCTTGGTCGGGCACGGGGAGGCGAACGTCGAGGGCGACGCTATAAGGCTGTCGGAGTTGCCCGTCGAGGCGCTCTACAACGAAGCCGACCAGTTCATCGCCACCGACCCTAGGACTCCGATCAGCCGCAGCCTCCAGCAACTCGGCACCATGCTCCCGCCGCAGCCGATAAAGGTTCCGCTCCGCGTGTTGGTGGTGGTCGCAGCGCCGAGCGACCGGGCACGGACTGACATCGAGGCCGAGGCCCAAGCGGTGCGCGACGCGCTCGGCCCGCTTTCGGAGCCGGGCGGCTTCATCGCTGTCGAGTTCTGCGAGCCGCCGACGCGGGAGGAGTTGAAGAGGCGGCTGACGAAGACGGTCAACATTCTCCACTTCATCGGGCACGGGGGCTTTGAGCCTGTCGGCGACGGGACGACCCCGGAGTCTTACATCTGCCTGCTGCGCTCGGAGCAGGATCGGAGGAGCGCCCCTCTCAATGCCGACGATCTGACAGGAATACTACGCAACACGGAAGTGCGCATGGTGGTCTTCACCGCCTGCTCGTCCGCAGCGCCGACGCCCGAAGAGGATCCCTACCGGATCGGCGCTTTCGAGGGTCTAGCGCAGCGCCTGCTTAGCGGCGTCTCGGACATCTCGGCGGTCGTCGCCATGCAGTTCGACCTGGAATCTGAGGCCGCTGTGCAATTCACGCGCGTCTTCTACGAAAACCTGCTGCTTCCGGACAAGAGTCTCGACGAAGTGGTGGCACTCGCTCGCAGGCAGTTGGCGACTCTCGAAGGGTTCGGCGCTGGACACAGGGCTTGGGTGACGCCGACCGTCTACTGGCGCTGCCTTGAGGGCAAGGTCTTCGACCTCGACTTCTCGAACGCCAAACCGTCAGAGGAGACACTCACCAAGCTTCAGGAGTTGGAGAGCCAGATAAAAATCTACCGCCGGGTTCTGTCCGACATAGCTAGTCAGCCGGCGATACTCCGCAACATGGTCGCGCCGATGAGCGCGACGTATCAGTCCGCAGTCGAAGGTCTCGTGGCGGAGCGGGCGCAACTGCTCGGCGAGTCGGTGCGCCTGCACGGACGAAGCGTCGGGAACGACACGGAGTTTGAGTGTCGCCTGACGCTACGCCTGAGAAAGCCCGGAGTCGTTGAGCGCGTGAGAGTGGTTGTCTCCTACCCCGCTGACACACTCACGTTCGTCGGGGCAAAGCCGGGCAGGCACTCGGCCAGCGCGCAGCCTTCCCTGACACACCCCTCCCTCGATTGCGTGGAAGTTACGATCCTTGACCCTTCGGGCGGTGCGGCGTGCGGGCCGGGAGAGTTTGAAGTCGGACTGCTCGTTTTCCGCACGGCAGAAGGGGCGCGGCAAGGGATCATAGACCTGCCCGTCAAAGTTCTGGAAATACGCCGCGACGGTGAAAAGATGTTCCCCGTCACCCCGCTCGACGGCGTCGTCTTCGTCCACAACGCCGACGCCTGAGGCTCGGGATGGGCGCTAACAAACACACATATAGTCCCCGCCCCGCGCGACGGGCTGCACCCGAAGGAAGGAGCGCGCAGACAGCAATGGCAGAAGAAGGTCAGAAAAGCTCCAGCATGCAGTTCCTCGACGCGCACCCCGGGCTGCGCGACTCAATGTCTGTCTCCGATAAGTTTGCGGAACTGAAGAAGCGCGCGGGACTGTTCATTGACGGGGAGCAGATCTACGTCGTCCGCGGGGACGCGCAGGGCGACGAGGATGACCTCTACCTCGACGCGCTAGCAAGGGGATCGAACCCGCACGAGCGCGACGAACTTGCGCGCTCACTCTTCCTTGAACTCGATGACCACCACAGGGAACTCATTCTGGGCCGCGCTGGACGGAAGCAATCGGACGCGGCCTCGGCATCAGCAGATATAAACCTATCGGAAGAAGGAGAAACAGTATGAGCCAGAAAATCACCGACACGCCCACCGCTCCGCTCGCGCCCATGGCGGCTGCGACGGTGGCACCGGACATTTTGACGACACTCCAGCAAGGACTCAAGAGGGTTGTGATTGATGGGGAGAATTTCTTTATCGCCGAGGGCGACATGCTGCTCGATGAAGACCAACTCCCCATCTACGCGCGGGAACGGCAGGCCGAAAGGCTCTCACGCGCGGCCAGAGAGGAGCGGACGAAGGCAGGCATCATCCCCCTCCAGGAAGAGTCCGCGCGACTAGTCGGCATTATGGGGCCCGATGGGAAGCCCGTCCGCTGGAAGCCGGAGACGACGCTCTCCTACTGTGTTCTGAGAAACACCTTCACCACCGACGAGCGTTACCAGTTGGCGCGCGAGAACATGGTGGCGGCCACCGAGGCGTGGGAGTCCACCTGTGGCATCAGGTTCCAGTACCGACAGGAACTCGACGACAGCGCGACGACAACGCCGGAGGGCGTCCTCTTCACTGTCCGTGAGATCGACGCCGGGGGGCAGTTCATCGCCTCTTCCTTCTTCCCGAACGACCCGAGGAATCGGCGCAGATTGTTGATTGACCCGTCCTACTTCGACGAGAACTTAGGCTTCAACAAGGTCGGCGTGCTGCGCCACGAACTCGGCCACGTCATCGGATTCAGGCACGAGCATATCGTCACGCACGCGCCCGCCGCCTGCCCCAACGAGGACACGGATGACATAATTGTGCTGACGGAGTACGACCCTCAGTCGGTGATGCACTACTTCTGCGGTGGCGTCGGGAGCCGGGAGTTGGAGATTACGAACAAAGATAGAGATGGCTCGATGTCTCTCTACGGGCCGCCGCTCAACGCGTTCCGCTTCGTAGACGAGTAGGGCGCTTTGCTGCCCCCTACAGCTACACCGACGGTTGCGCGAATAGGGTTCCCACGCGAACGGTGGAAAGGCAGCAAAAGGCTACCTCACAGCCCGAGTCACAGCAGATGAAACAGTCCCCCTTACATAACCGGGACTGTTTCATCTACTGTCGGCACAGAGCAGACAACAGTTTCCGCGCCTGCCTCACGTCTGGCTTGACGGCGGCTACAAGGGTTCAGTGACAATCCCATTTAGAAGTTCAACTTCAGACCGAACTGGAACTGGCGTGGGTCAAAGGAGGCGGTCGGGCGGCTGAAATAGCGGCCTGAGCCGTCGCGTTGGTTGCCGTTGGCGATGACATCTGTGAAGAGCGGTGATGCACCGGCCTGATTGAATCGGTTGAAGAGATTGAAGCCCTCGGCGATGATGTCCAGATTGAAGCGTTCACCGAAGCGGACTTTGCGCGTGACGCGGAGATCGAGCGAAGAGTAGCTCTGCGTGATGCCGCGATTGCGACCGAGGTTTCCTGACTGGAACTGTGCGGGGAGTGAGAGCGTGCCGTCCGGGCTGACGTTCGGGCGGTCGGTCTGTCCCGTCTGATCGTTGTTGGTATCGACGCCCGTGAGGATGTTGAAGGGACGACCCGAAGAGATTTCAAAGATCGGTGCGACGACGAAGTCGGACAGGAACCGCTGCCAGCCGGTTCCGCCTTTGCGCCACTCCTCGGGCGCGGATAGCACGCCGCTGAAGACGAAGCGATGGCGCTGGTCGAAGAGCGAATCGGCGCGCTCGGCGCGGAAGTTACTGATGTCCTGCGGCAGCAACAAGGTCTGCAAATCGGATGAATCGTCAATCGAGTGCGACCAAGTGTAAGAGGCGAGGAGCTGGAAGTTGTGCGAGAAGCGTTTCTTCAACTCGAAGTTCCCGGCATGATAGACCGAGTTACCGTCGGAGACCTGCGCGCTCACGTCGCCGAAGGTCGAGACGACGCCGGGGCGTGCCAGCGCACCCGTCGCGGTCAGCACGCCGTTAAGAACCGCCGGAGTGACCGCGCCGCCCGTGACCGATTGGACGAAGAAATAGTTCGGGCCGCCGGGACGGAACAAATTCGCGGCGAAAGGTTGGATGACCGCGCCGCGCGTGGTGACGGCAACCAAGCCGGGGATAGGCTGCGCGACGATGTTGCTGCACGCCGAAGGCGTGAGCGAGAGCACTTCGCTGGTCGTCACCGGCTGGCGATTGTTGCAGCGCACGAAGTTTTGAATGAGCAGATTATTGTTCGGCGAATTGAGGTTGGTCGGGTGCGGCAGATGATGTGCGCCGACGAACAGGTAACCGGCGGTGATGGACATGTCTTTCGTCAACTGGCGCTCGATCTGCACGTTGCCTTGATTGGCGTAGGCGTATTCAAAATCTTTCGAGACTGACAGAGGGAACGGCAGCACCGGCCCGAAGCCGGGGAACGTCTGGTCGTTGAAACGTTGACGGCCAAGCTGATACTCCGCGCTCGGCGCAACGCCCTGTGTGAGTCCGGGGAAGACGACGCCCTGAAAGATAGCCGAAGCGTTCAAGGTCGAGCCGCACGGCAAGGCCGCAGGCCCGCCACACGGCAGTCCGGGCGTGGAGACGAACTGCTGTTGCTGCACGTTGTCGGCGATGTCGGAGTTGAAGGCAATGCCGAGGAGCGGGTGGTCGTAGAAGATGCCGTAGGCGGCGCGGAAGACCGTCTTGCCGTCGTTGTGCAAGTCCCAAGCCATGCCGATGCGCGGCGCGATGTTGTTCTTATCGCGCGGGAAGCCCTGCTGGACGTTGAAGAAATCCTGCGCGGCGAGCGCCTGCTGGGCGGTCAGAGAGATGCCGTTCGGCAGCGTGTCGCTGAACGCGCCGGGCGCGACCTGCTTCGTGATTTCGTAGTCGTAGCGCACGCCGTAGTTGAGCGTGAAGTTCGGGCGAATCTTCCAAGAGTCTTGCGCGAAGACGGCGAGCGGGCGATTGGTGATGGTGCTGTTCGGATCGCCGAAGCCCTGAATGTAGTTGCCGGGGAAGCCCATGCCGTATTGCTGCACGGGAGTGATCTCAGGCGAGCCGGGAACAAAAGTTCCTCCGGCGAGACCGCCGAAGTTGAAGAGTCCGGCGAAGTTCAACTCGAAGGTTGCGCCGACGTGGATGAAGGCCGCATCGCCGCCGAACTTGAAGGTGTGATTGCCTGCCACTAGGTTGACGTTATCCGTGTACTGATAGCGATTCTCCGTGCGCAGGACGGGCGAGAAAAGCTCTCGACCGATGAAGGCTGTGCCGGTGATGTTGAAGGCGACGGCGTCGCCGTTCTGCGATTTGAAGGTCGCGCGCCGCGAAGCGAAGTTGAAGCGCGCTTCGTTGACGACCGTGTTCGAGAGCGTCGAAGTTAAAGAAGTGACGAACGCCGAATCGCGCAACGTCTGAATGCCTGTGCGCGAAAAGTCGTTCTGACCGAGCGCCTGATTCTGCGATTCGACCTGAATGCCAGTGATGTCGCTCGGATTGTAGCTGAAGCGCAAGTTCATCTGGTTCGCATCGGTAATCTTATGGTCAATGCGAACCGAAGAGAAAGTGGTTGATTCGTGAATCGGGAAAACCTGTTGCAAGTTCAACAGCGGGCGGAAGGCGATTGGATCGCCAGCTGCGTTGGTCGTGAACGGAATCGGCGTTCCCGCGAGGAAGAAGCGGCTGCCGACGACCTGACCCGGCGCGAGACGGCTGGCAATCGGCACGGCTGAGCCGACGACGAGTTGCGAAGCGGCGGGCGCGATGGGTAGAGGGTTAAAGCCCGTCAGCGCGGTGTTGCCGCCGCCCGACGCGAGGTAGGCATAGTTAATCGTGCCGACGATGAGCGATTGTCCCTGCGCGCGGACGGCTGCGTTGGCGTTCGTCAAAAGCGCACGCCCTTGCGCGATGGCTGTCGGGATGAAGGCGGCCTGCGCGGCGGTCAGACGATTGAAGGCGATGGCTGTCGGGAACAGCGGCCCCAGTTCGGGGATGGCCGGAATCGTCGCCGAGGAATTGAGTCCGGCGGTCACGTCGCTCGTGAAGAAACCTGATTCCTGCCGCCGCCGCTGTTCAAAAGCGAAGAAGGCGAACGTGCGATCTCTATCCAGAGGGCCGCCGAGCGTCGCGCCGTACTGCGCGCGCGTGAACGGCGGTTTCTTGCCGGGGTCGTTATCAATGACGGGCGCGAACGGGTTGCGCGCCTGAATGCTCTTATGGCGAATGAAGCCGAAGGCGTTGCCGCGCACCTCGTTGGTTCCAGACTTGGTGACGACGTTGACGACGCCGCCCGAACTTCTACCGAACTCGGGCGCGAAGGAATTGGTCACAACCTGAAACTCCTGCACGGCCTCTTGCGAGACGGTCGAGCGCGAGGCGTTCACAGAGTTGTCCGTGTTATCAGCGCCGTCAACCTGCACGAGATTGGAGCGACCGCGCTGGCCGCCGAAGTTCAAGCCGGAGGTCGGCGCGGGGCCGATGGGGCGACCGTTGTCGCGCGTCACGGTTGAAGTGGTCAGCGTAAAGTTGATGTAGTCGCGCTGGTTGATGGGAAGATTTTCGATGCGCTGCTGATCAATGGTATTGGAGACTGCCGTGCGCGAAGTTTCGACCAGTTCGGTCGAAGCTCCCGTGACGGTAACGGTCTCGCCGATTGCGCCCAACTCCAGCGTCACATCGAAGTCGGCGCGCTGGCCGACCGTCAGCGTGACGGCTGGAACCAGCGCTTTTTTGAAGTTCGCCGCTTCGACCGTGACTTCGTAATCGCCCGGCTGAAGATTGGTGAATTGATAGAAGCCTTCTTCGTTGGTGGTCGCTGTACGCACGGTGTTGGTCGCGGGATTGCGCGCCGTGACGGTTGCGCCGGTAACGACTGCGCCCTGCGGATCGCGGACGAAGCCGCGCAGGTCGGCGGCGTTCGACTGCGACTGCGCGAAAGCTCCCTTCGCACAGACGAGCGCGCATACGCCGATGAGCGCAAAACAGAGAGCGGTCGTAAACCACCGCCGAGAGGGGAACGCACGCATGTTTTTTATTCTCCTTGAAACTGAGTTGATGCTTTAATTTTCAGAAAAGGATTTCTAAAGGTGTCGCTCCGAAGACGCCGACGCTTCTTGAGTTTAAGCGTCGCAGCAATCTTTAGTAGCAAGTCCTTGTACCGCAAAAACCGCCCTTTGGCAAGAAACTTGTCATTTTGCGATTTGTCGTCGAGCACGAATTGTACGGCGCATTTTAAGTCTCGGTTTCAACTTCGCGCGACGAAACTCGAAGATTCGCTCCGGCGTGTCGCGCGCGCCAGACGACGCCGCAAGTTTTTGTTCACGCCCAGAACAAAGACCGCCGTCTCTGCAAAAACACGCGGCGCAAAAGCCGCACGCCGCAGCAATCCGCACAGACGCAGGCGCGCACTGAAACGCTCACCATAATTTGCACGGTACGAGCGTGCCAGCGCCGCAAAATCCGCTGCGCCGAGTCTCGAACCGCCGGGCATGTTTTTGCTTTTCTGCTGCTCGCTCCCGACTTTCACACGTCCCTGCGTCAGCCAGCGCGCAATCGTCGCCGCCGCCAGTTCGCCGCTCTCCAGAGCCATCAACATCCCGCTGCCCGTGAACGGGTCAATGAAGGAAGCCGCGTCGCCGATTGTCAGCAACCCTTCCGCCGGAGCCGGTTCGCCGCGACCGAAACTTTCCAGCGCGACGCCGAGCCATTCGGTCGAAACGCGCGCCCCTTCAAGCGCACGGGCGGCGCGCCGGTTCGTCATCACAATCTCGCGCATCACGCGCCCCGCATCGCTGCCGCACGCGCGCACGTCCGGCGCACGCGCGATGAAACAGAGATTGCTCCGCCCATCTTCGACCGGACTCAGACCGCCGTAGCCGCCGCGATAAAAATAGATTTCGCACGTCGCCTCTGCGCCGCGCGTGTTTTCCAGATGAGCTTTGAAGGCGACGAAAGGCGCGCGTCTGCGACTGCCGTCATGCGCCGCTCTCAACTCGCCCCGGCGCGCATCTCTTCCCAACTCCGACGCGACGCGCCTGACAAGCGCACGCGCCCTGCCCGTCGCATCAATCGTCACGCGCGCCTTGCAGACGCGCTCGCCGTGGCCTGTGTGTAGCCGAATGCCGCCAACGCGTCCACCTTCCAACAGCACGGAGGCGGCCGCACCTTCCAAAACTTCGACGCCGACGGCGCGCGCACGCGCGAGCAGCACATTGTCCATCTCCGCGCGGCTCAGACCGAGTGCGCACGTCTCGCCGCCCGCGCCGAACCATGCGTTCGGAATGGCGACGCTTCGTCCCGCCTGCGTATAAAAAATTGTCTGCGCGACTCCGCACGCGCCCGCGATTCTCATCTGTTGACCGACGCCGAGCCGCGCAAAGTGTGTGAGACATTCAGGCGAGATAAATTCGCCGCACAGCTTCGCGCGCGGGAACTTCTTCTGCTCTGCGAGCATGACGCGCACGCCGCCTTGCGCCAGATGAATCGCCGCCGACGCGCCCGCCGGGCCGCCACCGACCACAATCACATCATAAAAATCTGTTTCGGTTTGCGTCACGTCGTAAAAATTTCTGAAAGCCGTCTTCCTCTGCGTCCTTCTTTCTTTGCGCCTGTGCGTCCTAGTGTGAAACTTATTCGCACGCCAAGACGCACAGGCGCAAAGAAGCACAAAAGTTGAGTGATTGAAGTTTCAGGATTTTGCATCTTCAATTCTTCTCATTCATCGAGCGGCCTTGCTCCCGCTCAGGACTAGACGGTATGGGAACCGCCGCTCGACCTGTATGTTCGCCCACTGCGCGCGCCCAGCCAGCAGTTGAAGTTCTGTAGGAACAAAACTGCGTAGGATGGAGAGCGCCCCGTCTTCACGTATCAGGCGATTGTGCAGAAAGAGACGCCCGACCGTCGTGTAAAAAAGATAAGCGACGGGATGGCGATGGAGATCAATGACGAAGACTCTGCGCCGCGCCACACGCGCCATCTCACGGAGCACACTGACGACCGGCTCATCTCGAAAGTGATGTGTAAAGAGCGAGCAAATCGCGTAGTCGAAAGTATCCGTTGCGAAGGGCAGGCGCAGGGCGTCGCCGCGCACAGCTTCAATCTCATCAAACGCGCGCGACTCTTCGATGATGCTTCGCGCCGATCTCTCGTTTAGTTCCAGCCCCGTGAGGCGCGCACGTCGTCCGCGCGCGCGTGCCCACACGGCAATGCCGCGCAACAACTCGCCCGAACCCGCTCCGACATCAAGCACGGAAAACTCTCGCCGCCCTTCGCGCTCAATCAAGGGAAAGAGCGAACGGCTCAGAGCACTCGCATCCCCCAGCCAACGATTGACGCGCCGTAATTCAAAGAGACATCCTTCGTACTCATGAGGCGTGTAAGTTCCCCTGTCAATGTTCTCAAGTTCGTAGCTGCGCTGGCCGAAATCGAGGACGGCGGGAGACGTAATGAGGGCTGAGAGTTTTTGGATGAGAGTTGAGCTTTTCTTATTCATCCTTTATCCCTTGTCCTTCACACTTCCGAGAACGAGCGCGCTGTTCTTCGAGCCGAAGCCGATGCAATTGCAGAGCGCGACGCGCACCTGTTGTTCGCGCGCGCGGTTCGGTACGTAGTCGAGATCGCAGGCGGGGTCAGGTACATCGAGGTTGATGGTTGGAGGAATAATGTCGGTCGTCATCGCGCAGAGGGCGGCGGCGATTCCGGCTGCGCCTGATGCGCCCTGCGGGTGACCGATTTGCGACTTCGTCGCCGACATCGGAATCTTGTGCGCGCGTGCGCCAAGGGCGAGTTTGACGGCCTGTGTTTCGATGCGGTCGTTGAGCACGGTCGAAGTGCCGTGCAGGTTGACGTAATCAATCTCTTCGGGCGCATGCCCGGAATCTTCGAGCGCGAGGCGCATCGCCCGCGCAGGCTCGTCGCCCGTGTCTTCCAGACGCACGCGATGATAGGCGTCGCAGGTCGCTCCGTAGCCGCTTATCTCCGCGTAGATTTTCGCGCCGCGAGCGCCCGCCCGATCATATTCTTCGAGGACATAAATCCACGCGCCTTCGCCGAGCACGATGCCTGAGCGGTCGCGCGAGAATGGACGCGAGGCTCGCTCAGGCTCGTCGTTCCACTCGTTCGTGAGCACGGTCATCAAGTCGAAACCGGCGAGAATGCCCGGCGCGAGCGGCGCGTCCACGCCGCCCGCAATCATCGTCTCCTGTCTGCCGAGCGAGACGTGTTGCGCGGCATAAGCTATCGCGTCGGTCGAACTCGTGCAGCCGGTCGAGACGATGTGCGAGAGACCGCGCAGGCCGAAGGCCATCGAGATTTCCGAAGACAGGCCGCCGTGCGTCGAGGCGGGAATGGTATAGACGCTCGCACGGTTTCCCTCGCCCGCGAAATAGTGCGCGTACTGCTGCTCTGTGAAACTGAGTCCGCCGCCGCCCGTGCCGAGCACGACGCCGACCTTGCGCCGCTCTTCCAAGGTGAAATCGTGCGGATGAAGATTCGCGTCCGTGAAGGCTTCACGCGCGGCGGCGAGCGCCAGCGGCACTGTGCGCGCGACGTGGCGGCGATCTTTCGGACTCAGTTCCTTCTCCCAATCGAAGCCGCGCACCTCAGCCGCAATCTTCACGGGCGCGCGCGACACGTCGAAACTCTCGATGCGCCGCACGCCGCTTTCGCCCTGTTGCAGCCCGCGCCAGAAAGCCTCACGCCCGATTCCCAAAGGCGTTACGCAGCCCATGCCGGTGATGACGACGCGGCGCGGCTGCTGCAAACCTCTCAACATAAATAATCCATTCTGCTAACGAAACATTTCGCGCGATAAGGAGACGCCTTCAAGCATACCACGCCCGCGAGATAATGGGTGTGCGAAGCCGTCTCGCCATCCTTTACGCCAGCCCTCTATCCTTTGGATTGCCTCTCCAGACGCGCCACGCCGCCAAGGCGAGCAGCGCGAGCGCGCCGCCCGTCATGTCAATCAGGCTATCGTAAATCGAGCCTGTGCGTGTCTGAACGAAGCTTTGATGATACTCGTCGAGCAGCGCATAGACAGCGACGAGCGCGAAGGCTGCGACGTGCCAGTAGCGGCGCAGGGTTATCTGCGATGATGTGTGTAGAGCGCGCGCGGCGAGCAGCGCGAGAATCGCATACTCTGTCAGATGCGCCGTCTTGCGGACGAGAAAGTGCGCTTGCTGGAGTCTCTCTTCGGTGATGTCTGGAAAGAGCCAGAGCAGCAGCGGTCGAACGATGAGAGAGGTGTTCGATGCCGATAGGTTCCCTGTCGAGGCGAAGAAGATAAACGCCATCCAGACGACGAGCGGCCCGTAACGCCAGAGACGCCCGCGCCCCGCCTGCGTGGCCTGCCCTGACTGCCGCTTGATTTCTGGTCGCGCGCTTTTCATCAAAAGAAAAAAGGGAAGCCACGCGTGCGTCGCTTCCCTCCCCCTAACTTTCGTCTCAACTCGTGCGGCGTTCGCTACAGAGCCGACGCGCCGGAGACGATTTCGATAATCTCGCGCGTGATACCCGCCTGCCGGATACGATTCATGTTGAGCGTCAGCGTGCCGATGAGTTCGCCCGCGTTCTTCGACGCCGCATCCATGGCCGTCATCCGCGCGCCCTGTTCGCTGGCGACCGATTCGAGCAACGCGCGATAAACCTGCGTCTCAATCAGACGCGGAAGCAGTTGGCTGAAAATCTCTGCGGGCGGCTGCTCGTAGATGTATTCGACGAAAGTTTGCGGGCGGCTCGTATCGCCCTCGCTTGCCTCGTCCGGCTGTTCTTCGACGCGTGAGACTGGAAGAATCTGTTCGACGACCACACGCTGCGAAAGCACCGTGCGAAACTCATTGTTAATGAGGAAGACTTTGTCGAGTCCTTCATCCTCCGTAAAGCGACGGATGATGTCGCGCGAAACCTCCAGCGCCTCCGCATATTCGACGCGGCCTTTGCCCGTCAGGCCGACGTTCTCGTTAACGATATTGACGTTGCGACGGCGGAAGAAATCGCGGCCTTTGCGCCCGACGGCGATCATCTCAATCGTCTTGTCGGCATGCTCGCGGATAAAAGCCTGCGCGGCCTTAATCAAATTCGCGTTGAAGGCTCCGGCCAAGCCTTTGTCAGCCGTAATCAGCACGAGCAGGTAACGCTCGTCTCCCCGCGTATCAAGCAGCGGATGATGAAAGTCCTCGTCCGTATGCGAAGCGAGTTCGGTCAGCACCTCTGTCATCTTCGTCGTGAAGGGACGCGCCGAGACGACACGATCTTGCGCGCGCTTCAACTTCGCCGCTGAGACCATCTTCATCGCCTTCGTGATCTGCTGCGTGTTCTTGACCGACTTGATGCGGCGTCGGATGTCGAGAAGGTTTGCCATATCGAATAAAAGTGCGACGAGTTTCGAGTGCTCTTCAACTCCTTAATTGGTACTACCGGACTATGCGTTGGTGGCGGGCGCTGTTGCCGCCATCGTCCGCTGCCGCTCGACTCCCGGCGGTTCGGGTTGAGGATTTAAAGCCCTCTCTTGCCACCCCGCTTTGAAGTCGCCGATGGCCTGCGTCAGATCGTTTTTAATCTCATCCGTAATCGCCTTCTTTTCTCGAATCGCGTTGAGGACGCCGGGATGTGAGTTCTCCATGAAGCGCAAAAGTTCAGCCTCGAAGCGGCGCACCTGCTCGACCGGAATTTCGTCCAAGTGTCCGTTCGTCGCCGCCCAAATGATAAGCACCTGCTTCTCTACGTCAATTGGTTGGTACTGCGGCTGCTTCAAAATTTCGACCAGCCGTTGACCGCGCGCCAACTGCGCCTGCGTCGCTTTGTCGAGGTCGGAGCCGAACTGCGCGAACGCCTGTAACTCGCGGAACTGTGCGAGATCGAGGCGGAGCGTTCCGGCGACCTGCTTCATCGCCTTAATCTGCGCCGAACCGCCGACGCGCGACACAGAGTTGCCGACGTTGATGGCTGGGCGAATGCCGCTGTTGAAAAGGTCTGCTTCGAGGAATATCTGTCCGTCCGTAATCGAGATGACGTTCGTCGGAATGTAAGCCGAAATGTCTCCGGCCTGCGTTTCGATAATCGGCAAGCTGGTCAGAGAACCGCCGCCTTTCGAGTCCGACAACTTCGCCGCCCGCTCAAGCAGACGCGAGTGGAGGTAGAATACGTCGCCCGGATAAGCCTCTCGTCCGGGCGGACGCCGGAGCAACAGAGAGATTTCGCGGTAAGCTGCGGCGTGCTTCGACAAATCATCATAGATGGTCAGCACGTGGCGTCCCGTGTCGCGGAAATATTCGCCGATGGCCGCGCCTGCATACGGCGCGAGATATTGCATCGAGGCGGCATCGGAGGCCGATGCGTTGACGACGATGGAATAGCTCATCGCATCATTATCCTGCAAAGTCTTAATCACCTGCGCGACCGTCGAAGCCTTCTGCCCGATGGCGACGTAGATGCAGATGACCTCTTTGCCTTTTTGATTAAGAATCGCGTCGAGCGCGACGGCGGTCTTTCCGGTCTGGCGGTCGCCGATGATGAGTTCGCGCTGACCGCGCCCAATCGGAACCATCGAGTCAATCGCCTTCAAGCCGGTCTGCAAAGGCTCTTTCACCGGCTGGCGATCAACGACGCCGGGCGCGATGCGCTCCAACGGGTTGAAGTGTTCAGTCGTAATCGGCCCGCGCTCGTCCACCGGCACGCCCAGCGCATTGACGACGCGACCGATGAGCGCATCGCCCACCGGAAGGCTCATGATGCGCCCCGTCCGCTTGACCGTGTCGCCTTCCTTCACGGCCTGAAATTCACCGAAGAGCACGACGCCGACCTTATCCTCTTCGAGGTTCAAAGCCAGCCCGCGCACGTCGTGCGGAAACTCAAGCAGTTCACCCGCCATTACTTTTTCGAGACCATGAACTTCGGCGATGCCGTCGCCTATTTTGATGACCGTGCCGACTTCCGTGACGGTCACGCCGGTCTCGAAGTTTTCGATCTGTTGGCGAATAATTTCGCTGATTTCGTTTGCTCTAATAGGTTCCATAAAAGTTTGACCTGACTCTCAATAATTCTTTAATTCCTTGTTCAACCTGCGACCGAAGCGATTCGCGAATGTTATCTCAAGTCAGATTCCGCCGCCCGCTTCTATCGCCAAACTAGTTTTCGCCAGACATCCGATGTTTGATTTGCTCAAGCTGGCTGCGCACGGAAGCATCATAGACGGTTGAGCCGATGCGCGTCACAATGCCGCCAATCAAATTCTCATCCACATCAAACTGAAGCCGCACGTTGCTGCGCGTCAGGTCGCCCAGACGCGCGCGCAGAGCCTCTTGCTCTTGAGGCGGCACGGGACGCGCGGTCGTGACCTGCGCCGAAACCGTCCCCGAACGTCGGTCAAGTTCCTGTGCAAAGTTTCTGTTAATCTCTCCGAGGTCGGCGAGCCGCTGATTCTGTAGGAGTACTTGTATGAAATTGGAAGTTGTGGGACGAACGCGCGTGCGCTCAATCAGGGCATTCGCGACACGCCGCTTCTGCTCGTAAGGGATAGTCGGATTACGAAAGACTTCCAGAAGTTGAGAATTAGTCTGCATCATCTCTTCCCATGCAGACAACTCATCTTGAACTTCCCGCGCCTCGCCGCGCGCGGTCACCACATCTGCCAGCGCTGTCGCATAACGACGCGCTATCGCCTGCACGCTCAACTCCTGATCCCCCCTAACTCATTGACATAATCACGGACGAGTCGCGCGTCGTCTTCGGGACGCATATCACGCCGAATCATCTCCTCTGCGAGATGCACGCTCTGCTCCGCCGCAAAGCTTCGCAACTCTGCCCGCGCGGCCTTTGCAGTGCTTTCGATTTCGCGCTGTGCCTGCTCGCGGAACTTACGCGCATCTTCCTCGGTCGCACGCTCAATACGCGCATGTTCCTCGGCTGCCTCTCTGCGGGCTTGCGCACGGATCGCGTCAACCTCTGCGTTCAACGTTGCCAGACGCGCGTTGACTTCTTCCAGCTTTGCGACCGCCGCGTTACGCTCTTCCTGTGCACGCATCAAATCCCGTCGAATCCCCTCGCGGCGCGCGCTCAGCGATTCTCCGAGTGGGCGGCGCAGGATGTAAACCATAATCGCAGCAAAGAGGATAAGGTTGACGATCTTCGCCCACGTCTGTAAATCGGGGAGAAAAGATTGCGTGCTGCCCTCTTCCACAGCTAAAGCTATTAGACTGATTGCCGCAAATATCATATGACCTTAAATATGAGTGCTTTCCTGTGTTGAACTGCTGATTTGACGACCCAGAATTTGAGCACTGACACTCGACGCCACTACACGCGCTTCACTCTCCAGTGATAAGCGGGCTTCCGCTGCCTGCCTGCGTAGCGTCGCTTTTTGTTTCTCTGTCAAATTGTCGACTTCTTCACGCACCATCTCTAAACGGAGTTTTCGTTCTTGCATTGCCTCTGCGCGCTGCTGCTCTAAAAGGCGATAGCCCTCAGTTCTCGCCTCACGCAAGGAATGCTCATAGCGCGAGATGCTTTTCTCGACATCGTCCAAAATGCCGCGCGCCTCTCCAGAACGACCACGTGTGCGGCGTTCGCGTTCCTCAAGAACGCGATTAACCGGGCCAAATAAGACCTTATTCAACACAAATACCATCACCACAATAATGGCGATGTGCACAAAAAGCGTGCCGTCTGGAATGAGTTGGATAGATTCAGCTAAAGCTAAAAAGACCATATATGGTTAAAGGTCTTTCATGGGAAAGACATTCGGTTTTACTGGATATTAAGGACGAAATTGCTTGCGCGTCAAAAGGTTAGGAGTTTAACACGTGATTTTCTAAAGCGTCAAGGAAACGGGTTGGGGAATTACAATGAATTGCGATTCTTTGATATTCAATTAATCGGTTTTTGGTAATCAATATCGGTCGCTAACAATGTGTTTGGAATCGCAAGAGGGTTTGAAATGCTGGCCATTCTCAAATGTCATTTTACTATTTGCAAATTTTTAATTCTTAAGGGTTTACATGGCTTATTTGGAGTGTCTCATTTTAACACTTAAAATCATATTGTCGCGTCAGCCTCATTGATCGAGGGCATGATTAATTCGTATATTCTCTGAAGATCCTTACTACTATAATATTCGATTTCAATCTTTCCACCTTCCCCTGTCTGATTAACCGATATACGAACTTGCGTTCCAAAGCGCCTTCGCAATTTAGATTCGGCTGCTTTAATATTTGCATCATGACGCGGTGCAGGCGGTGGTGGCGGTGCTGAAACCTCGGAAAGACTGACACCGCTTACAATTCTCTTAATTGCTCGCTCGGTTTCACGTACCGAAAAGCCCTGCTCCATGATATTACGTGCCAATTTTCTCTGAATGTCAGGGTCATCAACCCCCAGTAAAGCGCGTGCGTGTCCAGTGGAGAGCTTTTCCTGCTCCAGCAAATGCTGAATGTCTTGTGGTAAACGTAAGAGCCGCAAGTAGTTAGTGATAAAAGTCCGATCCCGTCCTACTCTTTGAGCAACGACCTCTTGAGTTAAGCCCAACGTCTCAATGAGCCTCTTATAAGCTTGCGCTTCCTCAATTGCATTGAGTTCCTGTCGCTGAATATTTTCAATCAATGCCAGTTCTAATATTTTATCATCAGGAATCTCACGCACAATGACCGGAACGCGGTGCAGTCCAGCACGTTGGGCAGCTCGCCACCTTCTTTCTCCCGCTACAATTTGATAGCGCCCGCCGCTTAAGCGCCTTATCACTAATGGTTGAATAATACCGTTTGAACGGATTGACTGGGCTAGATTCTCCAAACGCTCTTCATCGAAACTAGTGCGCGGTTGTAAGCTGTTTGGCTCAATCAAATCAATATCAACATCGAGCATCTCTTCATTAGTGGTCGCTGGCGTATCCGACAGCAGTGCGCTCAATCCCCGGCCTAGAACTCTTCTTGTCATGAGCCATTATCTCCTTTGCTAACTGCAAATAGCTTTCTGCGCCGCGCGAGCGTATGTCGTAGAGAATAATCGGTTTACCGTAACTCGGCGCTTCCGCCAAACGCACGTTGCGGGGTATCACGGACTCCAGAACTTGAGTGCCATAAAAATCCCTTAAATCCGCAGCTACTGCGGCCGAAAGATTGGTGCGCTCGTCATACATTGTGAGTAATAATCCTTCAATGGTCAGTCCGGGATTAAGAGATCGCCGAATACGAGCCAGAGTGTCGAACAACTCCGTGACACCCTCAAGGGCATAGTATTCACACTGAATCGGAACTAGGAGAGAGGTTGCGCCGGTTAAAGCGTTAAGAGTTAAGAGTCCCAGCGAAGGGGGACAATCTATGATAATAAAGTCATATTCACTGCTTATTGAGCGTAGAGCTTCTTGTAGTCTATATTCCCGTCGCTCTAAATCCACGAGTTCAACTTCTGCGCCGATTAGATTTTTGTCTGCCGGGAGTACTTTGAGTAAGGGAATTTCTGTGTTTTGAATAATATTAACAAGGGGTTCATTCAAAACCAGCGCATGATAGAGGCTACGTCTGAAGCTACCCCGCTGGATACCCAGCCCTGAAGTGGCATTCGCCTGTGGGTCTGTATCTACTAAAAGGACACGCATTTCCGATACCGCCAGAGCGGCAGCTAGATTTACAGACGTTGTGGTTTTGCCTACTCCGCCTTTTTGATTTGCTACCGCGATAATTTTAGCCATGCGCTAATTCCTTGGAGCGCGGTCTTATTGAACAGATGCAAACTATCACAAAAGCCTGTTTTACCGCTAGACTTTTGGGAATTTTTATCTGTTTTAGGACTTACCGAGCGTTAGCAGTCTATACAACTGAAATTTCAGGCGGGGAAAACGATACGTTTCACGTGCCACCTTTTTTGTTTGAGGGATGTGGCACGTGAAACATAAGGATTAAAGAGAAGATTTATGCTGCTTTGAGGAGTTTCAATTGAAATAACAGAGTCGAAATAGCGCCGGGAGTGATTCCGGGGATGCGACGAGCTTGACCGAAATTTTGCGGTTTAACGCGCTCAAGCCTCTCAATCATCTCGTGGGAGAGACCGCTGATTTGATGGAAATTGAACCCCACAGGAATACGCAAATTATCGGAGTGATTTAATCTCTCGAAATTACTTCGTTGCGTATTCACATATCCGGCGTACAGCAAATCAGCAAGCGAAGTTTCCAGTTCGGCTAAAGTTGTATTGGCGCTGATTTCTGTCGGGAGAAGACGGCTAATCATTTCAGCATCAACATTTGGGTCGTGAACAAGTTGATGGAGAGAGATGGAATCACCAAGATTACGCTCCAATAACTTTGAGAGAAATTGGTAAGCGAAATCAGACCGTTTGAAACGTGTGTTTTCTAAAACCGAACGGATTTTTGTGAGATTATTCCGTCTCCGATTAAATTTATCCCATTCGCTATCACCAATAAGCCCGAAACCTCGTCCATAAGGCGAGAGGCGCGCATCGGCCGTATCGTAACGTAAAGAAAGCCTATATTCCGCGCGCGACGTAAACATCCGGTACGGTTCATCTACCCCGTGCGTAATTAAATCATCAATCAGCACGCCGATATAGGATTCTTCGCGGGTGAGTCTGAAACCTTCACGTTTTTGCACGTACAGTGCAGCGTTAACCCCGGCGACAAAGCCCTGACAGGCGGCCTCCTCATATCCGGTCGTGCCGTTAATCTGTCCGGCGAAGAAAAGCCCTCTAACTCTTGAAGTTTGAAGAAACGGGGTAAGTTCCCGTGGGTCAACAAAATCATACTCAATAGCATAACCGGGACGGATGATCCGCGCTTCATCTAGACCGGGAATCTTATGTATCAGTTCTTGCTGAATATCTGCGGGCAGGGAAGTGGAAAATCCATTCAGATAAACTTCATTCGTATCATGTCCCTCTGGCTCAAGGAAAAGCTGATGACGGTTTTTAGCTGGAAATTTTACGACTTTATCTTCAATTGAAGGGCAATATCGTGGACCAATTCCCTTGATTTGACCTGAATAGAGCGGCGATTCACTCAAATTCTCACGGATAGAATCGTGGACAGCCTCGGTGGTATATCCAATGAAACAGGTAAGCTGAGGCTGCTCAATACTTTCTGTAGAAAAGGAGAAGGGCACAGGACGTTCGTCGGCAGGCTGCGGCTCAAACTCGTCCCAGTGAACAGTCCGACCATCCAAACGAGGCGGAGTGCCTGTCTTCAGCCGCCCGACAGGGAATCCCAGCCGCTTAAGACTCTCAGCAAGTTCGATGGAAGCAGGTTCTCCGGCGCGTCCGGCGGTGTACGTGCGCCGACCAGTATGAATCAGGCCGTTCAGAAAAGTGCCGGTCGCCATCACCACAGCATTAGCACGAAGTCGCCGCGTATCTTGAAGTTCGACGCCGCGCACCTGCCCCTGCTCGATGATGAAATCCACGACCAGCCCTTGTCTGAGATGAAGATTCGGAGTCGCTTCGAGCAGATGTCGCATTTCTGTGCGATAGAGAGAGCGGTCTGCCTGTGCTCTCGGAGCCTGAACGGCGGGGCCGCGCGAGCGATTGAGCAGGCGAAATTGGATACCTGTACGGTCAATAACACGCCCCATGACGCCGCCGAGCGCATCCACTTCACGCACGAGATGGCCTTTCGCAACCCCTCCAACTGCTGGATTGCAAGACATTTGGGCAATCAAGTCCAAACTCAGCGTGACGAGGGCAGTTTGAGAACCCATGCGAGCGGCAGCAGAAGCGGCTTCGCATCCAGCGTGGCCTGCGCCGATCACGATTACGTCGAAAGCCTCATCAAAACTCATAATTATTTACCTATGCAGAAAGTCGAAAAGATTTGCGAGAGAACATCTTCCGGGGTCGTCTCGCCCGTAATCTCGCCCAGAAATCGCAGGGCATCGTAGAGGCCGACGAGTAGAAGTTCTTCGCTAACGCGCTGTTGAATCAAATCTTCCGAGCGACGCAAGGCATCGGCAGTACGGCGCAAAAGATCGAAATGGCGCGCATTAGTAATCAGAAATCCTGTTTCAAACGAAGCGCTCGCCGCGAACGGTTCCATTATAGCAGCACAAAGTTGATTAAGACCCGCGCCAGTCTTGGCCGAAACAGAAATACATGGTGAGCCGTTGCTCGCAACAGAAGCAATATTTTTCTCAAATTCTTCAAGATCGCTTTTATTAAGAGCTATCAGGTAACGAGTTTCGGCAGCTTCCGAAAGAACCTGCTCGTCTTCGGGGGTCACAGGCTGCGAGCCATCCAACACCACAATAACGAGGTCTGCATCCACAATTGCACGCCGCGTTCGCTCAATTCCGAGTTGCTCGATTTTGTCTGGAGAGGTGCGGACACCAGCCGTATCCGTTAAAAGTACAGGCACGCCGTTTAAATTTAAAACTTCACTTAAACTATCACGCGTAGTACCGGGCACGTCTGTCACGATAGCTCTGTCGTTAGACAGTAAACTATTAAAAAGGCTGGATTTACCGACATTAGGACGACCCACAAAAGTGACTCGTAAGCCTTCCTTTAGGAGGCGACCATCGCGGAAGGTATGAGCCAGATTATCAACGCGCAGGGCGAGCGCAGCGAGTTGCCGTGCGACTTGGCGAGTAACATCTTCGGGCAGGTCGTCCTCAACAAATTCAAGTGATGATTCGAGTGGGACGATAATCTCAAGCAGCGAATCCTTGATGGGTTGAAGGCGAGCCGAAAGTTCGCCGCCGAGTTGGCGCGCGGCTTGTTGGACAGCGGTATATGTCTGCGCTTCGATAAGGTCGCGGATGCCTTCAGCCTGACTGAGATTCAAACGTCCATTGGAGAGAGCGCGCAAGGTGAACTCGCCGGGGTCTGCTGCACGAGCGCCCGAGCAGAGTAAATCATCAATGATGTGCAGCAAGAGAGATGGCGAACCATGACAGCTTAATTCCAGTACATCTTCGCCGGTAAAGGAATGCGGGGATTTGAAGTAAGTAATCAGAGCACGCTCGATGACCTCTCCACTGTTAACGTCGTAGATTTTTTTAAGCGCGACGTGGTTTGGCTCAGGAGTAAAGCTTTCATCGCGCAATAGAAGGCGTGTAAGGGCGAGTGCGCGAGTTCCGCTAAGGCGGATGACGCCGATGCCGCTACGACCCGGCGGGGTTGAGAGAGCAACGATGGTGTCTGTCGCTTGCACTATCTTGAGAAAAAGCCATGCGGCATAAAAACAGTCTGGAGCACTGGCCAACTATCAATAAAAAGCTTAACCTTGCATTTGCAACAAGATAAGAAAGACAACAGCTTGTCTCAGGAATTTGGCTTACTTCTTCAAACTGATTTGGAGACGGCGCGCATTGCCTTCGCCGACCGATTGCGTCGAAAGGTCTGACTCCTCTGCAAGCGCGAGATGAATGACGCGCCGCTCGTTCGCATTCATCGGGCCGAAGGTGAAAGCAACGCTGGAAGAGCGCACGCGTTCGGCTGCATGACGCGCCATCACACGTAGTTCAGCTTCGCGCATCGCGCGAAAACTATGGACATCGCAGACGAAACGCTCGCCGGGAGAAAGCTGGCGCGCGAAAGATTGGTTGACGAAATGTTCGAGCGCGTCTAGCAGTTCTCCGCCCTCGCTACGCAGCAACGCTGCGTCAGAGCCGTCAATATCGAGAATACATCCGCCTTCAGCTTCGTTTGCCGTGGCACGCAGATCGAACTTTACCCCATCAAAAATGGCGTTGAGAAAATCTTGCGCCTGTTCAAAAACTTGTCTCATCTGTTCAATCCTAGATGGCGGAGCGAGAATAATTCTCGAATTATGTCTGTGAAGCCCGCGCGGCACTCAACTTTTTCGTCGGGTCGTTTTTTTTGGGACGCGTCTCGGCCTTATTCATTTCCGGCGGTTCTTCATCGTCCTCAGATTTTACCAGCCGATTAATCAACATCTGCTGGCTGAAGCCGACGACATTACCGACCATCCAGTAAACAAGTAGGCCGGACGGCGCGCTCCAGAGCATGTAGAGCATCATTGCAGGCAGCAAGACAGCCATCATCTTGCGTTGCAATGGATCAGCCGAAGGCGACGGCGTAATCAGTTGGAGCACGATCATCGAAGCGGCCATCAAGATGGGCAGGATGTGAATAAAATAAGGTTCGGGCGCAGACAGGTCGGGTATCCAGAGGAATGATGCCTGACGGAAATCTATCGAGATTGTGATGGCGCTGTAGAGCGCAAAAAGAAAAGGCATCTGAATCAGAAGAGGCAGACAGCCACCCAGCGGATTTCCTTCCTTCATCAGTCGCAACTGCTCCATCTGCAACTCTTTCAGACGCGGATCAGTCTGCTTCATCGCCTTGATTTTTTCCTGCAACTCTTTCATGCGCGGCGCGAGTTTCTGCGCCTTTTTCATTGATTTCGAGGAGCGCCATTTGAGAGGGAAAAAGAGCGTATAAATGATGATTGTGAAGATAATGATGGCGATGCCGTAGCTGCCCGTCAGTTCGCTGAGGTGTTTGATTGACCACAGAATCGGACGTGCCAGCGGGCGTGAAACTCTCGCAAACCATCCGTAATTGATGAGCGCTTCCAAATCCGACGCGCGACCACCAGAAACCGCAGCAATCTCTGCGCTCACGCTGTTCAGCAAGTAATGATCTTTTGGCCCGACGTAGATTGCCACCGGAGCACCGTCGGCCGGAACCGGGACGAAGCCGGTTATCAAATACCTATCCTCTTTCGTCCCGTTTGCTTCGTGCTGGTATTTCAGCGTGCGATATTCCAAGCCCTCCGCAGATTTGGGTAATACCAGAGCCATCGCGAAATAGGTATCGCCGATGCTTGCCCAATGGATAGAGCCGCCGACTTTATGAGCACGCTGCCCATTAACCTCGGCATTCTCTTTATCTTTATCAATCCCGGCGGCTTGAAGCCGGATGGTGTTGTCTCCTCCGACGGCGACCGCTTCAGGCGCAACTTGATAAAAAGTGTAATGTGAAATTCCCTGATCGCCGACGTTCGGCCCGATGATTGTTTTGACGTTCGGGAGCGGTTGACCGTTCTGCGTAACTTTAGTTTCCAGCCTAACAATGTAACTATCAGCCTTGAAAAGTAGGCTCTTCAATACGTCAAGCCCCGTGGCGGGATCAACCATCTTGAAACTGACGCGCTTCTCGCCATTTTGCACGTCTAGACGGGAATTGCCGTCGCCCTCGACATCGCTTATCTGATAATTTCTTGAGACCAGCGCAGCGTCCAGATCAGCCTGTCCTGTAGCCAGTTGGAGGGTATGCGGGCGCGCATTGCCGCGTAAAGATGTTGGTAATTGCTCGTCTTGGGGAATCAATTGAAGCGGTCGTGGATTGTCCTTGGTGCTGGCGATGGAGTGTAGGGGTTTTTCTTTCTTTGACTCCGGGTCTCTGTAAGTCTTGATAATCCAACTTGTCGCAACCGCACCACGACTATCCAACTGAATTTCATAGAGCGGCGTTGAAACAGTTAAATTTCGCGGCGGAACGTCATCCGTCACGGAAGTTGGAGGTTCAACCTGCGCGATTGTCGGGGTCGCTTGCGGCGGAGCAATTTCGGGGGTCGGAGTCTGGCCCGATTGCTGCTGCGCGTTGTTAGTGTTGTTTTGCGGTGCTGTCGGAGGAGGGAAAAGATAGCTCCAACCAAAAAGTATGATGGCAGAAATGACGATGGCAATTAAAAGACGCTTCTGTTCCATGAAATTTAAATACGAGCGACCTATCGAGGCTGTTTAAGAAATCTGACAGCCAGCTAAGTTCTCCCGATATTACCTAACCGGATCGTAACCCCCTCGATGAAAAGGATGACAACGCGAAAGGCGACGGATGCTCATCCAGCCCCCACGCAACGCGCCGTAACGCTCGATAGCCTCCGACGCATAGTCCGAACAGGTCGGGAAGAAGCGACAGGCAGGAGGCAGCAGAGGCGAAACAGCCGCCTTGTAAAATTTCAACAGCAATAAAAAAACGCTCTTCATTGCTCTATCCGTCTGATTTGCCGGAATTTGCGTCGGACGGAAAATCGCTCTCGTCTCTGCTAACCCGTGCAATTATCGCCTGAAATTCTTTCAAAGGTACGGAAACCTTAACTTTCAGCAGAGAACGTCGCGCGTTGAGCACCCAATCATAATTCGCGCGAAGTTCCTTGAGTTCTGCGCTACTGAGACGAAAGGCTTCGCGCAGAAGCCGCTTGGCGCGGTTCCGCTCGACTGCGCTTCGCGCCATCTTGCGTGAGGCCGTAATGCCTAGCCGCTGGCCTTTAAGACCATTTGGCCGCAAAAAAGCCGTCATCAGAGAGCCGTCGTAACGCCTGCCCGTGTTGTAAATAGACCTGAACTCGGCAGCGTTTCGCAGACGCGAACTCTGTGGCAGATGATGGCGCGATGGTTTTAGTAATGGGATGGCGTCAGGCGTTTGCGCCCCTTGGCGCGGCGTCTCTTCAGCACCAGACGACCGCTCTTGGTCGCCATGCGAATCCTGAAGCCGTGCGTCTTGGCGCGGCGACGATTGTTCGGTTGAAATGTGCGCTTCGGCATAGTTAATCATTCTCTCCTCAAACGAAAGGGATAAGACTAACTTTCAGCACGCCATCTGTCAAGAAAGGCGAGACGGAAAAAGCCCTTAGCGACAGACTTAAAGCGTCTCGACTCGTGGAGATTTAACCTTGTTCTGACGAAAAAAGCTCAATTTTGTCTGTCCGAAAACAATTCAGACACTCTTTTTTGGGAAATATCCGGTGGTTTTCGTGAGCTTAATTTTCAACTCTTACGCAACCGGAAAATATTTTTCAAAGCCTGTGGATTTCTCTTGCATCCCTTCCCGCCTTGTGCTAGTCTCCCGCCCGTTTCGGACATCTTTTATACCTGTAACTAATTGAAAGTAGTACACTTAAAGCTTCACTTTAAGTTCTCAGGGTTTTCCACAGGGCTGTGGAAAACCCTGTGGAAAACTATTACGGGTGAGAGCTGAAGCAAGACCAAAAGAGTGTTTTTGCAATATCTTCCGGCACCTTGCTCAAAGGAGAGCGTGAGCAGATCAGAACTGCTTTTGTATCTTTTTGAGTCAGTTTTCCTTTTGTGAGGTAAAAACGTCGGTATCTACCGGAGAACGGAACTAACCTGATGAGCACAGCAATCGAGAACAGGATTTGGAACAACATTTTAGACGCGGTCGAAAAGCGTCTTAATCGTCAAAGCTTCGAGACGTGGATTCGTCCGATACGCTTCGAGGGCTGCGACGAAATAGAGCATGTCCTGCATCTGCGTGCGCCGAATCAAGTAGTCAAAGATTGGGTCAGTACCAACTATTCCGATGTTCTCGATGCTTCGCTGGAAGAATTGAGCTTGTCTTCTTATCATGTAGATTGGACGGTTGAAGCGGAAAACCAGTCCGCAAAATCAATTGATACGGAGGAAGATCAAGCAGATGGTGCTTTCGGCATGAATGAAAACTCGCATACGAAGTCAGAAAAGGATAAAACGTCGAGTTTGTTGTCGCTTCTGGATGCCGCAGAGTCCGACGGATTGACGCCGGGCGCAACTACTTTCGTGGATATTGAGCCGCTTGAATACTCGCTCAACCCGAAATGCTCCTTCCAAACCTTTGTGGTCGGCTCATGCAACCAATTTGCACATGCTGCGGCACTCGCCGTCGCCGAAGCGCCCGGTAAAACATACAATCCGCTCTACATCTACGGCGGTGTGGGTCTCGGCAAAACCCATCTGATGCATGCCATCGGTCATTCGATTAAAGAGCGCAACCGATACCTGCGCCTCTCCTATATCTCGGCAGAGAAGTTTATGAATGAACTGATTAACGCCATCCGCTACGATAAAACCCAAACTTTTCGTGAGAAATATCGCTCGATAGATGTGCTTTTGATGGACGACATCCAATTTATGGCCGGTAAAGAGCGCACGCAGGAAGAGTTTTTTCACACTTTTAATGCGCTCTACGACGGGCAAAAGCAGATTGTTATGACATCGGATTGCCCGCCACGCGAGATTCCGACGTTGGAAGAGCGGCTGCACTCACGTTTCGAGTGGGGATTGATTGCAGACATGGAGCCGCCCGACCTCGAAACAAAAGTGGCGATTCTCAAACGCAAAGCCGATCTGGACGGCGTTCAACTTCCGGACGATGTCGCTTTCTTTATCGCCAGCAAAGTTAAGAGTAACATCCGCGAACTCGAAGGGTCACTCGTCCGTCTGGTTGCCATCTCGTCCTTGCGCGGTCTCCCCATCTCCAAAATGCTCGCGCAGGATGCGATTCGCAACATCGCCGAAGACGACCAGCCTGCCGGAATCACCATGGAACAAATTCAAAAAGCGGTGGCGACGCATTACCGTCTGCGCGTAGACGATTTGAAATCGAAGAACAACGCGCGACAAATTGCCGTCCCCAGACAGGTCGCCATGTACCTCTGCAAGCGCCTGACCAAACATAGCTTTCCGGAGATTGGACGCGAGTTCGGAGGCAAGCATCACACGACCGTTATTCACTCTGTCGAGAAGATCGAAGGGCTAGTTTCCAAGGATCAAAATTTCCACAGGGTCGTGAGTGACCTTATGGATAATCTTTGCAAGTAGTTAGCGAGATTTCGACGTTAAAGTTTTCCACAGCCGTGTTTTCAGTTAAGTTCTTTTAATACCTATATTTAACTTCGAGTTTTCCACATTTCCACAGGCAATGCAATAAATGGGGCTGTGGAAATGTGGAAAACTTTTGTGAAAACAACTTTTCCCACAGGCGGGCTAAGATTTCCACAGCGATTTCCACAGGGGTTGTGGAAAACAACTCTTTTAGCTACAACAATAAAGTGACTTTTCCACATTTCCACAGGCCCTACTACTACTACTAGATATAAATACAAGGTATTAAATTAGTATAAGAAGTAAAAGGCAAAGCGAATTTTTAGCAGTAGAAATGGTTTAGAATCTGCTTAAGTCATCATCTCTTAGAGGAGTCTATCAATGGAATTCAGTATCCACAAAAGTGCTCTCCAGAAGGAACTCGGCTTTGTTCAGGGCACGGTCGAAAAGAAGAACACCATTCCTGTTCTTTCAAATATTCTCATCGAGTCGGTTGGCGAGAACGCGATTCGCTTCATCGGAACCGATCTGGACGTAACGCTTCGTTGCGAGGCCGAAGCCGAAATTAAAATCCCCGGCTCGATGTGCGTCGGGGCGCGCAAGCTGTTCGAGATTGCGCGCGTGCTACCGGACGCGACGGTTAATTTTCGCAAAGAGGAGAACAACTGGGCGACAGTCAAATGCGAACGCTCGAACTTTCGCATCGCGGGTGTCGAGCGCGAAAGCTTTCCGGATGTCCCGACTTTCAAAACCTCTGCGGTAAAATTGCCCGCCAGTATTTTTAAAACCTTGATTGACCGGACGATTTTTGCCATCACGCTGGAAGAGTCTCGATACACGCTCTCCGGCGCGAAATTTATGCTCGGAAAATCCGGCGCGCGGATGGTCACGACGGACGGTCATCGTCTGGCCTACATCGAGCGACAGGAGTTAGGCGAATACACGCCCAAAGAAGAGTTGGACGTTCTCATTCCGCGCAAAACGCTCTCTGAGTTAACGAGACTGATGGCCGCCGCCTCGGAAGGCGACATCGGACTCGGCGCAGACGAAAACCACATCTACTTTGAAGTCGGCCCCAGACTTTTGATTTCCCGCACGCTCGCCGGTCAATTCCCGAATTACGAAATGGTTATGCCCAAGGGCAACGACAAGAGAGCCGAATTTGACGCTCCCTCGCTCGGTCAAGCTATCCGCCGCGTTGCGCTGATGGCCGACGACCGTTCGCACGCCATTCGCTTCCAACTCCTTCCCAGCAATCTGCACATCAGTTCACAAACCGCCGAAGAGGGTGAGGCACGCGAGACGGTTGCAACCGAGTACACCGGAGAGGAAACCGAAATCGGATTCAATGCCGCCTACTTGCAAGATTTTCTCAACGTCGTCAACGACGGCTCCGTGGCCTTTGAGTTCAAGGACGCCAATTCGCAGGCGCAACTGCGCCCCACCTCCGATGACGGTTACGACTATCGCTACGTGGTGATGCCGATGCGCCTCTGAAGAGAGCCGAAAATGTGAGAAATTTATGTGCCGTTCAATTAGCTCGAAATCAGTTCATCCTGATTTGTGTAAGCACACCGTCTTAAAACGCAAAGCGTAAACCCTCGCGTCGTAAACGCTCCCGGCGATCTTTGTAGTCTGGAACTAATATTCGTAATAGCTTCCAGAAGGCGGGAGAGTGGTCGTGGTGTATTAGGTGGCAGAGTTCATGTGCAACTATGTAATCAACGAGAGTGATGGGAGCCATGATAATGCGCCAGTTTATTCTAATTCTCCCTAAACTATCACAACTAGCCCACCGTTTTCGCTGACTACGGATGATGATGGGAGGCGTCGCGATCCCCAGCCGCGTCGCTAGAATTTCTACTCTTTCGTTAAATCGTTTTTCGGCATGCTCTTTATACCACCGGGATAATTCCTTGCTTATGATTTCATTACGTTTTTTTTTGCCGAGTTGTGCATCTACTACAACCTGAAATCTTCCATGCAGCAAACGTATAGATACCTTTGACGTATTTTGAGGCCGTACCTTCAATCGGTAATTGCGACCAAGATACGAAAACGACTCACCACTAACGAATTCCTTAACTGGTTTTTCACTACCGTTTTCCCCTAACGAACGAAGCTTCTCTGCAATCCAACGCCCCTTGTTCTTAACGGCAAGTTTTATTTCTTCAGTTTGAAGTCCGATAGGAGCAGTCACCAGAACAGTCCCATCAGGAGCAACGGAGATGTTTATGCTTTTTCTGCGACTGCTATGGCATAACTGGAATGGAATGTGAGTAGACCCGTACTGGATTGAGGTTCTTAGTGACTGCATTATTTTGCTAACCGAGCACGGGCCAAATCTATAATTCTGGCTGTTAGTGCCTCGATGCGATCACCGTCGTAACCAGCCGAACGGAGATAGCGTTTTATCTGTCGTCTCATTTCCCTTTGAACATCATCCTTTTGAGTCCAGTCAATTACCGCAAGCTCTTCTATCACCACAAGGATTTCATTTGACAATGCCTTGCGAATTTCGATTCTTTGTTCCTCATTCGGAGGTACATCAAAAGCGTCTGAGTTTTCGTCCTTATCCTCTCCGGTAAAAAGGTTGTAGATTGCTAGGCTGTCTTCAGAAAGACCTAGCTCCTCAGCTTCCTTTTGAACATTACGCATTTCTTCAGTCATGGCTTGGAGCCGTCGAATAGTTTCGATGGCTTCAAGACGGCTTTGGCGTCTTTCTTCAATAATCTCTTGTAAGCGTTCTGATATGCGTTGATAGAAAACCGGGTCTTGGGCAAGGCGGATACTGATTTCGTGTTTTATAGCGTGCTCCATTTCGCTGGCCTGAGCTTCTGGAGATTTCAGCTTGGCAACTTCTTCATCGAATCGCTTCGAGAAAATTGAAACAGGTTCAATTAGTCGGGTGATTCCCTCGCTTTGAATATGTTCTTCAATAATCTTCTTAACCTTGGCTCCATAGTTAGAAATGTCTATATCAGGGTCACGAAAACGAGCACGGGCGACAGCTCGAAGTTTGCCCAACCACCGCAAATCTTCCAGATAAGCAAGAGCCGTTGGGTCAGGTAAAACCATATCCATGCTTTGTGCAAACTTCTTGAAGGCATCCTCGAAATCGGCGCGACGGTCTTCGGGTTCAAGAATCCTAAGACAAGCTTCCAGATCGCCTCGATTGACGTTTGCGAAGAAACGCATTACTTGATGATGACGGTGTTCTAAGCGCGGTAGCTCATCGTTCTTACGTAGCAATACACCTTGCACGTCCTGAGGTTCAAAGATTGACAGTGAATCTTGCAAATACGCGGAGACCCCCCAGTAATCTACGATCAAGCCATATGTTTTTCCTTCCGCTGTTCGGTTCACGCGGGCGATAGCTTGAAGCAGCACATGCTCTCTGAGCGGACTGTCGAGATACATTACTTGCTCAACCGGCGCGTCAAATCCAGTGAGTAACATGTCGCACACGACAAGTATCACTAGGGGATCAACTTTATTCTTAAATCGCTCAATGTAAGATGATTGTTGTTCTTTTGAGAGGTGGTATTTGGCGAGCCGCTGCGGGTCGTTATAGCTGCTTGACATAATCAAGACGGCGGGCGGGGCACCGATCTTTTCAAGCATCTCCATGTAAGTTACAGCCGCATCACGAGTGCAAGCCACAATCTGGGCTTTAAATCCATTAGGCTGAATATATTTCTCGAAATGATCTACGAGATCGAGACAGATACGTTCAATCCTCTTTGGTGCTCCTGCAATAGCATCTACAGTGGCGAACTTATTTCTTGTCGCCGTAAGCTCCCTCTTGTCTAAATCATCGAAGGCTCTCTCGAAAACAGCATCGAGCGTATCCCCTTCGACCCGCAGTTCTGGGAGACGGCTCTCATAGAAGATGGGCACCGTCGCTCCATCATTGACGGCCTGTTGAATTGTGTATTTATGAATGTAAGAACCGAAAACTCTGGGCGTTGAGCGGTCGTTCTTCTCAATCGGCGTCCCGGTGAAACCAAGGAAGCAGGCGTTGGGAAGTGCCGCACGCATTTTGGCGGCTAACGCTTTGTATTGGGTGCGATGAGCCTCATCAACGAGGGCGAAGATGTTAGCAGCAGAAGATAGAATTGAACGCTGGCCGATTGAGGCATCCTGAAATTTTTGGATGGTTGTTGTAATCGTCAGACCCGTGCCTGCTGTTAAAAGCTGCCGGAGATGACGTGCGCTCTTGGCGCGCTGTGGATTAGGAAAGCCACCACGCTCGAAGTTTTGATGTATCTGGCGGTCGAGGTCTGTACGGTCTGTGACAATGAGGATTGTCGGATTTTCCAAAGCCGCCAGCCGCCGCAGCTTCACGGCCAGCCAAAGCATCGTGAGCGATTTACCGGAACCCTGCGTATGCCAGACGATGCCACCGCGTTCTGAAGGATTGACTGCCGTGCGGATGCGATGCAATGCACGGTTGACCGCGATGAACTGTTGATAGCGGGCGATCTTCTTGATCGTCCGTCCGCCTTCTACTTCAAAGGTAATGAAGTTGGCGGTCAGATCGAGCAACGACTCAGGGGACAGGGCGCTCGCAATCAATATGTCTTGCGGCGTAGGCTTCTCAATGCGGAAATCAGAGCGAGAGATGATTAACTCTCCGTCCTGCATTCTCCATCTATCGTTAAGAGGGTACGGCTCGCGCCATTCGCCAAAATGACGTGCGGGCGTGAGAACAGTCCCTAGACGAGCGCCAGCCGAGCCAGCCGCAGCAACGAGGGACTGTACGGTCTCAAACGCGCGCGGCACGCCCTGATTATCATAAGTTGAATCAGCCCGCGCCACAGTGCCGCGGATCGCGTTCATGAGGTTGGCCTCCTGATAGCGGCCAAGCGACTTCATAGCCTCTTCAACCCACTTCTCTCCGAGCGTAGGAGATTTGCACTCGATGATGGCTAGAGGAAGCCCATTGACGAAACAGACGACATCGAGAACAAGAGGGGGGGCTGCTTCAGAATCTTTGAGACGGCGGACAGGAAATTGCCGCGTCACGATGAACTCGTTGTTGTCAGTATTTTTGAAGTCAATGAAATGAACATCACGTCCCAACTTGCCGCGACCATCGCCTAAGTCCTGCTCAAGCGAAAGCGTGTGGACGAGCATGCGGTGGGTTTTCTCGTTCGCGTCAATCAGACCGGTGGACTGGATGTTGGTGATGGCGCGGATGGCCTTGCGGACATTATCTTCTGAAAGCCATGGATTGAGTCTCCGAATCGCGGCTTCGAGGCGACTTGCTAAGACAACTTCTTTCGATCCCTCTCGATCATCTTCAAGTTGTGCCGATGGAATAAAAGCCCAACCTAAAGCACGGAGTAAGTCTATGGCTGGCGTTTCTGACAGGGTATCTTCATCCCATTTTGATGTGGTTGCTGTTAACGCCATATCACTAGCGCATCCGTAAGCACTCGCCTCAACTCATATCTACGACGGATAACTTCTTGAGTCTCACTTTCAAGGCAGTTAATAGAATAAATAGCTTCAGCGATTCGATGTTGTTCTGAAATTGGCGGAACAGGAACTATTATTCGTTGCAGTGCCATTTGAGATATATTCTTTTGTCCGCTGGAACCACCCCAAAGCACCTTAATTTGAGCACGTCCAACTTCTGAATCTAGTAGCATTGGCAGAAGACGAGCATCAATTCTATTAACTTTTGGTATAAGTCGCAGCGTCTTATCCGAAATCATAAGTCTCGGGCGAGTGTTCTTCACATACACAGCCCTGCCAACTAAATCGGCGGCTCCGTTTGCGCGAACTACAAGAACATCTCCGGCTTGAACTTCGAGAGTTGGTATAGGAGACATAGTAGAAGGAATAACTTTGTTCTCTTCTGGTAAAAACTGTCCGGAGCTAATAGCACTAACTTTAAGAACCCCCCATTCATCCAGTTCAGCAGGGTGACCCTCACACTTTGGACTTTTGCCAGCCTCAATATTAATAAGAAGTTCGCCTAGTCTGCATACTTCCCACGCTTCAGGAATCGTCCCAATAGGTGAATTCTTGAAGTGTGTATGCTGTTTCGGAATGCCACGCGTGAGAAGTTGATTAGACAATGCCTTTGTAAATTCGCGCGTTCGAGCGAGAACATCTTCGTCAGCTTGAATTGCTTCATTAGCGGCTCGCAGGGAATTTATAATTGCTTCCTGCTCTTCGATAGATGGTAACGAAATATACCAAGATAAAAATTGATCTTCTTTCCAACGATTCCGGCTAACATTGGTTGTTCCTGTGCTCTGATGGTTGATTCGTTCCCAAACTTGTGGGCGAGAAAAATAATGGTATAGAAATTCAGCCGTTATTGATTCAGGTCTGACACGAAAGACAGGGAACTCACCCGACACATACCCGCCCGCGTGACCATTCATAACAACGGCAAATGAACCCTTCCATGCAAACAGTCGGTTATAAAGAAAGTCTCCTGTTTCAACTCGGTTAAGAGATTTAGCTGCAATCTTCTTCCCAAGCTTACGCTCGCGCTCGAAGACTCCTTCGGCATACCACTTCACGCCCAGAAGTCTATATTCACGATCTGCTTCTATCTGCTCGAAGCGGTTCACCTGCTCAAGCACATCTCCGAGTCGCACACGCCGCCAATCATGTTTTGAACTAGACGCCATAGCCCATTGACTCAAGTAGTGTATTCATTCTCTCTTCAGCCGCGTTGCGCCGCTGCTCCGCTGCGCGCAAAGCTAGAAGCGTCTCGCGGACATCTGGAATCTCTTCCTCTTCGACAACATCCACATAGCGCGGAATATTTAAATTGAAATCGTTAGCTTTGATCTCTTCTAATGCTACCACGCGGCAAAATCTCTCTTCGTCCTGAAAGGTGCGATAAGCCTCCACGAAGTGTTCGATATCTTGCGGGCGCAGCCTGTTTTGATTCGGCGCGGCTTCAAAAGCACCCGGCGCATAAATGAAAAGAACTCTCCCTCTGCGCTCTTCTGACTTAGCACGGTTGAGAATCAAAATAGCAGCCGGAATACCTGTCCCATAAAAGAGATTTGCGGGCAGTCCAATCACGGCTTCAACCAAATCTTTTTGAAGCAGTTCGCCGCGGATTCTCCCTTCCGCCGCCCCACGGAAGAGAACTCCGTGAGGCATCACGACGCCTAGTTTACCTTCACTATTAAGAGTCGTAACCATGTGTTGAAGAAAAGCCATGTCGCCTCTCTTATCAGGCGGAAGTCCGTATTCAAAACGCTTGTAACGGTCAGCCGCCGCCGCTTCACGTCCCCAATGTTCCAGACTGAAAGGCGGGTTGGCGACAACCCTGTCAAAGAGCATCAACTCGCCACGCTCGATCAGCTTCGGGTCACGAATAACGTCGCCCTTTTCAATACGCGCATCAGGCAGACCGTGAAGCAACAGATTCATCTTGGCTATTGCCCAAGTGCCCAGATTCTTTTCCTGTCCATACAAAGACAGATTGCGAATATTGCCGCCGCGATCTTTAACGTACCGCGCGCACTCAATCAACATACCTCCAGAGCCGCAGGTCGGATCGCAAATCCGCATTCCCACTTCAGGCGCGAGAAGCTTAACGATGAGTTCTGTGACGCCATGCGGCGTGTAAAACTCTCCGCCTTTTTTGCCCGCATCATCCGCGAATTTCTCGATTAGATATTCATAAACACGTCCCAGCGCGTCAGGCTCGGGTAAATCGGTATTACGTAAACTGAGTTCCGAGAAATGTATTAGTAGCTTTGAAAGAACGGTATCGCGATTTCTCCCATCACCCAGCTTGTGCTCATCGTTGAAATCAATGCCAGCCAATACTCCTTCGAGCGTCGGGTTCTTTTCCTCAAGCTCCTCACATGCTTTGTTAAGTGCTGCTCCGAGATGGGTCGCGCTCTTACGTAATTGCTCCCAACGTGCGCGCTCTGGCACAAAGAATCTATGCTCATCCGGGTCTTCGTAAGCGAGTCTCTTGTCTCCTGTTTCCGCCAGAATTCGTTCGGCTTCTTCCTCGAACACATCGGACAGGCGTTTCAGGAACATCAGCGCAAGGATATAGCCCTTGTAATCCGACGAATCTATGGAGCCACGCAAGATGTCCGCAGCGCCCCAGATGTGGTTATAGAGTTGACTGGTAGTTGTGATCTTTTTCAACGGCTTTCTCCACTATCATTTTCGCTACGTTGTCCACGTAGCCTATCAAGCACGACGCTATACGCGAGCCTCACACGCGCATCTGCAACCTGCAACGCTTCTTCACGCTGAATGTGCGCGAGCTTGATTAACTCAGCCAGTTCCCTCTGCTCAGACAGAGGTGGCACCGGAACTTCGATTTCACTGAGGTCTCGAATCGAGAGATTAAGAAGACCGGTTCGCACAAGTCTTCGCTCGATTATCTGCTGACCCATCGCAGATCCCAGAAAGACCAAAAGAATCTCCGGGCGGAGTCTTTCGCCAAGCTGCACTCCAATTAGATTCGATGTCAGCACAGCTCCACCCCATCTCTCCGGAACCATCGCCGCTTTGAAACTCGCGCCCTTTGCCGTGACTATCACGTCCTCTGGATTTAGACGATACCTTTCGACCCGTTTCGCATCGGGGATCATGACTGAAGATAATTGCCAATCTGGGTTGTTGAAGTTCTCCACATCCCTCACATTCACCATCAGTGCCGTCACTCCTGCTCTTCCTCTCAGCCGATATGTCGGGTAGCCAGTAAATAGCGTTCCAAGTTCACCGAGCGGCACTAATTCAATGCCTTCACTAAATAGATCCTTCTCTGAGCTTATAGCTGCCATGTTCACTGTTGCGCCGTGAGTGCTAGATTCTCGACGGGCGCAACTCCGAGAAATTTCATGCGATAGAAGATGTCACGAACTACGGCCACGTCGCGTTTACAGTAGTCTGCAATCTCCTCGTGGCGGCCTTCACGGTAGTAATCGTAAACCCGACTTCCGTCGAGACCATTTTGCTTGGAGCTTTCCAAGTTCAAAACTCCAGCAAGCTCATGAAGAGAAATTTTATTCCGCCCCCAGTGTTCCCATTCGCACATCGTGTCATAAATGGGCTGGGAGCGATAGCGTGCAAAAGAAAGCTCGACCGCCGGCTGCACGCATTTGATTACTGAACGCTTGTATAAGAACAGAAGATCGAAATCAAATACGTTGTGTCCAATTATGCAGTCGTAACGTGGATTGAAATCCCACAACAGTTTCCAGAACGCACGTAGCGTTCGTGCTTCATCGAGGTGAAACTGTCGCGTCGACCTGTCAAGGCCAAGAACGCCGTTTGAGGTTATCCGAGTTCCTTCTTCAATAATTACCCCAACGGTCAGAACTCGTCCATACTCGCCTCTTAGAGCCAGTTGGCGAAACCGCTCCTCGGCAGCTTCGTTGATCTTTGCGGGGTCAAGCGCCATCCCTTTGGCTTCAAAGCTCCGGGCCACTTCGCTGTTAATCCTTTCACGCATGGCCTCGTCTGGCGGCAACGTCTCTATGTCCAGAAACACTCTCTTCGTCATCACCTACATCCTCCTTTGCGCAACCTTGTATTCAGTTTAGCGAGGCGATAATGCAACACATCAAAGACGCCGCGCTGCCCTGTTTGGTATTGCTTAACAGGACAGCCCCAGCGATGACTTACAAGTTATTCTTCAGCCATGAAGAACCTCGATCGTTAAAACCACGCCATGCTCCTTCTCCCGTCAATCCGGCGACTAATAGTTCGTCGTCGGCATCAATGTGTGGGGTCAGCCTGTCTCGGATTTGTGCTGCTGTTAGATCCGATTTAACAAGCCATGTTGAATCAAGATGGTGCCACCAAGTCCCCACTTCTTTGGTCGCCTCATAAAGCGAACTGTAATTCTGTCCGGAACGGTAAAGGTCATAGCCAATCATGGACGACTTCATACTTCCTCCTTACTGCTCTGTCATGAAGGTTTCAGCAGCATCTCTAAAAAATTCTGCTGCCCCTCTTGACGTAGTCAGGGTTTTAGCATAATCCCACTTTCGATGCAAGAAATATTTATAAACCGCTATAGTATTAAGATACCGCAAACAATAAAACATAAGGAGGCTGCTTTGGGTGTTAAGTTAAATTAAGAAATGATTGGAGTTACGGCGAAACGAAAACGAGGAACCACCAAAAAGCGATTAACAAGACACTTAAAGAAGGCCGTGGGTAGGGTAACAGTGCGACTTATAGACCTCGGCTACATATACAGGATGTGCCTTCACGTGGGATGGCTACGAGAATCAAAGGTTGGAAAACTGGGAGTGGCCATCACCGAGACTTTGATTGTCTCTGAACAAATTGTGAGAGTGTATGAAATCGTTTAGCGGTCAGCCGGTCACTCTCTTTATCGAGCAGCATGTGCTAAAATCAAGCACATGCTGCTCGAATCTCTTGAGGCTCACCAATTCAGAAATTTGAGCGGTGAAGTCTTCTGGGGCGACGAACTCAATTTTATCTTCGGCGAAAACGGGCAAGGAAAGACCAACTGGCTCGAAGCCCTCTATCTTCTCGCAACCTCTAAATCCTTCCGCACACAGCGACCACAGGAAGCCGTCCGCTTCGACGAAGATTTAGCGGTCGTCCGTGGGCGCGTCGCACGCACCCGCGATGTGCACCGCGATCTACAAGTTACCATTCAAGGCAATACTAAAACTCTCTCGGTCAACGGCAAGCGCGAAGCCGTGACGCGCTATCTGGGACAACTGCACACCGTCGCTTTCACGGCTGACGAACTGGAAGTCGTGCGCGGAGGGCCGGACGCGCGCCGCAGGTTTCTGGATCGTGGCATCACTTCCCTGCATCCCTCCTACGTGCAGACCCTCGCTGACTATCATCGCGTTATCAAGCAGAAAAATCGTTTATTGCAGAACGCCGCCGAGGCCGAAATAAGCTTAGACGAAACGCGTCAACTGATTGAACCTTGGAACGAGCAACTGGCTAACATGAGCGCGACGATTCACCGCGCGCGCACCGAACATGTCGAGCGTTTAAATAAAGCACTTGAGCGCCGTCTCTTCGAGCGTGAAGAGGTCTCCATACGCTACGTTTCGTCGCTCGCAGGCAAAGGGGATTTGAGCGATTACGAGGCGCTCATTACCGAGCGGCTACAGCTTCGACTGCAAGCCGAACTGAGTTCCGGCTATGCCCTCATCGGGACGCATCGGGATGATCTCGAAATCCTGTTTGACGGGCGGGATTTACGCACTTTCGGAAGCTCCGGGCAACAGCGTAGCGCATTGATTTTACTTGACTTAGCTGCGATTTCGGTGTATCATTCATGGCACAGTGAGTACCCGCTTTTTCTCATGGATGATGTGGACGCAGAGCTTGATCGAGGGCGTATCGAGCGCTTGCTCGAATACCTTCAGGGACGCACTCAGACGTTTGTTACGACCTCCAAGGAGAGCCTCGTTAAGCAGTTTGCCGCACGTGCTCGCGTGTACGAAGTAAAGGGCGGCGAAGCGGTTGAAAAAACGGCATTCCAAATTGATGTTATTTCAACAAGCGCGACCGGTACTGAAGGCATCTAAGAGTAGTGCGATAAGACACCCAAAGCCGTTTACATTTTCTCTGAATCAGGCAAGGAAAATTTATGAGCAGCATGTACGAAGAGGAGAGCAGTTTGTCTACAGCAACTTTATCAAAAAAGAAGAGCACAACTTACGATTCCAGTTCAATTACAGTTTTAGAAGGGCGCGAAGCCGTGCGCAAGCGCCCGGCGATGTACATCGGTTCGACCGGCGACCTCGGACTCCACCATTTGGTTTACGAAGTCGTGGATAACTCCATTGACGAAGCCCTCGCCGGTTTCTGCGATACAGTGGAAGTCACAATCCATCTGGATAATTCAATTACAGTTGTTGATAACGGGCGCGGCATCCCGGTTGATTATCACAAACAGGAAAAAAAATCGGCTGCCGAGGTCGTGATGACCAAACTCCATGCGGGCGGGAAATTCGACTCGAACGCTTACAAGGTGTCCGGGGGGCTGCATGGCGTAGGCGTCTCTTGCGTAAATTTCCTCTCTGAGTCGCGTTTTTTGGAAATATGGAGGGAAGGGGCGACTTACGAACAGGAATACAAGAGAGGCATTCCTGTCGCCAAACTCGAAACCACCGGGAAGACGCGTAAGCGTGGTACGAAGATTACCTTCAAGCCCGACCCGGAAATTTTTGATGTCTCAGAATTCAGCTTTGACAAATTGTCCGAGCGTCTGCGCGAAAAAGCCTTTCTCAACAAAGGCATTCGGATCACGATTAAAGACGAGCGGGAGGAAACCGAGCGTTCACACGAATTCTATTATCGTGGGGGAATTGCCGAATTCGTTAAGCATCTGAACAAAAACAAGAGTGTCCTGCATGACAAGCCTCTGTATTTTGAGAAAATCGGCGATGCTCTCTCCGTCGAAGTCGCCATCCAGTATAACGATGGGTATGACGAAAAAGTCTACTCGTTTGCCAATAATATCAACACGGTGGATGGTGGAAGCCATCTTTCTGGCTTCCGTTCTGCTTTCACTCGAACGATTAATTCTTACGCTCAATCGTCGGGACTAGCCAAAAACTTCAAAGGCTCTCTGACGGGCGACGACGTGCGCGAAGGCTTGGTGGCAGTTATCTCCGTCAAATTACCGCAACCTCAGTTTGAGGGGCAGACTAAAGGAAAACTCAATTCCGACGTTAAAGGTGCGGTCGAATCGTTCCTAAACGAGCGTCTAACGGAATATTTCGAGCAGAATCCGACAGTCGCCAAAAAGATCGTCGGAAAAGCCCTCGATGCGGCGCGGGCGCGAGAAGCGGCGCGGAAGGCACGCGAAATCGTCCGTAAGGGTGTGATGGGTTCGACCATGCTCCCCGGAAAGCTCGCGGACTGCCAAGAACGTGACCCGGCGCTGTGCGAGCTTTACATTGTAGAAGGGGATTCGGCGGGCGGAAGCGCAAAACAGGGGCGTGACCGTAAGAATCAGGCGGTCTTACCGTTAAAAGGTAAAATCTTAAATGTTGAGAAGGCTCGGTTCGACAAGATGCTTGGTCATAGTGAGATTAAAACTCTCATTACAGCCCTCGGCACAGGCATCGGCAAAGATGATTTTGACTTAACCAAGCTGCGTTATCACAAAATCATCTTTATGACGGACGCCGACGTTGATGGCTCTCACATCCGCACGCTGCTTCTCACCTTCTTTTATCGGCAGATGCCAGAACTGGTCGAATCAGGTTACGTTTATATTGCACAGCCGCCGTTGTTTAAAGTAAAACGTGGAAAGCGAGAAGAGTACATTAAGGACGAGAGATCAATGGTGCGCTTTCTCATGCGTCAGGCGACGAGCGATATGAAGGTCACCTCGACGGAAACCGGCACGGTAGTCGAGGGGCGGGATTTAGCGCGCTCTTTAGAGCAGATGGTTGAGTTGAACCGCTACTGCGAAAAGGCAGCGCGTCGCGTAGGTAACGACGAGAAGCTGCTTCATGCCCTTCTCGAAGCCTTTGGTGGTCGCGGCGGCGCGTTGCGAGATGCACAGACGACAACGTTGCGTAGTATTTTTCAGGACGGCGAGCAAATGGCGCGTATTGAGGGTGTAATGGCCAACGCAGGGTATCGCACAGACCTCACGATGGACGAGGAGCATGGTTTGTGGGCGATTGAAACTACCGCGACAGCGGGCTTGAGTGTCAAAATAGATTGGGACCTCGCAAGTCACGTAGAGTTTCAGAAGGCTGTCGAAATTTATAAGAATTTAGAAGACCGTCTGGCGTCGCCTTTAAGTCTTGGCGAAAACGGCTCAAGCGAGCAGTTAGGGTCGCGGGAGGCGTTGCTTGAGCGCGTCTTGGCTACTGCCAAGAAGGATTTGACCATTCAGCGCTACAAAGGGCTTGGCGAGATGAACCCGGAACAACTCTGGGAAACGACCATGAACCCCGAAAAGCGCACATTGCTTCAGGTTAAAATTGATGATGCGGTTGAAACCGACCAGATTTTCACGGTGCTGATGGGGGATGCGGTTGAACCGCGCCGCCGCTTCATTGAGGATAACGCGCTGGACGTGAAGAATTTGGACATCTAGTTTAATGCTCATGAGCGGGCGTGGAATGAATCTATTTGACACACCACACCCGCTCATATAGAATGTACTTCCTTTCCTCCTGTGGATCTTGCCCGCTGCATGCATCTCGCGTATGCAGCGGAATTTTTGTCTAAAAAATGCCGTGCGACAGCGCCTCAACCGCATGAAAGTGGATTTTTGAGATGATGCCTCCCGGTTTTTATTTAGACCAAATACCATCCAAGAAGTCGGTTTTTACTTTTCCTCATTGTGCAGGGCTGAGTCGAGTTGATCATCCAAATCAATCCGTCGCGGAGCCGTCGCATTAAGTTCATTGTAACGACCGCCCGGGGCAAATTGGCCTGACTCGCCAATGTCGAGCGAGCGCTCCTCGTTGGCAGGGGCGAGTTCTTCCACTGCATTAGGCGTATTGTCTGGTTTCAGATCCGGGTCTGATGATTTTTCGCCTAGAGTACTCTTCATTTGATTGTCGTTTCCCATCGGTTTTGCTCCTTGTGTTGAAAGTTACTGTCTCGGTTCACGAAAGCGTTGGACACGAAAGCGGTATAGTTTAAGCGGATTACCGGGAGCGATGCCTGCTTTGCGCGCGGCTATCTGGACTTGTTGACCCGCTGTCTCGATGCCCTCGATGGCGGGCAACAGCAGACCACGTTGCATTCCCATTTCACTTTCGACAATCACGCCGTAGATTGCCGGGTCGAGATCTTCAAAGCTGGTCGGCTCCGGTTTCATCAGCACATCTACGGAGTATCGTAAATAGGGTAGCTCATTACCTGCAACAGGCAAAAAGCGTGGGTCGCGCGTCGCAGCACTGATGGCGTTAGCGATAATTTCTTCGGCAAGTGTGGGACTTGTCGGTTCAATCGTACCGATACAGCCGCGCAAGTCTCCATGTTCGGTTTTAATGGAGACGAAGCAGGCAGCAGGTTGAAAGAGAAGAGAAGTGTCTGATACGGGTGCTGGTTTGATGAAACGTTGCTCACACACGTAAGTCTCAACAGCATGTCGCGCGAGGCGAGGTAATTCTAAATCGTCGGCTTCTGCCTGTTCAGGCTGCGCATCGTGCGCATGTAAGGCGTCCGCGCTACGCCGTCGGGTTTCGTCCATCGCATCATCTTGTTCGTAGTCAACTTTCATCTTTTCTCTTCGATGGTGGCGCATACAAGCTGAGCGACCATGTAGCCGACGCCGAATGGCGCTTCGTAATGCAATACTTTGCAATCCGGCTCACTTCCTTGTGAGACTCCGACCGCAACCAGCATTGAGCGATAACCACACTCGCCCGCCGTCCTTCGGAGATTTGCATCAATCACAGCGATACGTTGCGGATCGCTGTCACGAATTGATGCGACGACTTGCTCATCGAAGAAGTGGGCATCCGCGTTATACCCGGCGGGCGCACCCGGCTTGAGCCGGTGGCTCAAGTCTCCGCTGGCGATAAATGCGACGCGCCGCCCTAAACTCTCGGCGGCGCGTTTAATCGAAACACCGAAACGGATGTGGTCGTCGTTTGAGAGAAAGCTATAACCCAGAGCTACGACACCGCCTCGCCAGCCATAGCGTTGCAGAAAATAGAGCGGGACAGTCGTGCCGTGATCCATCTCGTAGCCTTCGAGAGCGGCGACAATAAATCCGTCTGCGGCGGCGGCGGTGGTAATTGCGCGGAGCAACTCGGCATCGAGCGAGACATTCACTGTTGCTTGCGGTGCGCGAAAGTTGGCAAAATCGCCGCGCAGCGGAGTTTCGTTGTAGGCGACGAAGGCGCGCGCCTCAAGCGGCGCGTGCGGCGAAATGAGAACGATTGATTCAGCACCGCTCGTAATGATACGCTCGGTCAAATCGCGCATCGC
>CAXTRQ010000001.1:143043-145871 GCA_964246705.1 uncultured Pyrinomonadaceae bacterium
GTCAATTGACCCGCGCACTTCAGCCGCCGCCTCGCCGCCGACTTCTGGAACCATAATCGGCGGGTGCGGAGCGATACCGACGTAAACAATCGAACCTACTGCCATCTTCAATAAAATCTAAAAGCGGTGGTGCTCGTCTGCGAGGCTTCGCAAGCATTTCAGAACCAGCGATGGTTGAGAGGGGATGCGAAGATTCTATCACATCAAGCGCGGCGGGTCGCAATATTTGAATTGTGGTGCAGCGCGAGGCGGCGTGGATAAGGAACAGTAAATCTTGCGTTTTAGATGGGAGCCTATTTGGCTAAGAGTTGGACAAATGGTAAGTTGAATAACAGATAAAATAACGCGGCGTCTGAATGATTGGCGAAACGGATGGATAATAGATTCGATGTGTTGATTGTCGGCGCAGGCCCGGCGGGTTCGTTCGCGGCTGAGAAGTTGGCGCGCGGAGGTGCGCGCGTGGCGCTGTTTGATGGGCGACCGGCGAGCGAAGCGAAGGCGTGTGGAGGCGGCGTCACGTCAAAAGCTCTGAAGGCTTGGCCTCACCTGCTCGAAGCGATGGGGCGCACGATTGATGATGTGGAGATGTATTCGCCATCAGGCAAGCGCGTTCATCTCAAACTTAAAGAACCCTTTGCGATCTATTCGCGCCGCGCTTTTGATTCTTACTTGCGCGAGCGTGCGCGGACGTGCGGCGCTCACATTTTTACGGGTCGTGTCTCGGCTTCTTGCGAGAAGGACGAGAGAGGTAATTGGACTGTTCGTGCGAAGACGGGCGAGCGTTGGAGTGGACGCGTGCTCGTGGCCGCAGACGGCGCGAACAGCCCGATTGCGCGGCGTCTGGCAGGTGCGCTGCCGAATGCTGAGATGGAGGTTGCCTTCGGCTATCGCACGCCGCTGCCGAAAGATGGAGACGCGCCGACCGTCATCGCTTTTCTTCCCGGTTGGGCTGGCTACGCATGGGCGTTCCCGCGCCTCGATCATATCTCGTTCGGAATCGCTACCGCGCAAGATGCCTTTGATCATCAAAAGCTCGATGCTCTGCTCTGGAATTTTATGGTCGGTTATTACCGTGTCCGCGCGGACGCGAGCGCGCGGCTGTGGTCGGTCAAAGACGGCGGCGCGCCAGACGACGAGCCGGCGCGAAAGATAAGAGCCGATTTGCAATCAATCGCTGAGCGTTACGCGGCGCGCATCCCCGGACTCGCACCTGAAACTTTCGACAAGCGTCGCGCGGGCAGCGAAGATTGGGCGTTGCTCGGCGACGCGGCGGGTTTCGCCGATCCTGTGACGGGCGAAGGGATTTATTACGCGCTGCGCTCGGCGGAGTTATTCGCCGAATCTTATCTGGATGGTCGTCCAGCGCTTTATGAAGATTTGTGGCGCGCAGATTTTGGGCGCGAGTTGCAGCGTGCATCGAGTATGCGACGCCGCTTTTACGGCACGTTCTGGGGCAGCCCGTTCACGGATAGAATGATTGATTTCGCGCGCCTTCACGGAGGCATCAGGCATACGCTCAGTGAACTCATCGCGGGCAATCAGGGTTATCTGGATTTGAAACGCACGCTGGCTCTGCGCGCACTCTGGCCTCTGTGACTTCTCAAACTCGTCAACACTTCCGGGCAACTAACGTGTCAACGATGAAGAAAGTCTAATGCACGATCTGATCGTCTAAGCCGAGCAGTATCGCGCGCGCTTTGCCGAGCGCCGCCCCGTTATCCAAAACTTTATTGAGCAGGCTAAGGGTGGCGGTCTCCGATGCGCTCCCGCGCGCGAGCGTCGTCAACAGCTTCGGCACTTCACGAATGCCTTGCACAACGTAGAGCGAAACACGCTCGGCTTCAATCTCCGTATGTCCCTGTTTGACAAGCACCCGCACGAGATTGCGGCGCGCGTCCTCAAACATATCGAACTCGATGCTCGAATCGTCTGACATCTCTAAGCTCCCCTGATGGAATAAAAATTAAAGCCCCGGCGAGGAATCATTTTGCGATGTTTGTCGAAGAGTGTGAATCGTCCACGGAGGCGTCTTCATTCGCCTGTGAGGTCGGGACGGTGTAGGGGGCGAGACGACGGCGAAGCTCGTCGGGCACAGTCACGGTTTCAAACGTATCGCGGCGCACCGAGACGAGCACGAAATGCGCTTCCGCGATTAACTGCTCTTCGCCTTTGCGACGCACTTCAAAGTTCAGACGAAGCGAACTGCGCCCGATACGACCGACGAAGACAGAGACTTCGAGCAAGTCGTCCAACTGCGCCGCGTCCCGGAAATCACATTCCAGATGAGCGCGCGGCAGCCACACGTCCAACTCGTCGAACATCACACTGTAAGGCAGACCGACGGCACGGAAAAGCTCCGTCTCGGCGAACTCGAAGAATCGTATATATGCGCCATAGAAAATGATGCGCGCGGCGTCAACATCGCCCCAGCGAACGCGCTCTTCGATGCGATATTTCCATCTCTCGTTCAATCCGTAAAGTTCCCTTTTAAGATTCGAGCGGACGCCACCTCGATGCCGCGCATGCGTCGCACATTATTCTTCAACACGTCCATATATTAACCGGATATGCCCGGCTGCCGACAAAATTTCCGGCGAATTAAAGGCTGCGCTTCGGTAATCCAAATTATACACCCACACCCGTCTCGTCGCTGTGATAGTTGAAATTAGCGCCGACAGATTGAAGAAGCGAAATCTCGAAACTTCAATCGCTCAACTTTTATGCGTCTTTGCGTGAGATAAATTTTCACGCAAAGACGCAAGCCCGCTCGCCGCAGGCGGGACTGCCCCTCTCCGTTAGCTCCACGTTAATTTGTCTCATACCCGCTC
>CAXTRQ010000002.1:0-46545 GCA_964246705.1 uncultured Pyrinomonadaceae bacterium
CAGGGCGGCGATCACGCAGGCCGGTAAACTCAGCGATAGCCACTCGACCACGTTGATGTAAAACGAGACCCGCCGCGCCGCCGCCGCCACGTATCCGACGACCACATCAGGCTTCGCGCCCACTCTCCGCGCGAGCAGCCAAAACTCGTACAGCCCGACGAGCATCGCCCCGGCGGCCAGCACGATGAAGAGAAGTTGAAGCGGAGGATACAGGATTGAGGCAATCAGGACGGGCAGGGCGACGAGCGCGGTGATGATTCGAGCCATGGGTTAGAATCTTTGATTTTTGATTCGTCGCTTCTTCTTTGCGTCTTTGCGCGAAACTTTCTTTTTCCCTCGCCAAAAAGTTCCACGCCAAGGCGCAAAGAATACTTTTCAATTACTTCGCATTGGCGACCAGTTGCAGTCCGCCGAAACGGCGGTCGCGTTTTTGAAAGTCAATGACGGCTTCAAGCAGGTGCCCGCGCCGGAAGTCAGGCCACAGAGTTTCGGTAACGTAAATCTCGCTGTAGGCGGCCTGCCACAGCATGAAGTTCGAGATACGCATCTCGCCGCTTGTTCTAACGAGCAGGTCGAGGGCGGGCAAGTTCTTCGTGTAAAGCTCGCGCTCAATGCTCTCCTCCGAAAGTTCGTCCGGCTGCCGCCCCTCTGCGACGAGGCGGCGAATGGCCGTCTTGACGGCATCAACAATCTCCGCGCGCCCGCCGTAATTGAGCGCCACACTCAAGACCATCCCGGTATTCTGCGCCGTCCGTGCGGAAGCCCTGTCCAGTTCTCGCCGCACGCTGCCCGGCAAAGCTTCAATCCGCCCGATGGCTTGAAAGCGGATATTCTGACGGTCAATCTCGTCGAGTTCGAGGCGCAGATAGCGTTTGAGCATTCGCATTAACGCGTCAACTTCGAGACGCGGTCGCTTCCAGTTCTCGGTCGAGAAGGCGTAGAGCGTGAGCGCCCCCGTGCCGAGCCGCGCGCTGGTGTCAACGGCGGCGCGCACGGCTTGGACTCCGGCGCGATGCCCCGCGATGCGCGGCTGACCGCGCTGCCCCGCCCAGCGACCGTTGCCATCCATAATGATCGCGATATGACGCGGCAGCCTGTCCCACGCCACGCGCGCCAGCATCGCCTCGTCACGCGAACCCTTCTCCACAACTTCCGCAAAATCCGCGAGCATGCGAATCGCGCTCCCCTCAACCAAGACCTTCACCCGCCGTTGAGATTAAATTTGTCACGGCATCTTAATCGCAAATGACTTTAAAGTTCAAAGTTAAAAGTCCCCAAATTGATTGAACTCAGTAATGCACCTCAATCAAGGTCAGGCCGCAGGCCGGAGCGGTGGCGGCGGCGAGCGTGCGGTCGCCGGTTTCGATGGCGCGCTCAATCTTCTCGTTGTTCATCTCGCCGCGACCGGCGGCAAGGAGCGTGCCCGCGATGGAACGCACCATGTAGCGCAGGAACCCGTCGGCACTCGCATGGATTTCAATTAGACGACCGCGACCGCGCACGCTCCTGCGCTCTGTGATGTCGAGTCGCGTGATGCGTCGCACGCGCGTTTGGACATCTGCCTGCGCGGACGAAAAGGCCGTCCAGTCATGTTCTCCGAGAAAGAGCGCGGCGGCGCGGCGCATCGAAACAATGTCGAGTTGACGCGCTTCCGTGTGCGCGTAGCGCGACCAGAAGGGCGTTGAGAAACGCTCGTTGAAAATGCGGTAACAATAAGTCTTGCCGCGCGCCGAGAAACGCGCGTGGAAATCGCCCGCGACCTTTTGCGCTTCGATAATACGGACATCGCGCGCTATGTTTCCGTTAATCGCGGCGCGCAGTCGCTCGCCCGTCATCTCGCGCCGCAGTCCGACATTCGCCACCTGCGCTTCAGCATGCACGCCCGTATCCGTCCTTCCCGCTCCATGCACAACGACCGCGCGGCCATCAATTAGAGAAAGCGCGTGCGTCAAGTCGCCCTGCACGGTACGCGCCGCGTCCTGCATCTGCCAGCCGTGAAAATCCGTCCCGTCGTATTGAATTGTCAGGCGGTAGTTTGACAAAGCGGAAGGCGGAAGGCGGAAGGATGAATCAGCAGAGTTGTTTTCTTCATCCTTCATCCTTCATCCTTCGTTTTCCTGCTTCCCGGTTTAATCGCGGGGATACCGGCGGCGCATTGCGCGCAGGCAGCGGGGGCGACGGCGGGCACGTCGAGCGCGGCGAGGGCGATGCGCGGAACGCCCACGTCGGCGCGTCCGCCGGAGCGGTCAACAATGGATGCCGCGCCGACCACGCGCGCTCCGGCGGCGCGCAGGGTTTCAATCGTCTCGCGCGTCGAACCGCCGGTCGTGATGACATCCTCAACGACGAGGACGCTTTCACCCGAACGCACCGCGAAGCCGCGCCTGAGAGTCATCTGTCCCTGCTCCCGCTCAGTCCAGATGGAGCGGATGCCGAGCGCGCGTGCCGTTTCCCAACCGATGACGATACCGCCGATGGCCGGAGCGACCACGGTTTCGATTCGCTCCTGTGTGAAATGCTGCGCGATGGCGCGACCGAAACTTTCGGCTTCCGCCGGATACTGTAAGATGAGCGCGCATTGCAGATAATTTGTACTATGCAGCCCGCTCGTTAAAACGAAATGGCCTTCGAGCAGCGCACCCGTTCGTCGAAATCTCTCCAACACCTCTTCAGCACGCATCCATCTCCGCCCTTCTCCTTACGTCATGCTACAATGGATTTCCAATGCAGACGTATCGCAATCTCGTCTCTGATTCAAACCTCGTTCAGGAGGCGATACAACTCCTGCGCGGGCGCGGCGGGCGCGCGTCCACCGTTCACGTCGCAGACCTCGTGCTGCAACTTCCTGATCTCGATCCGCCGTTCGCCACGTTGCTCGTCTCCGAACTCATCAAAGACGACTGGCGTCTGCGCATCCTCGATTCTTCGAGCGAAGTCGAGTTGGTCTGCGACGATGACGAATGCCGCGTGATAGGTGAAACCGATTACATCGTCTTCGATGTCGAGACGACCGGCCCGAAGACGCCGCCCTGCCGCATCATCGAACTCGGCGCATACCGCGTCAGTCGCGGGCGCATTGTCGGCGAGTTTCAAACCTTGCTCAATCCGCGCATGAAAATTCCGCCCTTCATCGTCGGGTTGACGGGCATCACGGACGAGATGGTGGCACGTGCGCCGCTCTTCACAGATGTCGCGCACGAATGGCTGCGCTTTGCCGACAACGCCGTGCTCGTCGCTCACAACGCACAGTTCGACGTGCGCTTTATCAATCACGAACTTTCACTCGTCTTCCCCGGTCGCCGCATGGCGAACCCGCACCTGTGCACCGTCTCGCTCGCGCGCCGCGTCGTGCCCGATCTCGCCAATCATCGCCTGCATACGCTGGCTGAACATTTCGCCATCAACATTTATAACCGCCATCGCGCGGCAGGCGACGCGCGCGCCACCGCAGAAGTTTTTATCCTGCTGCTCGAAACGCTCCAACAGCACGGCGTCCGCGATCTCGCCCAAGCACGCAATTTCAGGCTCAGAGGCCAGAGGTCAGAAGTTAGAAGTTAATCGGAGACAGCATGCCTTTTAACCGGCCTCTAGCTTCCGGCCTCGGCTCGCTTCCTTTGCACCAAGCTTCGCAGGAGAAATCCGGCCACGACCAGCACGACGAGCGCGAGTCCGATCCACGAAAAGTTTTCGGCTAAGAAACTTTGCGCCTGCTTGCCGTAGGTCACGGCGATATAGCCTTCCAAAAAGAACCGCGCGGCGCGACCGACAGCGACGGCCAGCGCAAAGCGCACGACGTTCAAGCGAAAGACTCCGGCGGTGATGACGAACAACTTGAAGGGAAACGGCGGCGGCAAAAGCGAGGCGACCAGCACCGACAACACATCGTAGCGGTCAACCCAATCTTTAACGCGCGCCTGCTTCTCCGCTGAAAAGCGTTCGAGGGCGTGGCGTCCGGCGCGCTGCGAAATGTAGTAGAGAATAACGCAGCCGATGACCGAACCGAGCGTCGCCATCAGAGCATAGACCGGCATCATCGCGTGATTCTGATCCGACAGCACAAGCATCACCGCATCGGGGCCGCCCGGCAGAGGAATGAACGCCGAATCGAGCAACGCAATGGCGAACAACCCGAACGCGCCGAAAGCTTGCAGGTAATCCTTAACATAACCCAACCCGTTCGTGATTTTGCGCCACAGCCACTTCACTAAAAGTTGTTATCCTTTCCTAACCCTCGACGTGCCCGATCAATTTCAGTTGAACCTACCGAAGCTAAGATTCAAGAGTTGAAATCTGTGCTCGCTCCGTGTCCTGCGGTGGTGGATATCAATCGCCTGACGCTCAATTGTGAATTGCGCTAGTCCTGCGAGATTGTCGGCGTCGCGTCCGCCGCGCCTGTTGAATTATTCAAACGTCTCTGTTGCAGACGATTCCAGACGAGATAGATGCCCAGACCGACGAGACACGCCAGCGCCGTCCAACCGAGGATTGCCAATCCGTAATGATGTAGAAATCTCAGCACGCCTCTGCCGTAGAAGACGGCCAGCGCTCCTTCGATTGTGTAGCGAAGGCTGCGCGCAATCATAATCGTCACGATAAAACGCCAGCGCGGGTATTCGAGCGCCCCGGCGGTGGCGACGAAAATCTTGAAGGGCATCGGCGGTGGCAGCAGCGCGGGAATCGCCAACGTCAGGACTCCGTAGTGCGCGTAGGCGCGCTCGACGCGCTCGATGTGCTCGGCGCGAAAACGACGACGCAAGAGAGCCTGCCCGCCGCGCCGCATAATCGTGTAGAGCAGAAGGCTTCCCAGCACTGAACCGAAGGCGGCAAAGAGCGGGAAATAGAGGGCCGCCGTGTGGTCGCTGCTACAGCGAATGACCACGAGGTAGTCGTTGATTTCGGGAAGCGAGAGCAGCGACGAATCGAGCGCGCCGATGAGAATCATCGCCGGAGCGGCGATATAAATCGGAACCTCGACGATGAACTGCCCGACGGCCATCGCCGTCTCACGCAGCCATGCCGCAATATCGGTGAACCAATCAAACATAAATCTGAGTGACAAGTAACTGGTGACGAGCAAAACCGAAAGCCGCGATAAAATGACAAGCGACGAGTGATGAGCGCAAAGCTGTTTTCAACTCGTCACTCGTCGCTTGTCAGTTGTCACTGTTTTATTTGACTGGAGCGAAGACGGTCGGAGTGTCGTAGGTGACGCCGAAGGTGACGCCGGAGCGTGGGCTGAAAGTGCCGAGGCCAGCGATGCCCGCGAAGTCGAAGCGCAGCCCCGTCGCTTTGATTTGCATGCCGAGACGCGCCTCCGAAAGCGGTTCGGTTCCGAGCGGCGCGCGCCCGTTGCGCGTGTTGGCGCGCCCGTTGATTTCGCCCGCGATGTTGATGTGACTATCAACGCGGAAAATCCCCGCGACGCCGTAGAGCAGCATGTCATTCTGTGTGAAGAATTGAGTCGGCGCGGTAAAGATGCCGAGGCCGAGATTGCCGAACGTGTTGAGGCGGCCATCCCTGCCGAACTTTTTCCCGACGAGAATCGTGCCGAAGGCGTTCGTATTATTGACGCCGATGCCGCGCGCCTCATCGGAATTGGGCAACTCGACGCCGAAGCGGAAGCCGAGCGAAGGGCCGCGCCGCGATTCGCTTCTCAGTTTGATCTTAGTGGCGAGCGTGAAGTCGCCCGTGTCGTTGGTCGAATTGCTGCCGGTTGCAAAGCTTCTCTGAATAGCCGGATTCGTCGTCGCAGAATTGATGCTCAGGAAATTCTGCGCGACGCCTTCAATCTGAAATTCGACGTTCGGCGAAAGCCCGACGTTGATGCCGATGACGCCGACTCGCGTCAGGTCGCCGGTCAAACCCGAAGCCGGGAATTTCGCGTTCTGAAGAAAATCAATGCCCGCCTCGATGCGGAGCGTTCCGGGCGCGAGCACGTCTACGTCTTCCGTAATCAATGGGCGCTGCTGCGCTCCGGCGGCGGCGGCAGAGGAGAGCGCCAGCATGATGGCGGCGGCGAGACGTGCGAAATGGTGGCGACGAAGCGACATGGTTTCCAGTAATTTTCTCCGGCGCGTGTTCGATCTTGCGCGGGCGGCTTATTTCGGCGTTCGAGCCGATTGGCTCGACATCAACAACGCGCGAATTGTAATGCCCGCCTTGCGCGAGCGTCAACCCAAAGCGGCGCGCAGGCCGTTTTATGAAAGCCTTCTTCCTTTGCGTTCTGCTTTCTTAGCGTCTCTGCATGAAACATAGTTTCGCGCCAAGACGCTAAGAAGCATAAAAGTTGAGCGATTGAAGATTTGAGATTTCGCATCACTCTTGCCTTTCAGACAAAAATGGAAGAAAAGCTAACCGCACTCCGTCTAAATGTTCGATAGCTTGAATGGACGGAGGCGAGCGGATGGAGCAATGCGCCGTAATGAGCGAACGAAAGGTGGGTGAGCACATCATCGAAGCTTGCCAGCGCGGTGAACGCGACGCCTTTCAGCTTCTCTTTGAAGGCTATAAGGATAAGGTCTACTCAATCGCACTCTATTTTTTCGGCGGCGACGCGGCGACCGCCTCCGACATCACGCAGCAGGTCTTCCTCAAACTATTCTCGAAGATCGAGCAGTTCAAACACGACGCAGAGTTTACGACATGGCTCTACCGGATGGCGACCAACGCCTGCGTGGACGAACAGCGCAAACGACGCCGCTTCCTTCCCTTCAGCAACGCGCCTGAGAGAAGCCGCAGCGAGAGAAGGCCGCAGGAAGACTTTGTCGCGGGCGTCGAAGTTTCAGACAGCGTTAAGGAAGCCATCGCCACGCTCAAGCCGAAACTGCGTATCGCCATCCTGCTTAAATATTTCGACGAGCTTTCGTATGAAGAGATTGCCGACGTGCTCAACTGCTCGAAAGGCACAGTTGCCTCGCGGCTCAATCGCGGCCATAAGATTTTGGCGCAGAGGCTCGGACATCTGCGCGGCGCACTTGTGCGAGGGGAGTAAGAGTTAAAGATGTTCGGCAGCCATATCAACAGAGAGTTATCACCTTACGCGCACGGCGAGTTGTCCGCCGCCGACTCGGAGCGCGTCGCGCGACATCTCGCCGCGTGCGCCGCGTGCCGCCGGGAGTTTGAAGAAATTAAGTTGGGCATTCGTCTCGCCGAAAGTTTGCCGATTGTCTTGGCTCCCGCCGGACTCTGGGATGCCGTCGAAGCACAGTTGAAAAACCCCACGCAGGCGAAAACCTTTGCGCCGCTCCAGCCGTCCGCCGCAGCTTTTCTCCCGTCGGCTCGCCGGTTTCCATTTGCGACGCTCAGGCAGCGCATGGCCTTCGCCATGCTTCTGTTGTTCGCCGTATCGGGCGGCGCGAGCATCTGGCTCTACCAACGCTCAATTCGTCCGGCGTGGGAAGTGGCGAGGCTCTCAGGCTCTCCTGTCGTTGACTCTCGACAGATGGGCGAGCATGGAAAGCTTGCTGTTGGTGAGTGGCTCGAAACCGACGCCGATTCGCGCGCAGAGATTAAGGTCGCCAACATCGGCGAGGTCGAGGTTGATCCGGGCACGCGCTTGCGCCTGCTGGAGACGCACCTGACAGAACATCGCCTCGAACTCGTGCGCGGTCGCATCAGCGCGAGGATTTGGGCACCGCCGCGCCTCTTCTTCGTTAACACGCCTTCGGCAATCGCCGCCGACCTCGGCTGTGCCTACACGCTGGAAGTTGACGAACGCGGACGCAGCCTCTTACACGTCACTTCCGGTTGGGTCGCGCTTCAGTTGAAAGACCGCGAATCGGTCGTCCCGGCGGGCGCGGCCTGCGCCACACAGCCCGGCACGGGGCCGGGCACTCCCTTCTTTGAAGACTCCTCGGAAACTTTCCTCGCCGCGCTCCTGAAGTTTGACTTTGAGAGCGGCGGGCGCGCTGCGCTCGATACCTTGCTCGCCGAATCCAGACCGCGCGACACACTCACGCTCTGGCATCTGCTGCCACGCGTCGAGGGCGCAGAGCGCACGCGCGTCTACGAACGGCTCGCCGCGCTCGCCCCGCCGCCCGCAGGCGTGACCCGCGACGGAGTGCTGCAACTTGACTCACAGATGTTAGAAATTTGGAAAGACCAACTTGAGACCGTGTGGCTCGACGAGAGCATGCACGGCGCGCGCAAGCTCTGGCGCAAGCTCTGGCGTTAAGTCTTTCACAGGAGGCAGTGTGCCATGAAGAAAGCTCTAAAGTTGTCGTGCGCTCTCGTCGCCATGCTGCTCGTCGGCGCGCAATTCGTCAGGCCGGAGCGTGTTAATCCTGCGCTTGGCGACGAGCGTTCCATCGAATCGCACGTTCATCTCGACGCGCAGGTGGAAGCCATCCTGCGGCGTTCGTGCATGGATTGCCATTCAAATCGCACGCAGTGGCCTTGGTACAGCAACGTCGCGCCCGTCTCGTGGTTTGTCGCCGACCACATCAATCATGGGCGCAGGCATCTCAACTTTTCCGATTGGACGCAGTACGACGAGGCCAAGGCGTCTCGGCTGCTCTCGGATATTTGCCGGGAGGCAAAGCAAGGCTTGATGCCGCTGCTCTCTTACACTTTGATTCATCGAGGCGCGAAGCTCTCCGACGGTGACGTAACGGCGCTCTGCAACTGGTCGCAACAGGAACGCCAACGTCTCGTCTCGGCGCGCTCGTGAGGCGCGAGAGAAAGATGCTTGACAGGAACGCGTCGGAGCGTAGATAAACGCAGGTGTGAGCCGGACAACTTCAGAAAATGCTGACGGGTTGTGGCGTGTATTCTGCGCCGTCGAATTGCCTGAAGAGGTGCGCGCACGCGCCGCCGATCACATCAAGTATTTGCGCGCCCACGCCGCGCAGGTCAAAGCCAGTTGGGATCGTTCCGAAAAACTTCATATCACTCTTAAATTCATCGGCGAGATTGAGACTGCGCGAACAAGCGAGTTGGCGCAGGCGTTGGACGCGGCGACGAGTGGCTCTGCCCCGTTTGAGATTTCAATCGAGGGAACGGGCACGTTTCCGCCGAGAGGCGTGCCGCGCGTTCTCTGGCTGGGCGTCAGGGATGAGCAGGGCGAATTGGTGCGGCTGCAAAAGCGTCTGGAGGACGAGTGCGAGGGGCGGCGTTTCCCGCGCGAAGAGCGGAGTTTCAACCCGCATCTGACCATCGCGCGTCTGCGCGCTCCGGCGGGCGCGCGCCAACTCGCGGCGCTTCATCAAGAGACGACATTTGCGACGGAAGCCTTCAACGTCTCTGACATAATCTTGATACGCAGCGAACTCCGCGCGGACGGCTCGCGCTACACGCCGCTCTCACGCCATCTCCTGCGCGGGAAGTAGCAGCCGTCAACGCCTTGCCTTCAAAGTTGAATTAATAACTCCCCACAGACGCAGACCGCTGGAATTTTAAAAGCATTCTTCCCGGCATCCTTTTTCTTAGTGGCTTGGCGTCTCATAGAAGTTGAGCGATTGAAGATTCGAGATTTCAAACCTTCAAACGGTGTCGCTCTATTTGGGCGGCTGATTTTCGGGGTAGAGGTTGTTCAGCACGTTGGCGAGGCGGTATCCGGCGAGCGCGATGCGCCGCCCCGTGATCTTTTTCGCTTCGTCGGCATAAGCCTGCGACGGCGTTTCGTTCTCTTTGATTTTCGCATAGACGAAGTCGCGCGCGAGGCGGTTGCTCTCTTCGACCCACTGCTGCACGTCGAGGTTTTTCCATTCAGGGCTGGCGTCAGCCGGGTATGCAGCCATGAGTTGATCGGCGAGCGTGCGGATGCGCGTTTTGCCCGCTTCGTCGAGCGGGCGCTTAAGACTTTCAAAACCGAATTGACCGGCCGCGGCGTCCCAGTAGGAATGAAGATTTCTGATGTGCGCCTCCGGCGGCATCGTGATGGGAAAGCCGTTGCCGCCCGCGTCGCCTTCCGGGTTCTTCGGGGTGTAGCGCGTCGTGGTATGCAGCGGTTGATGCACGTCGCCGATGAGATGGAAGAGGAAGCCGAGCACTTCTGCGTCCGTCTTGTCGCGCCCAGTTCCTTTGCGCAGAGTGTTGATGCACCAGTTGAGGCGGTCGAGGACATTCATGGGTTCGGGGCCGACGTTGCTGCGTTCAGGGATGCCGTCGAATAAAGGCTTGTAGTTGATGTAGTGCCAGTTCTCGTATTCGTCGTTAAGCGAGTCGCCCTTGAAGTCGTCCATCCAGACGGCGATGGTCACGGGATCATAAGTTTTCTCGCAGGCGGGCGTGTAATATCCGGCGCATAAATGAATCAGGGGACGTTTATTCGGCGGCGCGATGAGCAGCCTGTCAACCTGCTTCTTCGCGGCGGGCGTCAGCCGCAGGTAAGCGATCTGCGCGACCAGCATGTGTCCCGTATCGTGCCACGCCAGCGCGGAACTCTGCATCATCGTCAGGGCGACGGCGAGAAATAAAACTTGCCAGACCTTACGCATTATTCTTTCTCCTAAAAGATGACTTTGATTTCGACTAACGATAGAGCAACGCGCCGGAGCGCGCACGCCGGAACTCTTCGAGCTTCGGCTGCCACGAGCGGACAATTTCTTCCGGCGCGTCGCCGCGCTTGAGACGTTCCAGCGCGTCGGCGTTGACGAGCAGGCGCAGGTAATCGTCAACTTTCCACTCCGAAGGGTAGAGCCGCCTGAGCGCCGCAGCCATCTCCAGCCCCGCCAGCACGGGACGAAACTGCGTCCGGTCTGTGACGATGATGTTGACGCCGCCGCACTCTTCGCCCTTGAACACGGAAGCCTGCGGCGTGAACCTGACGGGTACGAATCGCACGCCCGCGAGTTTCCGATTGTTGAGATAAGAGGCGAGCCGCTGCCCTTCGAGCCACGGCGCACCGACGACTTCAAAGGGCGTGTCCGTCCCGCGCCCGACCGAGAGATTCGTCGTCTCAAGCAGGCCGACGCCGGGATAGAGCATCGCCTCCGTAAGACTCCGCATGTTCGGCGAAGGATTGACCCACATCAACCCCGTCGCGTCGAGCCACATCGCGCGCCGCCAATTCTCCATCTTGACGACGCGCAAATCACAATTAATTTTTCGCTGCTCGTTGAAAAGCTGCGCCAGTTCCCCTGCGGTCATCCCATGTCTGACCGGAATCATGTGATAAGAGATGAAGGACAGCTTGTCGGCGTCTGCCACAGGCCCTTCCGTCTCGACGCCGTTAATCGGATTCGGGCGATCCAACACGAAGACAGGGATTTTCGCTTTCGACGCTTCTTCCAACACGTAACCGAGCGTCGAGATGTATGTGTAGAAGCGCGTGCCGATGTCCTGAATGTCGAAGACGAGCGCCTGTAAGTTTTTCAGTTGTTCGGGCTTCGGTCGTCTGGTTTCGCCGTAGAGCGAATAGACGGGCAGCCCTGTTTTCTCGTCAATCGAATCGGAAACTTTTTCGTCGAACGCGCCGCGAATGCCGTGCTCCGGCGAAAAGAGCGCGACGAGCGAGACATTCTTCGCTTCGCGCAACACGTCAATCGTCTGCCGCCCGCGACGGTCGCGCCCAGTGTGATTGGTGACGAGGCCGACGCGCAATCCCGCGAGTTGCTTGAAATTGTCGCGCTCCAAAACATCAATGCCGGTCAGTACCTCCGCATCGGTGATAACTTCCGCGCCGCTCGTCTGGCTGGCCGCAACATTATTAGCCGAAGCCTGAAACCGCGCGACGCTCGCCAGCATCTCGGCTGAGAAGCGTGCTGCTTCGGCGCGCGCCGCTTCGACGGAAGTTTCGGAAATCGAAGCCGCGACGATTGAAGCGATGCGGCTGCGTAGAGGACTCACGTCGCCTTTGCCGTCCGGGTGGACGCGATTACTGAGAAAGACGATGAACGTCTCGCTCGCGGGGTCAATCCAGAGAGACGTGCCTGTGAATCCAGTATGACCGAAAGAGCCGACGGGAAAGATGTCGCCGCGATTAGAGGAAAAGCTGCTCGCGATGTCCCAGCCCAGCCCGCGCGCCGCGCCCTCTTCCGTCACGGCGCGGGCGCGCGTCATCGCCGCGACGCCGAGCGGACTCAAAATCCGCGCGCCCATGTATTCACCGCCGCCCAAAATCATCTGGCAAAAAACAGCGAGGTCTGAGGCGGTCGAGAAGAGTCCGGCGTGACCTGCGACGCCGCCCATCCGGTTGGCGGTCGGGTCGTGTACCTCTCCGCGCAACATCTTCTGGGATTGCGTATCGGACTCTCCGCCCGTGCCGCCGAGATAGCTCAACATGGCGCGGCGCGTCTCGGTCGGCGCGATGCGCGGGACGAGTTCGGCGCGTGGGCGAAAGCCCGTATCGCGCATTCCGAGAGGTTCGTAAATATTGCGCCGCGCAAACTCGTCCAAGGGCTGACCGCTGACGCGCCGGACGACTTCGCCGAGTGTGATGAATCCGATGTCGCTGTAGAGGAAGCGCGTGTCGGGCGTGTTGCGCGGGCGTTCAATGTATAGATGACGGAGAGCTTCTTCGTAGCCCGTCCACTGTTCGCGCAAATCGAAGTCGGGCGCGTAGCCGGAGCGATGCGTGAGCAGTTGCTCGATGGTGATGCGCTCCCTGCCCTCGCCTTTCAATTCAGGGATGTAGAGCGAGACGGAATCGCTCAGACGCAACTGCCCGCGCTCGACCAAAATCATGATGCTCGTCGCGGTCGCCACCACCTTCGTCAGGCTCGCGACATCGAAGATCGTGTCCGTCGTCATCGCCTCGCGCTCAGGCACGACGGCGCGCTCGCCGTAAGCCTTGCGCCACACGATGCGACCTCGACGCGCGACCAGCACGACCGCGCCCGGCGTCTCATGCAGCCCAATCGAGCGCGCCACCGCCCCGTCAATCTGCGCTAACCGCTCCGCAGACATTCCGACCGCACCGGGCGTCGCACTCGGCAGCGTCATCGCCGCCACACTCTGCGCCGCGAAGACGCATAGCATGAAGGCCATCACCAAACTCTTGAGCTTGGTTCTTCTTTGTCCGCGCCGTGTCGGGGCTACTCTCATTTGCCTGTCAACGCTCCGGCAGTCGAAGTGTTAGCTTTCAGTTGAATGCCCGTGCCGCGCGCGTAGAGGCCGGGCAGAGAGATGGGAAGTTTTCCGGTCATGTCAGACTGTCGAAGCATGGCGAGTGCGGCGGCGCGTTGGAGGCTCGGCATATCGCCGTAGGCCACGACGTATGTGGCGAGCGCGGGAAAGTTTTGCAGCAGATATGGATTGCCGAAGCTGATACCGACGACCGTCTTTTTGCGTTCGAGCAGAGCGGCGAGAGCCGACGCTCCCTGCTCAGGAACGCCGACGCTATTAGCCGCGCCGGAACGCACGCGCCCGTACATCGCCACCACGACGACATCCGCTTTCGACGCACGCTCGACAGCCATCTTCACTTCCTCTGCGGGCGAGCGCGCATCGAGCGTCAGCGAATCCACACGCTGCCCTGCGTGCTGAAGCGTCGAGGCGAAGGGTTGCGCGATCCAGAAGCGGTCTTCGCCGTTCGTAACTCCGAGCACGAAGATGCGCGCTCCGGGGCGTATCTGTCCCGTCTGGAGCAGCTTCGTATCGTCGCGCACAAGTGTGATGGCGTGTTCCGCAATTTCGTCGGCGAGTTTCAAAGCTTCGCCGCTTGAAACGAGACGATCAATCTGCTCAAGCGGCGCGATTCTCTCTCTGGTCAGACCGAGATCATATTTCGCGGCGAGGATACGTCGCGCAGATTCTTCGATACGGCGCTCGGTTAGTCTGCCGCTCTTGACCGCTTCGCGCAGACCGCGCACGCACCCGCCGGGATCGGCGGGCTTCAACAGCATGTCCGCGCCCGCGAGCACGGCGCGCACCGCCGCTTCGTCCTGCTTGAAGTAAATCGTCAGGCCGCTCATGTCCATCGCGTCGGTGACAACGATTCCGTCGAAGCCGAGGTCGCGCCGGAGAATACCGTCGAGCATGACGGGCGAGAGCGTGCTGGGAAGGTATGCGCTCTCGTCAACAATCTCGCCGCCCTCTTCAACGTAAGCGGGGCGGATGGCCTTGTCACGCGGGAGCGGGCTGATTTTCGTCGCATCAATTTGCGGGAGGCCGATATGTGCAGACATCACCGCGCCTATCCCTGCGCCAATCACCGCACGAAACGGCACGAGTTCGAGTGCATCCAGACGCGCGCGCCCGACGTTGATGACGGGCAGACCGCGATGCGAATCAACAGCCGTATCACCGTGGCCGGGAAAATGCTTGGCGGTCGCGATGACCCCGCCGCGCTGCGCGCCTTCGACGAAGGCGGCGGCGAAACTCGCCACAGCCTGCGGGTCTTCGCCATACGAACGGACGTTGATCACAGGGTTGGCGGAGTTATTGTTGACATCAACGACGGGCGCGAAAATCTGCTGAATGCCGAGCGCACGCGCCTCGCGCGCCGTCATCTCACCTTGGCGTCGCGCATAGTCTGGATTTCCGGTCGCTCCGACAGCCATGTTCCATGGAAAATTGATAGTGTCGTCGAAGCGCATCCCCGCGCCCGCTTCCAAATCCGCCGAGATGAGCAGCGGAAGCCGCGCCAACGCCTGCATGCGATTGACGAGATGAACGGACTCATAGACGGGGCCGCGAAACAGTATGATGCCGCCGACGTGATTCTGTTCGACCTGCCTCTGGAGTTCACGAAACTCATCTGATTCCTGATTGAGAAAGTGCGCGTTGATACCGATAGAGATGAGTTGCCCGATCTTCTCTTCGAGCGACATGCGTCGTAATTCTTTGTCCGCCCACGCGAGAGCCTCGCGCGAAGCTCGTCTCGAATATGGAGACGGCGCGAGCGATGTGCTGGTCGAAGTTTCAAAAGTTGAGGTTGAGAGAGATACTGTTGTGTGGGCGTCCCCTCTGAGGCTCGCCTGTTGAATTGCGTGCTGTCCATGAATTGTCGCTAAAGGCGCGAGCGCGAGCGCGGCAAGAATAATGAATGAGAGCGCATCATGCCGTGACTGCCTCGTTGTCGTAATCTTTGTTCGTGCCATTTGATTTCTATGCTTCTGATATTAAAAGAAGTTTCACGCTGGAGACGTAAAGGCGCAAAGGGGCGAAAATCATTTTACTGTACCGGGCGCGAGTTCGTCGCGCTTCTCGACGGGCGCGGGCGCAAAGGCAAAACTCACAACCCACGCCACGAGAAACGTCACGGCGCTTCCTAAAAGTACGTACCAAGTCCACGCCAGCGGCGTGTAGAAGCGGATGTAGAGCATCAGGACAATGCTTGTGAACATGCCGACGAGCGCGGGCGGTTCGCTGACGCGCTTCAGGAATGTGCCGACGAGAAAGACGCCCAGCACGGGGCCGTTAATCAGAGAGGCGACCGACAACGCATTGTCGAGCGCCGAACGTTGCGCGCGAATCATGGCCAGCGCGACGCCTATCTGCACGATGCCCCACAGCAGCGTCAGCCAGTGCGACACGCGCAAGTAATGCTTATCATCTCGATGCGGCCTGAACGGTTTGTAGAGATCGTTAACGGCGGTCGCCGCGATTGAGTTGAGCGAAGACGAAAGCGCGGCGGCGAAAATCGCCGCGACGACCAGCCCCGAAAGACCCGTCGGCAAGTGATGTGTGATGAAGTCTGGAAAGATTTGGTCGCTGCCGACTTTCTGAAACGCGCCGCCGACGGGAAGCGTCGCCGCTCCTGCCGGGAGCATGGAATACCCCGTGTCGGCGTCTGGACGATAAAAGGCGAACAGCAGCACGCCGATAAAAAGAAAGCCGATGAACTGCGCGAGCACGACCGCCCCGCTGGTCAAGAGTGCCGCCGCCGCGCGTTTCGGTCGGTCTGTGCAGAGATAACGCTGGACGAGATATTGATCCGTCCCGTGCGTGCTCATCGTCAGAAAGCATCCGCCGATCAGCCCTGCCCAGAAGGTATAAGTTTTCGTCAGGTCAACGGGTAGGCTGAACGTGAACCACGTCCCGCCGAAGAGGCTCTTAAATTCATAACTCGTCGTGCGTAGGCCGAAATCAAGCAGGCTCAACTTGTCGTGCTGCGCGCCCAACGCCAGCGCGCCGCTCCATCCTCCCTCGATTGATCGCGCCAGCACGACGGCTGCCGCCAACGCGCCCGCAATGTAGATGCCGAGTTGCACGACCTCGACCCAGATGACCGCCTCCATGCCGCCGAAATAGGTGAAGATAATCATCACCACGCCGAGCAGCACAATCGAATAGACGACGATCATCTGCATGTCTGCGGCGGGTTGAAACGCTCCATAGACGGCGGCGAGCACGAGCGCCGTCAGCAGCAGGCGGATGCCGTCGGCGATGTTACGCATGACGACGAAGAGAGCGGCGGCCAGCATCTTGATGCGCCCGCCGAAGCGCCGCTCAAGCAGTTGATAGACGGTCAAAAGTTCGCCGCGAAAATATGAAGGGATAAAAAGCAGCGAGATAACGACGCGACCCAGCATGTAGCCGAACACGAGTTGCAGGAATTGAAAATTCCCGCCGCGCGCAAACGCGATTCCCGGCACGGAGATAAAGGTGATGGTTGAAGTCTCTGTGGCGACGATAGAGGCGGCAATCGCCCACCATGGCACGGTTCTGTCGCCGAGAAAATAGTCGCTCGTCGTCTCCTGCTTGCCCGAAAAGAGAACGCCGAAGAGCGTGATGCCAATCAGGTAGCCGAAGATAATAACGAGATCAAGGGTGCTCATTGATATTTTCGCTGGTTCCTTCCAGACGCTTTCGCCGTGCGCCGCTTCAACGGCAGAACTCCGGCAGACAACTCTTTACGCGCTCTTCGACGAAAGAGATGAGATGGTCGGGCTGCCGGTAAAAGAGCGTGTTGATTTCGATGCTCTCGCCATGCGTGTTGATTTTCAGCACGGAGAATTGATGTCGTGATTGCATGGCAAGAAGCGTTTCGACCTCCGCCCATTTGATGTAGATTGACGGTCTCAAAAAGCGCGGCCTGCTGATTCCCTCTTCGTCGAATCGAATCCGCAGTTGCACGAAAGGCTCCCACAGCAGCAACGCTCCCAACGCCGCGATGAACAGATGCCAGCCCGCAATGCTTGCCCAACTCCATGCGCCCGGCGGCGGCATGCTCGCCCGCGCGGCGCTCATAGCATGGCGCGTGATGCCAGCGAACAGCACCAACTCAAGGCCGAGACAGCCTGCACACCCCAGCCACAGAGGCCACTTCACGCGCGGCGGATGAAACGTCTTCATGTCGAATGTCTGAAAAGTTGGAGAGCTTTTTTCTTTAGCTGAAGAGACCGCAAGTCCACAAGTCAGTTGCGCGCCTAGCATATATCATCCCGACCGCTTCTCGCATCACTCCAAAACGATGTCGTTTCCTTCTTCTTCGCGTCTTTGCGTCTTGGCGCGAAGAAGAAGGTAGATTGAGAATTTGCCCCTAAACTTTTTTCGAGACAAGTTCGACCGCTCGCTCAACCACGCCCTTCGCTGTCTCAAGCGCGCTCGCGGCCTGCTCCCGCGTCGCCTTCGTGCGCTGCATGACGAGAGCCGTCGGCAGGTCGCCGTCCGCCGCTTCGAGCGCGCTCTGTGCCGCCGCTTCTTCCAGCCCCGTCTCGGCGCGAAGGATACGCAGCGAACGCGCGCGCAGCTTCGTGTTGCGCGGGAGAAGGTTCGTCATGCGGTTGCCGGTCACGTAACCGAGCCGGATCATCGTCGCCGTCGAGAGCATGTTGAGCACCATCTTTTGCGCGGTTCCCGCTTTGAGCCGCGTCGAACCGGCAATTACTTCCGGCCCGACGACGGGCACAATGGAAACCTCCGCAACATTTGTTATCAACGATGCGGGCGCGCAGGTGAGCGCGATGGTCAAAGCGCCGAGCGTGCGCGCGTGTCCGAGCGCGCCGACAGTATAGGGCGTGCTTCCGGAAGCCGCGATGCCGACAATCGCATCTCTCGCCCCGACGCCGCGCGCGGCAATGTCACGCCCGCCCGCTTCCGCGTCATCCTCCGACGCTTCGACGGCTCGATAACAGGCATCATAACCGCCAGCGATAATTCCCTGCACCAATTCCTGCGAGACTCCGAACGTGGGCGGGCACTCCGAAGCATCGAGCACGCCGAGCCGCCCCGAACTTCCCGTCCCTATGTAGAAAAGACGACCTCCCTGCCGTAGCCTTTCAACGATGCCTTCCACCGCTCGCGCAACTTCTGGCAGGACGCGCTCGACCGCTTCCGCCACGCGCGCATCCTCTTCGTTCATCAGCCGCACAATTCCCAGCGCGGGCAGCGTCGCAATCTCGCGCGTGCGCGGATTCTCTTCCTCCGTGACGGGAATTTGGATGGACGAATCGGAAGCCATACGAACTTTATAAATCTCAGACTTGAGATTTCAGACTTGAGATTTCAACTCCGCGTTTTGACGTGCCGGATAGTAGTTTCTGCATGAGCGAACGACGTTCCTATCCGGCCAGCGCCAGTTGAAGATTATCGCGCGCCATGCGCGCGGCGGCCTCTGCCGGAGCAAGCAGCGGCAGCGCCAGCACCGCGCCCGGAGCGGCGCGCGCGATTTTCCGCCGGAGAGGCTCAAGCAGCAGTTGACCGGCGGCAAAGACTCCGCCGACATAGCCGATCTGAAAATGCCCGCGCTCCATCCGCAATTTCTGAATCACAGCGATGGCCGCCGCACCCAACTCGTGCCCAGCCTCCTGCACAATCCCCCGCGCCACCGTATCTCTGTTCTTCGCCGCCTCGATGACGTAGCGCCCGTATCCAGCGATGCGGTCGTTCGTCATGCTCGGCACATAGATGGCTGTCGAGAGGTCTTCCGGCGACGCGACGTTGAAATAGTTACAGGCCGACTCGACAAGTTGCGTCGCGCGCCCGCGACCGTCCGCAGCCTTGGCGACCGCCTGCAACCCGCGCCGGGCGATCCACGCGCCGCTCCCCTCGTCGCCCGCCAGAGGCCCCCAACCGCCCGCGCAACTATGCTTGCCCCGTGCGTTGATACCGCAGCAGATCGAACCAGTGCCCGCGATGATAATCAATCCGGGCTTTCCGCCGGTCGCCCCGAAGAGAGCGATGTCGGCATCGGTCACGACTTCGAGCGCATTGATGCCGAGCACGCCCAGCGCCTCGTGCATGCGCTCGCGCAAATCCAGACGCTTGACGCCCGCTAGGCCAATCTCCGCCGCGACAATCTCAATCCGCCGCACGCGCGCGACGCTGCACGCGCGATCAACCGCTTCCTTGACCGCGTTGGCTGCGTTGCCGACGCCGACGCGCACCGGATTCGACGGCCCGGCGATGCCCTCGCCCAAAATCCGCTGCCTCGCATCAACGACGACCGCCCGCGTCTTGGTTCCTCCCCCGTCAACTCCGAGCACGAGTTCCTGCGAGCGCAGGGGCGCGTGGGGCGCGGCTCTCGGCTTGATAATTTTGCTGGCCTTCATTCGCTAAAAGGGATTCGATGGCGGCAGCGCGCGGCGGACTGCGGAAGCGCGACGTGCTCTTAAGAAATATGTCGTGTAATTGTAAAGACGTTCTGCGTATAATTGAAACTAAAAGATTTTATTTGTGCGATAACCATCCCTGATACCGGAGAAACCCGAATGGAGATGCGCCAACTGAAGGCATTTGTGCTCATTGCCGAGACACGCACGTTCACGGCGGCAGCCCAGCGCCTGCATGTCACACAGGCCGCCATCAGCATGCAGATCAGGCAACTGGAGACCGAAGTTGGCTCGCAACTTTTTGTGCGTACCCCGCGCCGCGTCGTTCTGACGGAGGCCGGTGAGAAGTTGCTTGAGCGCGCGCAGTTGATTCTCCGCGAGCATGACGTAGCGCTCGTTGAGTTGGCCGAACTGGCCGGAGCCGAGCGCGGGCGTTTACGCATCGGCAGCGCGTCGGCGATGGTCAGCGCCGATCCACTGCCGCAAGTCCTCAAGGAGTTGCGCGCACATCATCCTCATGCGGAAATTTCTGTTGCGACCGGCACGAGCGCGTCGCTCGTCAAACAGATTCTCGCGGGTGAACTCGATATGGCGTTCGTCTCGCTGCCGGTCGAGGCGCGCAACATTGACACAGAGGTGCTCAGCCGCGACCAACTTGTCGCCATCGCCAGCCCGCATCATCGTTTTGCCCGCCAACGCGTCATCAGCGGCTTCGCGCTCGCCGGAGAGAAACTGATTCTCGGCGAGCGTGGCGGCAACACGCGCCGTCTGATTGACGAATTTTTCGCGCAGGCCGGACTCAAGCCGACCGTCGCCATGGAGTTGAGCCGTCAGACGGCGATTAAGAACATGGTCGAGGCTGATATGGGCGTCGGCATTGTGCCCTTGCGGACGGCGCGCGAAGAGGTTGAGCAGGGTCGTCTCGTGAGTTGGTGGATTGAGGGCGCGAGCATCAACTGGGAACTCGGAATCGCGCGGCTCACGGGCGGATACAACTCGCCTCTGTGCGAATCATTCTTAAAATTGTGCCGCCTGTATTTTACCGATGAGGCCAGCGAATCCGAGAAGGTTACTCCGTCCCGTCGCAAGGGCGCGCGCCCGAAGACGAAGAAACCTCAAAAGCGCGCCAAGGCTCGTTAGCCGCAAAGCCGCAAAGGAAAAGACGGCAAGTTGGTTCTAAACCTGACTTTTAAAAAATCATGTGCGTCTTCCACGAATTGGAAGGGAGCAAGCGTGCAGGGAATCTTTCCGCAGACCGCCGCCCGTCTGGACCAATGGCAGCAGCAACCGGAAGTGCTGGGGGTGCTGCTCGTCGGGTCGAAGAGCCGTGGTCACGATGATGCGTTTTCCGACGACGATCTCGAAGTGCTCATCACGGACGAAGCACACGCGCGCCTGACGCCCGCGCAATGTTCCGAATATTACATGGAAGGCGAGGGCGACACGCGTCGTCTTATCTATGACGCGCAGTACACGACGCTCTCTGACCTTGAAGGAAAAATCGGGTCGGCGCGCGATCTCGACCACTGGCCTTACGAGCGTGCGGGCGTGTTGTTTGAACGCAACGCGCGTGTCAGCGCGGCGGTCGCAGCGGCGGCGCACATGAGCGCGGAATTTCGACGGGCGCGTTTGCAGCACGCGTTCATTGATACGTGGATTGCGTCGCGTCGAGCGGAGAAGACCTTCAAGCGCGGGATGAAAAGCGGCGGGCGTCTGATTGTCGCGCGCGGTTGCAAGGCTCTCTCGCGTCTTATCTTCGCGCTCGAATGGCGCTGGGTTCCGCTCGACCACTGGCTCGAACCGGAACTTAAAACTTTAACTGATAAAGCAGGCGCGGGCGACGACCTGCTCGAAGCGCTCGCCACAGCCAGTCAAGAGCCGTTGACGCGCGCGCTCACACGTCTCGAAGCGCAACTCGACGCCGAAGAATTGCCGCGCGCAGACCAACGCCTTCAGCTTTTTCTCGAACTCATTCACCCCACCCGCGCCCAAGAACGCGCCCTTCACGGACTGAACTGAAAAGCAGAGGTCAGAGGTTAGAGGTCAGCAAAAGACAAACTTTCTCCACTGACCTCTGCGTTCACCCTATATATCGCTTCATCAGTTCCGACCAGCGGCCATGAGCTTTGAGAATCAGTTCGCAGGCTTCGCGGACAGCGCCGAAGCCGCCGGGCAGTTGCGTCACGTAATGAGCGGCGGCGCGTGTCTCGTCGGTTGCGTCGGCGACGGCGAAGGCCAGCCCGACGCGCTGCATCAAGGGGATGTCTGTCACGTCGTCGCCGATGAAGGCCGTCTCGGATTCCTCAACGTCCGCTTCCTTTAAGACTTCCTCGAAATCCACAATCTTGTTGTGAGTTCCCTGTCGCACGTACTTTATCTTGAGGTCGCGCGCGCGCCGCACGACCGCGCTCGACGTGCGGCCTGAGATGATGCCCGATTCGAGACCGGCGCGATGCAGGAGCACAAGGCCGTGACCGTCGCGCGTGTGAAAACTTTTCTGTTCGTCGCCGTCGTCTAACAGCGTGATGCGCCCGTCGGTGAGCACGCCGTCGCAGTCCATCAGCAGCAGTTTTATGCGCGAGGCGCGCCGCTCGATTTCGAGTAATGCAGTCGTCATCTTTTTGTTAGCGCACCTCGAAGAATTGAATGTCGGCGAGACGCCAGCCGCCAGCCGTGCGCGCGAAGACCAGCACAGCCGTCCCGGACTGATCGCGCCCGAGCGTGCGCGCCGTGATGGAGACATCGGCGGCGACGCGGTTTGCGCTCAGGGCTTCGGTGCGCAGCACGCGCGTCTGCCAGATTTCGGGCTGGCTGCCGACAATGCCTTTCTCAAAAGTTGGCAACTCGCCCGCGACGAGGATGGCATCGAGGTCTGCTTTCCTTCCGCTTTTAATCGCTACGTCGAGTTGCGCGATGGCGGCCTTAATGCTTTCGTCAATGACGGGCGTAGTGCCTGATGCCGCTTCGGCCTTGATACGCGCGGCGCGTGCGGCAAACGTCGAAGCATACTCGGCGTCGGCGCGCACGGCCTCATCGAAACGCTTGGCGGCTTCGGCTGCTTGATTACGACGGAGGGCGATTTCGCCGAGTCCGATGTTCGCCCATGCGAGCGTCATCGGCGTCGGAAGCGGCGTATCGAGCGCGGAGCGAAATTCTTTCTCGGCCTCGTCGAGTTTGTTCTGTTCGAGCAGCGCGCGGCCTAAGACCACACGCGATTCCTGCAACTGCGGCGCACGCGCGCTGACTTCACGCGCAATCGTCTCGGCACGCGCGGGCAGTTGTTGTCCGAGGAGGTTTCTCGCTTCGGCGAGTGCATCTTCGGGTGAAGGCGCGTGCGGCACGGTATCGTTTGAATAATCAATCTGCGGGTAGAGTTTATCGGGGTCAACCTCGACGCGCACGATGCGCGCGGGCGTCGCAAACTGTGCTTCGCTGAAATCTTTGGCGGGGATGCGCGTGTTGCTCGTCAGGCGTTCGCCACGCTCGGTCGTCGCCTGCACGGAGACTTCCACATCGAGCGAACCCATATTTCTCAGAGCCGACACCCATTGGCCTCCGCGCTGTTGCGGCAGGCCGACGAGCAGGTCTGTGTCCGTCGGCTGGTCTAAAAGATTGTCGAGCAGACGGCGCGCGGGATCGCCGTTGAGGCTGGCGCTGAGCGCCGTGCGGATGGCGGCCAGCGTCGTGCTGCCTTTGCGGCTGGCATCAAACTCGCGGCGCAGGATGCCCATGAAAGCATCTCGACCGGAGAGCTTATCGGCAACCAGACGCCAGACGAGCGCGCCTTTGTTGGCGACCGTGTTGTAGTAAGTGTCGAAGGCGGGCGACGACTGCGCGAGCGGGCCATCGCGTCTGGCAATCGGCGCGTAGAGAAGCGCGATACGCATTCGTTCGGCGTCCGCCGCCTCGCGTCCGAACTGTTTTTCGAGAAAGAGAGTTGCGAGAAAACGTGGAACGCCTTCGCGTAAAACGCCCGCGCCTTCGCCTTCCAGGTTCGTCGCGCCGCCGACCCTCAGCCGCGCGACCGATTCGGCGACGAGCATCGCGGGCGCCGAATCGGTCTTCGGGCGACGGAAGACCGCGCCGTCTAAAAGGAGCGTCCCAGCCATGTCGAAGCCTGCGCCGCGCCTGACGGAAACAAGGCGGATGGAAGATTCGGGCGCTGTCCCGATCAACCCTGCGTAGAAGCCGCGCGCGGCTGAAGCCAGATTAATTAACGCTTCGGCTCTGCGCCGTTCTTCGGCGGACGCGCCCGTGTTGAGCCACGCGCTGATGCCGCGCGCATCGCCTGTGCCTTCGACCGCATCCCATTTGCCCGTGACGAAAAACGGTTGCACGTTAAGCGACTGCTCGAAACTCGTGTTGCTCGCCTGCCCGGTCGAGATAACTGTCGCGCCGCCAGCCGTGTTGACCGTCAAACGCAGCGGCGCGTAATCAACTCCGCGCGGCGCAAAGATAGAGTTCGGCGTCGGATACCAGTAGGAGAGCGGGAGAAATTGCGCGCTCTCGTCGGAAATCGCTGCGAGACCGGAATTGTCCGTGACGGGCAGGCGATATTCAATTATCACGTTGACCGCTCCGCCGGGCGCGACCGGAGCGGGCAGTGTCACCTGCGCGAGTTGCAGTCTGGTACGCGACTCTGTGCTGGTGCTGAATTTGGCGTTTCCATCGCCGACCCCGGCAGCTTTAATCTGTGCCGCCGGATTAATCCGCACGGTGAAGGTGCGTCCCTCTGCGTCGCCCACGTTACGCGCCGACAGGACGGCACGCGCCGATAACGCTCGCGCACTCCCATCCGATTCGATGTTGCCTGTGATGTCAAAGCGTGTGACTTGCCACGAGGCGACACGCGGCTCGCTCTGTGCGCGTACGTGCGTTGATGTCAGCAGGAAAAAAAGGATGAGAAGATATTTTACAAAGCGCGGGTTTTTCATAAATTGCGAAAGTTAAAATCAGATATGAATGTTGATTCGGAAAAGAAATTTATCTAAGCTTTGACCAGCGCATCGCGCCTGACGAGTTCGTGCACGTCGCGCAGCATCCCAAGAAGCGGGGCGAGACGCGCGAGGGGGAGCGCGTTCGGGCCGTCGGAGAGGGCGCGTTCCGGGCAGTCGTGAACTTCCATGAAGACGGCATCAACGCCGCAGGCGACTCCGGCGCGTGCGAGCGGTTCGATGTACTCCGGCTGTCCCCCCGTTGCATGTCCGAGTCCGCCGGGCAGTTGCAGAGAGTGGGTCACGTCGAAGACGACGGGCGCGCCGAACTGCCGCATAATCGGGAAGGAGCGCATGTCCACGACGAGGTTGTGATAGCCGAACGAAACTCCGCGCTCGGTCACCAGAAGCTTCTCGCATCCGGCGGCGCGCGCCTTGCGCACGATGTTGCGCGCGTCCTGCGGCGCAAGAAACTGTCCCTTCTTGATGTTCACGGCGCGTCCCGTCTGCGCCGCCGCTTCGATGAGGTCGGTCTGCCGCGAGAGGAAGGCCGGAATCTGCAAGATGTCGGCCACTTCCGCCGCCCGCTCGACCTGCGCCACGTCATGCACGTCCGTCACGATGGGTAGCCCCGTCTCTTCTTTGACGGCCTTCAGCGCATCGAGCGCGGTCTCGATTCCGATACCGCGAAAGCTCTCATGCGATGAACGATTGGCCTTATCGAACGAAGCCTTAAAAACGTAATCCAAACCGGCATCGCGCACGCGCTTGCCGCACTCGCGCGCCATCATCAACACATGCGCGGGCGATTCGACCACACACGGCCCCGCGATAATCGTCAAACGCCCGTCGCCAAACGTGGCGTCTCCGACGCGAAAAGATTTCATCTGCATCTCGTCTGCTTGCTCATTCATGGCGTGCCGTTCTCTGCGCGCGCCGCCTGACGGCGCAAGTCCTTCAAACTATTCTCGACTCGACGGCGATTCTCGCCATCCGGTTTCTGTCGCAGGTAAGCTTCAAATTCTGCGATGGCTTCCTTCGGGCGTTTCGTCTCCTGATAGACGAGGCCGAGATTGTAATGCGCGTCGGCAAAGTCGCCGCCACGTTCTTCGATGGACGAGCGAAAAGCAGCCTCCGCGCCTTCATAATCCTTCTGCTGTGCGAGTGCGACGCCGAGCGCGTGATGCGCGTCCGCATCGTGCCCGCCGTTCTGCTCGATGGCTTTGCGGAGAGCATCCGCCGCTTCGGGGTTGCGCTTAAGGCCGAGTTGGGCGATGCCGATTTGAAAGTAAGCGTCAGAGTAATTGTCGCCGCGTTGATGAATCGCATCAGTATAAGAGTTGATGGCATCTTCTAATTTGCCCTGCCGCTGCAACGCAAAGCCGAGGTTGTATTGCGCCGCCGCATAGTCGCCGTTCCTCTGTTTGATGGCTTCGCGAAACTCCGCTTCCGAGTCGTGCAACTGCCCTCTGAGCATCAGCACCCAGCCGAGGCGGTTATGCGCTTCCGGAAATTCGGGCTGCAACTCGATGGCGCGACGATAGTCAGCCGAAGCTCTATCGAAATCGCGCGAGGAGAAATTATAGTTGCCGCGCTCGTAGAACTCCGCCGCCGAGCGCGGTTCGTTGTTCGGCGATTTTGGACGCGTCGAAGATTCGGCAACGCCGAGAATGCGCCCGACCGCGTCGCCTTCACCTGTCGCCGTGTTCGCGGCGACTCCCGTCGTAGGCTGCACTGCGACCGAGCGCGAACGGAAGACCAGCGCCCCGACGACAATCAAAGCGAGCGCGCCGAACGCCACGGCAATCAAAGCGCGCGGCTGTCTGAACCATGCGCGGCGCCCGCGCGCGCCGCGCGCGCCGCGTCGAATCGGAATGCGGACGCGCACGCCGCTCGACCGCTGTGCCGACGGGGACGAGACATCGCGCGCAGCAGCAGCCTGCGCCGACGAAGAATCCGCCATGCCAACGGCAGATGAACCACCCGAAGACGGCGAGGCGGGTCGGCCACCTGTCTCGACAACTTGATCTTCCACCGTCTCGGAAACGCCTCCGTCCTGTTCCGTGACCGGAGCGGTGGCGCGACTCTGCCGCAGTCGCTCGATGTCAATCACCAGCCGCCCCGAAGGCGTCTGGGTTCCTGCGTCGCGCAGCGTCTCAAGCGTCGGCGCGCTGAATCCGGCGGCGTGCTCAAGCCCCAGACGTTCGGCGACAGCATACAGTTCACGTCGAAATGCGCCCGCGTCCGCCGGACGCTCATGCGGGCTTTTCTCAAGCGCGTGGAGCACGATCTCTTCGAGCGCGGGCGGAATCCCGGGCACGAGTTCGCGCGGGCGGCGCGGTATCTCCGCCGAATGCTTCAGCGCCAACGCCAGCGGCGTCGCGCCGTTGAAGGGCGTCTGCCCGGCAAGCATCTCGTAGAGGATAACGCCGAGGCTGTACACGTCCGAGGCGGGGGTCAACTGTCCACCGTCGCACTGCTCGGGCGACATGTAGCGCGGCGTGCCGATCATCACGCCTGTCCCGGTCAGAGTATTAGCGAAATTTTTATCGGTCGTATCGCTGGCAAGTTTGGCGATACCGAAATCCAGCACCTTGACGATGTGCGGCGCGTGTGGCCTCTGCACGATGAAGATGTTGCCCGGCTTCAAGTCTCGATGGATGATGCCCGCTTCGTGCGCGGCGGCCACGGCAGCCGTGATCTGCAACATCAGAGAGACGGCGCGCGCCGGATCGAGCGGGGCTTCGCGCGCCAGCACGTTGCGCAGCGGCTTGCCTTCAAGCAACTCCATGACGATGTAGACCAGCCCCTCCGCCGTCTCGCCAAAATCCGTCACGGCGACGGCGTTGGAATGCTGTAGGCGACCGGCGGCGCGCGCCTCACGTCGAAAACGCTCCTTCGCCGCCTCGTCCGTCACCAGTTTCGAGTTGAGCACTTTGACGGCAACAGGCCGGTCAATCAGCAGGTGCGTCGCGCGATAGACAGTCCCCATGCCGCCTTCGCCGAGCCGTTCGTCGAGTTGATATTTATCGTCGAGCACGCGACCAACCAGCGGGTCAATCGGAATGTTTGCAGCCATTGTCGCATCGGCACGCAGCAGCGCGCCATCCTCTGGACACGCTTTCACGTCCGAAGAATATTGACGACCGCATGTGGGACATTGCAGCATAAAAAAGTGACGAGCGACGAGTGACGAGTGACGAGCAAAGCCGGGGACGGTTTTCAGTTTTGAGTTATCAGCGATAAGTGAAGAGTGTTGAGATGAAAGCTGTCTTAAATTCCTCACTCGTCACTCAGCACTCGTCACTTTATTTCATCTTCCCGCTTTTGTGCAAAACGTATTGTGCCTCGGCGTGCCGGAATTCTTCGCGCGTCAGTGCGTCATGTTGCACCTTGAGTTCTCGCCCGCGTCAGTCATCGCCCGCGACCACCTGCACGCGTTCGTGCGTGCTTGAGGCCGCGTCCGCCTCGCTCGACTCATTGCCGCTCGCTTCGTCGCGCATACGGTTCTCGTAAGCGGCGCGCACGAACGAGGCGAACAGTGGATGCGCGGCGAGCGGCTTTGACTTGTATTCGGGATGAAACTGGCAGCCCAAAAACCAAGGGTGCGTGGCGCGCGCGAGTTCGATCATCTCGATGAACCGACCGTCGGGCGACTCGCCGCTGAAGATTAAACCTGTGCGCTCCAACGTCTCTCGAAATTCCGGGTTGAACTCATAGCGATGGCGATGGCGCTCTTGTATCTCCGCCTCGCCTCTATAGACCTCGCGCGCGAGGCTTCCTTCAGCCAGCCTGCACGGCCACGCGCCCAGACGCATCGTGCCCCCCATCTCTTCGACGCCGACGAGGTCGCGCAGTTTAAAGATTACAGGGTACGGCGTCGCCGCGTCGAACTCGGTCGAATCCGCGCCGACGAGGCCGCACATCGCACGCGCGTACTCGATGACCGCCGTCTGCATGCCGAGACAGATGCCGAAGTAAGGCGTCTTCGAGCGGCGCGCGTAAGAGATGGAGCGAATCATCCCGGCGATGCCGCGTTTGCCGAAGCCGCCCGGGACGAGGATGGCGTCGAAATCGCGCAGGCGATTTTCATAATCGTCGTCCATCAAACTCTCCGATTCGACCCAGCGCACGTCCACGCGCAAATTTCCGGCGACCCCGCCATGCGTCAGAGCCTCGCGCAGAGATTTATAAGAATCTTCAAGCTCGACATACTTGCCGACGATACCGATAGTGACGGAACCGGCTGAAGGGTCTCGAATCGTCTCCACCAGTTCGCGCCAGCGCGTCAGGTCGCTGTGCGCCCCGCGCTCCTGCAAGCCGAGCGCCGAGACGAGCAGCGCGTCGAGTCCTTGTTCGTGGAGGGCGAGCGGCACGTCGTAAATCGTATCAACATCTTCGGCGGCAATGACGGCGTGCTCTTTGACGTTGCAGAAGAGCGCAATTTTCGAGCGCAGGTCGCGCGAGAGCGGGCGCTCCGAACGACACAGCAAAATATCAACGGCGATGCCGATTTCGCGAAGGTCGCGGACGGAATGCTGCGTCGGTTTCGTCTTCAGTTCCCCAGCCGCCGCGATGTAAGGCACGAGTGTCAGGTGGACGAAGATTGCGCCCTTGCGTCCATCTTCGCTCTCTTCATTGCCCATCTGGCGGATGGCTTCGAGAAACGGCAAGCTCTCGATGTCGCCCACCGTTCCGCCGATTTCGACGATGACGACATCCGGCTTATCTTTCTCTGCGACGGCGCGGACGGCCTTTTTGATTTCGTCCGTGATGTGCGGAATCACTTGAATCGTCTTGCCGAGATAATCGCCGCGCCGCTCTTTTTCGATGACCGAAAGGTAGATGCGACCCGTCGTCCAGTTGTTCCCCTGCGACAGACGCGCGTGCGTGAAGCGTTCATAGTGTCCGAGGTCGAGGTCGGTCTCAGCGCCGTCGTCGGTGACGAAAACTTCGCCGTGCTGGAATGGCGACATCGTCCCCGGATCAATGTTGATGTATGGGTCGAGCTTAATCAGCGTGACGCTCAGCCCGCGCGCTTCCAACAGGCAGCCGATAGAGGAAGCCGCCAACCCCTTGCCGAGACTCGATACCACACCGCCCGTCACAAAAATATATTTAGGCATTCTCTTCCCCTAATAAGATGTTTTAACAAACTTCCAATATGGCGCGGACGCGTTCGAGGTCGGCGGGCGTGTCTACTCCGATTGAAGGCTCTGCCGCTTCGACCACCACAATCTTTGCGCCGCGCTCTAAAATGCGTAGCTGTTCGAGCGATTCCGTTTCTTCCAGCCCGAACTGCGGCCAGCGCGAATATTCTAACAAAAACCTGCGGCGGTAAACATAAAGCCCCGTGTGCTTGCGAAAGAGGCCGAGCAACGCGGGGTCTGCGGCGAGCGCGGCTTCGAGAGAGCCGTGGGCGCGCACTGCCTCACGCGGGAAAGGAATCGGTGAACGGGAAAAATAGAGTGCGCGCCCGCGCTCGTCCGTGACGACCTTGACCACATCGCTGCTCAAAACGTCTTCCGCACGCTCGATGGCCTCGCACGTCGTTGCGACGGCGGCGTCCTCGATTTCCAACAAAGCTTTGACGGCTCGTTCAATCGTCTCCGGCGCAAGCAGCGGCTCGTCGCCCTGCACGTTGACGATGATCTCAACATCTTCGAGACTCTCCGCCGCCTCGGCCAGACGGTCGCTCCCGCTCCGGTGGTCTGCGCGCGTCATCAACGCTTCTCTCCCGGCCTCGCGCACCACCGCCAGAATCCGCTCGTCGTCAGTGGCGACGATGACACGACCGACGCAGCGTGCGGCGAGGGCGCGTTCGACAACATGGAGAATCATCGGGCGTCCGGCGATGTCAACAAGCGGCTTACCGGGTAGGCGAGACGAAAAGTAGCGTGCGGGAATAATGGCGACGACCGAAGGTTGAAGGCGAGAGTCCGTGTGCTTCACGGGAGCACAACATATCTTGGCAGCAACCCCCCTGTCAATTAAAACAGTGACGAGTTGAAGACAGCTTTGTTCTCATCACTCGCCGCACATCGCTTATCACTGTTTTGGTTTTAACTTATCACTCGTCACTCGTCACTGTAGTTGGCGTTTGACAGAGAAAGTGGGGCGGGCTACCATGCGGCGTCATTTTCATTTCGGGTGCACGCTTTCAATAAATTTCATTATGGCAAGTCCTAGACGGGGTAATTTGATGCCGCTCGCAACGGTTGAGAATATTATTGAGTTGGTCGGACGCACGCCCCTGCTCCACCTCGCGCGATTTGCCAGAGCGCCCCTAGCCGACATCTATGCTAAGCTCGAATACATGAATCCCGGCGGCTCCGTCAAAGATCGCGCCGCTTTGGGAATGATTCTCGATGCCGAGCGGCGCGGCATCCTTAGTCCCGGCTCAACGATTATCGAACCGACGGCGGGCAATACCGGCATCGGTCTCGCCCTCATCGGCGTCGCGCGTGGTTACCGCGTTATCCTGTGCGTGCCCGTCGGCTATTCGCAGGAGAAGATGAAAGTGATGGAACTCCTGGGCGGCGAGATCAAGTACGTATCGCAGGAAGCGGGGATGCAGGGTGCGATTGACCGCGCGCGGGAACTCGCCGATAACATCGAAGGCAGCTTTATCCCGCAGCAGTTTGAGAATCCGGCGAACCCCTGCTTTCACGAAAGCACGACCGCGCAGGAGATTATCGAGCAGATGGACGGGCGCATTGACGCTATTGTGATGGGCGCAGGGACAGCCGGAACTTTCACGGGCGTCGCGCGCGCCGTCAAAAAGTTAAACCCGCGCGTCGTCTGCGTCCTCGTCGAGCCGGACGGCTCGATCATGGGCGGCGGCGAACCGGGCTGCTACAAACTTGAGGGCATCGGTCAGACGCAATTTATTCCGCCCAACCTCGACAGTCATTGCGCCGATGAAGTTGTGCAGATTTCAGACCGGGAAGCCTTCGCCACCGTGCGCCGTCTCGCCGAAACGGAAGGCGTTCTCGCGGGCGGTTCATCCGGCGCGGCTGCCGCTGCCGCACGCCACCTCGCCGAACGACTCGGCGAAGGCAAGCGCATCGTCACGCTTTTTCCGGACGGCGCGGAGCGTTACATGAGCCAAGGGATTTTCGATTAGTTTTCAGTTTCCAGCTTTGGCTGGCGACTGAAAACTGAAAACTAAATGTTATGGGTTTCTCAACAACAGCAATTCACGCGGGCAATGCACCCGACCCGACGACGGGCGCGGTGGCCGTTCCGATTTATCAAACCTCAACCTACGCGCAAGACGGCCTCGGGCGAAACAAGGGTTATGAGTACGCGCGGACACAGAATCCGACGCGGCTCGCCGTCGAGCAGAACCTTGCGGCGCTCGAAGGCGCACGCTTCGGTTACGCGTTCGCGTCGGGCATGGCGGCCATTGACGCCACGCTCCGGCTCATCAAAGCCGGCGAGCACGTCATCGTCTCCGACAATACTTACGGCGGCACGTTTCGCCTCTTTAGTCGCATTCTGGCGAATTACAATATCGAGTTCAGTTTCGTGGATACGTCGGATGCGGCGAACGTCGAGGCGGCGATTCAAGAGAATACGCGGATGGTCTTTCTTGAAACGCCGACCAATCCGGTGATGATCGTCACGGACATGCAGGCCGTCTCGGATGTCGCGCATCGTGCGGGCGCGCGCGTCGTGTGCGATAACACTTTCATGTCGCCCTACCTCCAACGCCCGCTTGAGTTCGGCGTGGACATCGTTGTTCATTCGACGACTAAATATTTGAACGGACATTCGGACGGCATCGGCGGGGTCGTCGTCCTTAATGATGAGAAGGATGCTGAATGGTTGCAGTTTGTGCAGAACAGCGTGGGCGCGATTCTCTCGCCGTTCGATTCGTTTCTCGTCCTGCGCGGCACGAAGACGCTGGCCTTGAGGATGGAACAGCATGACCGTTCCGGGCGCGCGGTCGCGGCTTTTCTGGAAGAGCATCCGAAAGTTGAAAAGATTTACTATCCCGGCTCGCTTTCACACCGCCAGCACGATTTGGCGAAGCGGCAGCAGAAGGGTTTCGGCGGCATGGTCGCCTTTGATATCGGCTCGCTTGAAAACGCGCGCACAGTTCTCGAATCGGTTAAACTCTGCACGCTGGCAGAAAGTCTGGGAGGCGTCGAGACTCTGATTTCGCATCCGGCGACGATGACGCACGCCTCCGTCCTGCCGGAGACGCGCCAGCGCATCGGCATCACGGATGGATTGGTACGCATCTCGGTCGGCCTCGAAGATACGGACGACATCATCGCCGATCTGGATCAGGCATTGGATAAGATATAGTAGCGGCGGGCGAGCGGGCGACAAGTTAAAAACAGCTTGGCGCTCATCATTTGTCACGCGTCACTTATCACTTCACTTATGAACGTTGAGGTTTACGCCAAAACCGATGTGGGTCGGGTCAGGTCGGGCAACGAGGACAATTTCCTCGTGCTTGATTTGACGGCTGCGCGCGCGTGGACGGGTTCTGATAAAACAGAGTGTCCGGCTGAACTGCGCCGTTTCGAGTTGGGAGCGAAGGGCGTCGTCTTCGTCGTCTCGGACGGGATGGGCGGCGCGCTCGCGGGCGACGTGGCGAGCCGCATGGCGGTCGAGACCGTGCGCGACATGCTGCTCGGAAGCGAAGAGGGCGAACAGAACGAAGAGGACGCCTGCGGCCCGAATGACGCTCTGATTGATTGCCTGCGTAACGCCACAGACTACGCGAATTTCGCCATCCACCGCCGCAGTCAGGAAGACCCGCGTTGCAGCGGCATGGGTGCGACGCTGACGGGCGCAGCCGTGACCAACGAGGGACTCGACTTCGTGCAGGTCGGCGACAGTCGCGGCTACGTGATTCGCGGCGGCGAAATCAAGCTTGCGACCAAAGACCAATCGCTCGTCCAGCAACTCGTTGACGTGGGACAGATCAGCGAGCAGGAAGCCGAGACGCACATGTTCCGCAACGTCATCCTGCAAGCTCTCGGCGCGCAGGCCGAACTCGTTCCCGTCACGGGTCGCGTCCGGCTGATGCGCGGCGACCTGCTGCTGCTTTGTAGCGACGGCCTCTCAGGAAAGATGCGCGCCGAAGAGATGCGCCAACTCGTCGCCGAGGCGAAAGGCGACCTCTCCCGCGCTTGCGATCTGCTCATCAAGGAAGCCAATAAACGCGGAGGCGAAGACAATATCACCGTCGTGCTGGCGCGCTTCACAGGCAACGACCTGACCTCCGCCGACTCACACCGCATCACCGTCGAACTTCCCGCCATGGAGAGCGACAATACGATGGGCGGCGAAGAAGACACCACGCAACACCCGTAAAATCAAACTCCATTAAAGTCAAACTCTATTCCGTCTTGCCGTCCGGCAATTCACGCGCACGCCATTCCGGGACTGCGCCGACGCGGCGCACGTAGATGGAAGCTCCCTTGAGGCTTTCGACCACCACGCGGTCTCCCGCTTCCAGAGGTTCTTCGCCTTCCGCCGGGTAGGCTGTCCACGTCGAGCCGTAAACCTTCACAGCCCCTTCGTGCAGTGCGCCGCGACTCGAAGTGACGACCGTGCCGACTTTGCCCGGCAGCGCGTCGGCTCCCATCTTCAATCCTTCGGGCGCATCGCGCTTCGTGAAGTAGTTGACGAAGATGGTGCGCGAAGCGGCGGTCAAAGCAATCGAGACGACGAAGAAGATGAGGAACTGAAGCGGGTAGCCCGCGCCGAGCGCGGCGGCGAGCGCGGCGATTAAAGCGCCGACGCCGAACCAGAGCAGCACGAAACCCGGCGTGAAGACTTCGGCAATAATCAGTATCACGCCGATCACTGTCCAGATGACCCATGCGAGGTAATCGCTCATCGCCGCTCCGTTTCTCGACCAGCCCGTTTGACTGTCGCGCAATCCTAAACTCGCGCGCCTATCCCTTAAGCATATTCTTCAACACGAACCAGACGTTCGCCGGGCGCTCGGCAAGCCGCCGCATGAAGTAGGGATACCAGTGCTTTCCGTAGGGAACATAGACGCGCATCCGGTAACCGTCGCGCGCCAGTTGCTCTTGCAGGTCGCGGCGCACGCCGTAGAGCATCTGAAACTCGAACGCATCTTTGGCGATGCCCTCGCGCGCGGCCTGCGTGATGGTCGCATCAATCATGTGCGGGTCATGCGTGGCGATGCCGTGATAGACGCCGCTTGAAAGCAGCACGCGCATGATGCGGAGATAGTTTTCGTCCGTCTCTTTTTTGTCTGGAAAGGCGACTTCGGGCGGCTCGTTATATGCGCCTTTGCAGAGGCGGATGCGCGCCGGAATCTTGAGCAAGTCTTGCACGTCGTCGAAGGTGCGGCGCAGGTACGATTGCACGACGATGCCGACATCGTTCAAGCCGAACTCGACGCGCAGGCGTTTGAAAATATCAATCGTCACTTGCGTGACGTTCGACGCTTCCATGTCGACGCGCACGAAGTTGCCGCGCCGCGCCGCGTCCGCCACCACCTCGCGCGCGTTCCTGTAAGTCAACTCCGGGTCAATGTCGAGGCCGAACTGCGTGAGTTTGATCGAGACGTTCGAGCGGATGCCGGTTTCGACAATGCGCGCGAGGATGCTCAAATATTCGCGCACCTCCTCTGCCGTTTCGGAAACTTGCGTGACAGATTCGTTGAGGTGGTCGAATGAAGCCGTGCAGCCGATAGCGTTCAACGCGCGAATCGCGCCGATGGTCTCTTCGATGTCCTCGCCCGCGACGAAGCGCGTCGTCATCTTCTTGAACGGGCTAAAACGTGTCGCGAAATCCTTGAGACGTTCCTGACGCGCGAGATACAAGAGAGCGTTTCTTGTCACCATAAGATAGACAATGACCGTCGGTAATAAAACTAAGCTGCCGCCCGTCCGCACACAGCGCGGGAGAACGACTGCCCTATCATTATAAGTTCGTCACTGAAAAATATATTTAAGTTTTCTTTCCGGGGGGCGGATCACCTTGCGGCGGGGACGACTTTTTTCCAAACGGGGTTTTTCGCGTCGCCAGATTCAAATACTGCCCGGTGTCAACCGCCTTCGACGGCTGGACGTTGAGCACTTCGATTCCGACCACCCCTCCGTTTTCGTCATAATCGGCTATCACGCCATCCGCAATCTCTAACGATTGGGCAACCTTCGTAGTCTTATATTTTGTGTAAAGCGCCTTGGCTTTGAAATCGTGTTCCTGACTCATAAATTACTCCTTCGGGGAACGAGCACATAAAATTTAATTCCACCATACAGTGACAACACTCCGGGTCGTCCAATCCATAATTACCGTCACACTTGAAATGCCGCCGAACTGGTTTAAGTAAGCATAGCTGTGCGCCATCGTGCCATGCGCCTGCAAAACTCCAAGGGTATTAAACGCCACAAATGTAACCCACTCGACGGAGATGCCTCTCTCCACCATTCTTTGTAGGGCATGCGCCGTAAAATATAACATTGCTCTCTCCGCAAGTTAGGCTTCGCCCTGAAAAAGTGCTCCGAGGCACGGATAGCACGGCGCGCGCGAATTTCGAGCGAGATGCCCAAGTTAAATTGAACAATCAACCACGAGCGAGGCGGTAGCATGGACTCAAGGAACTTATTAACGTTTACTATAACGTAAACGAACGGAATAAGAAATTAAGAAGCCCTTCAACGATTTGAGACCCGTCGCTTTCAACATTAATACGCTGTGTGCTCGTAAATCTCGGTTGACGATTGACCACCTTCGCCTTGCTCATCGCTTGTCACGGCTTTCTCCTGTGGTATGCTTGGCGGCGTTTTCTGCAACCCGTGAACCGGATGCGAATCTCGACGCCTCGCCTTAATGGTTCAACGCCGCATGCGCTGGAAACTGGTACTTATCGCCTCGCTGCTCGCCGCTCTCGCCGGGGCGGGCGCAAGTCTGGCTGTCGCATATTGGCTGCGCGGCTCGACCGTGCGACTCGCCGATATTGAATCCTTCAAGACGAACATCGCCGTCCTCTCGACGCTCATCATTCCACTGGCCGCCATCACTTTCGCCAGCATTTTCGTCTACCGCCACACGTCGCGCCGCCGCCCCTTGCAAGCGTTGGTGACGACGCTGCTGGCAATTATCCTGACGCTCGCCGCCTTCGTCGCCGCAACTGCTTTCTTCTCAAAAACCATGTAACCACCAGTCTCAAGTGCAAGGAAGAAAGGCCGCCACGTCGCTACGCGGAACTGTCAGACACAAGCTTTCAGGTTTTTAGTTCCGCTCGGGGGCGTTCGTCACTCATCATTTCCTTTCAGTCCAATCTCTTTCTGCACGGGCTTGAGAACATCAATCACGAAACGGATGTGTTCGTCGAGATTGACGCCTAACTCTTCGACGCCCTGCCGGATGTCGTCGCGGTTGACGGAGCGCGCGAAGGCTTTGTCCTTCAGCTTCTTTTTCACCGAAGAGACTTCCAGATCGTCGAGGCTGCGCGACGGGCGGACGAGGCCGCACGCGACGAGGAATCCGCACAACTCGTCTGTGGCAAAAAGCGCCTGCGCCATCCGCGTATCGCGCGGGACTCCGGTGTAGGTGGCGTGTCCCATGATGGCGCGAATGATGCGATCCGAATAGCCACGCCCGCAGAGGATGTTCGCGCCCTTGTAAGGATGCTCCTCCGCCGTCGGGAACATTTCGTAGTCGAAATCGTGGAGCAGCCCGACGAGACCCCATTCGTCTACATCTTCGTCGGGGCTGCCGTAGTGCGAAGCGCAGGCGCGCATTGCGGTTTCGACGGCGACGGCGTGCTGCCGCAGGCTTTTACCTTTCGTGTATTCGCAGAGCAGTTCCCAAGCTTCTTCACGTGTCGGCATGAGCGTGGAAATCCTTTCTGTCAAAGCATCTCTCAATATGAGTTCGGAGCGACAGATAAGTTTCGCATGTTCGCGGGGTCGCTTTCAACAACGCCGCCTCAGAGGCAGGGACAGATTCATGCTCGAAATATAAGCGACGGAGGCATAGAGGAACAAAGAATTAAAAAGTATGAACATCTCTCCTAATCCTCTTTCACTTCTCTGTGCCTGCGGTGTCTCTGTGGCCATTTCTTGACGGTATAATAGATTCTGTCTCAGGGTGGGCTGCTTGCCGCTTCTCTTTCTCATCCATTACAATGGTTTCGGAGTTGCTCACACCGTTGTTCTACCAATGAAGCCTCTTTTATACGTAGCGCTCGCAGCCTATGTCGTTGCGGCAATCCATTCAATCTTAACGTTCGTCACTAAGCGGCGTACGGCTGAGCGCATCACTATCGCCTCGCTCGCCTTCGGTTTCGCCGCGCACACGGCGGCGTTACTGCTCGACTGGGCGCAGGACGGTCATTACCCGCTCTTTCACCTGCACGAGACGATTTCGTTTCTCGCGTGGGCGCTCGTCATCGCCTACGGTCTGGCGATTTATCGCTACCGGATACAGGCGCTCGGACTCTTTCTGCTGCCGCTCGCCTCTCTGCTCGTCCTTCTCTCAAACTTCGCGCGCGGCGACTCAGGTCTGCCAGCCACGCGTGTCACAGAGGGCAGCGCCGCATGGCTCTTCCCCGTCCATACGACGATGTTGCTCGCCGCCTACACCTCTTTCTTCGTCGCCTTTGCCGCCAGCGTGATGTACTTGTGGCAGGAACGAGAACTGAAGAACAAGACTTTCAGCGCGCTCTTTCATCGTCTGCCGTCTCTGACGACCGTTGACGACATTGGGACGACGACGGCGAGTATCGGTTTTACGCTGCTGACGCTCGGCATCATCACGGGCATGATCTGGTCGACGGCGCGCAGTGGTCACCTCTGGCACAACGACCCCATCGAGTTCGCTGCGTTGCTCACATGGGTACTGTACCTGACGCTTTTACACTATCGCACGCAATGGCGCGGACGCCGCGCCGCATGGCTCGGCATCGCCGGATTCGCGCTCGTGCTCTGCACCTTCATCGGCGCATTCTTCCTCGGCGGCTATCATGTTTTCGGATAACAGTTTTCATGTCAATCGTTCTCGTCGGACTCAATCATAAAAGCGCGCCGGTTGAAGTGCGCGAGCGGCTCGCGCTCTCCGAGGACGCGTGCGCCGAGAGTCTGCATAGTCTCGTGGACGGCAAGATTATCCGCGAGGGCTTGATTGTTTCGACCTGTAATCGCGTCGAGATTCTGACGGCGACGGGGCGCGAACAGGGCGCGGAAGCCGCCTCGCGCCTGAGCGGATTTCTGAACGAGAATTCGTGCGTCTCGCCTGAAGAGACTTTCGATAAGCATCTCTACACGCATGCTGACGAAGCGGCTGTGCGCCATGTTTTCCGTGTCGCCTCTTCGCTCGACTCGATGGTGGTCGGCGAGCCGCAGGTGCTCGGTCAGGTGCGCCGCGCTTATTCGCTGGCGGTCACGGCGGGCACGGCGGGGCGTGTCCTGCATCGTCTCGTGCATCACGCTTTGCGCGTCGCCAAGCGCGTGCGGACGGAGACGGGGATTGCCGCTTCGGCTGTCTCAATCAGTTTCACGGCGGTCGAGTTAGGGCGAAAGATTTTCGGCTCGTTGAAGGGCGCGACCGTGCTGCTCGTCGGGGCGGGCGAGATGGCCGAGTTGGCCGCGCAACATCTGGCGAGCGCGGGCGCGGCGCGCGTGCTCGTCACGAACCGGACGCTGGAGGCAGCGCAAAAACTGGCGACCAAATTCGGCGGGACGGCAGTAGATTATTCACAACTCGCGGCGCACCTCGCGGAAGCCGACATCATCATCTGTTCGACCGCCGCGACCGGCTACGTCGTCACCGCCGAGATGGCTGGCGCGGCACGCATCGCGCGTCGCAATCGTCCGGCCTTCTTCATTGACATCAGCGTTCCGCGCAACGTCGACCCGAAGGTCGGCGAACTCGACAATTTGTTCCTCTTCGACGTGGACGACCTCGAAGCAGTCGTCGCTTCAAATATCCGCGAGCGCGAACGCGAGGCCGAGCGCGCCGAACTGATTATCAAATCCGAGGTGATGCAGTTCCAGCAGGCTTTGAGAAATCTCGACATCGGCCCGACGGTCGGCGCGCTGCGCGAAAAATTACAACGTCTCGCGCTCGACGAATTCGAGCGGCATCGCAGTCGCCTCGGCACGCTCACGCCCGAACAGGAGCGCGCCATCCAGGCGATGCTGATTTCCTCCGTCAATAAAATTTCACATCCCGTCATTCATCGCATGCGCCGTTCCTACGACACGGGCGAGGACGAAAACGTACAGGCATGGCGCGACATCTTCGGACTTGAAGAAATCGAATAGTAGGTTAGAGGCCGGTTTTTAAAAGACCGATTCTTACTAACCTCTGCCCTTTGATCCTTGTGGTTATGAAAGAACAGCTTATCATCGGCTCGCGCGGCTCGCGGCTCGCGCTCTGGCAGGCAGAGTGGGTGAAGGCGCGGCTCGAAGCTCTCGATGCACAGGTCGCGGTTCGTATCGAGATTATCAAAACTTCGGGCGACGTAATGCGCGATGTGCCGCTCGCCATCATCGGCGGCAAAGGCGTGTTCACGAAAGAACTGGAAGAGGCGCTCCTCGACGGGCGTATTGATCTCGCCGTTCATTCGCTGAAAGACTTGCCGACCTTCCTCCCCGAAAGTCTTTCAATCGAGGCCATCACAGAGCGCGAAGACCCGCGCGATGCACTCGTGCTGCGAATTGATGCTGCTCAAGCGCATACAGACGCAGTGCCTTCCATCGCAGGGTTGCCGGAGCGCGCGTCGGTCGGGACTTCAAGTCTGCGACGCATGGCACAAATCAGGCATGTGCGTCCAGACCTCGTTATCAAAGACCTGCGCGGCAACGTGGACACACGGCTTCGCAAGTTGGATGCGGGCGAATACGACGCCATCATTCTGGCCGCCGCAGGTTTGCGACGGCTCGGCTACGAGCACCGTATCAGCGCGACGGTGCTGCCGGAAGAGATGCTGCCCGCCGTCAGTCAGGGCGCGCTTGGCATTGAGACGCGCTTGGCGGACGACGAGACGAACCGCATCGTCCGGCTGCTCGATCATGAGCCAACGCGCCTCGCTTGCATGGCTGAACGCTCGCTGCTGCGCTCGCTCGGTGGCGGTTGTCAGGTTCCGATTGCCGCTCATGCGACGGTCTCCGGCGAGCGTCTGCGGCTCGAAGCGTTGGTCGCCGCGCTCTCCGGCGATCAGGTGCTTCGTGATGCGATTGAAGGCGACCGTTCGGATGCCGAACAATTGGGCGAGTTGCTTTCGGCGCGTTTGCAGGAGCGGGGCGCAGCTTCTCTGCTCTCAGAAGTTCCGGCGTAAGCGGCCAATCGTTCGCCGCGTATATTTGGAGATGACCAACCAACAGACAGAGGCGGGCGAGCAGGTCGCCCAGACGAAGATGCCGCTCGAAGGGCGCACGGTGCTGATTACGCGCGCACGCGCGCAGGCCGCAGACTTTGCCGACGAACTCGAACTCTACGGGGCGCGCGTCGTCGCCTGCCCGACCATCGAAATCGTCGCTCCCGAATCCTACGCACCGCTCGATGAAGCAATCGAGAATATCTACGGCTACGATTGGCTTATCTTCACGAGCGTCAACGGCGTCGAATATTTTATGGGACGCCTCGAAGCTCTCGGTCATGACGTGAGCGAGTTGGACGAACTGCGCGTCTGCGCCATCGGCGAAGCGACCGCCGTGCGTCTGCGCGAAGCGCACGTGCATGTTGATGTTATCCCCGTGCAATTCAAGGCAGAGGGGGTCTATGCGGCGCTCGAAAATTTCGTCGGCGGGCGCGAGCACTTAGCCAATTTAAATTTCCTGATTCCGCGCGCGGCAGTGGCGCGCGATTACCTGCCGCGCGCGCTCGAAGAATCGGAAGCGCGTGTGGACGTGGTTGCCGCTTATCGAACCGTACGCCCTGCGACAACCGACCGCGCCCGCGTCGAAGCGATGCTCGTCGGCGGCGCGGTGGACTGCATCACCTTCACCAGTTCTTCGACCGTCGCCAACTTCGCGCAGCTTTTTGACACGATCGACCTCCGCCCCCTGCTCAGAGACATCGCGGTTGCTTGCATCGGCGACATCACCGCGCACACTGCCGCCGACTACGGACTGTGCGCAGTTATTCAACCACAGGAGTTCACGATTCCGGCGCTCGCACGCGCCATCGCCGACTATTACTCGAAACTCGCGCATTGAACCGGGTTACAATACTGGCTCAGAAATTCCCCAACTCTTCGCTTTCTTTGCGACTTTGCGTCTCCAGCGTGAGAAATGGTTTCACGCAAAGACGCTCAGACGTTCAGAAGAATGATGCTCGGAAGAAGGCCGCCTAGCTCTCGGCCATCTGCGTCGTCGTCGTCCGCTGTAAGATTCAACTAATCCTTGTGTGCTAAACTTTCTCGTATGGCAAAGGGACGCGTGCTCATTGTTGATGACGAACCTGTAATCGCCGAAAGCCTGAGCGAGATGCTGGTGGGCTGGGGATATGACACGGCGGTCGAATCCAACGGCGTCAGCGCGCTGGCGCGCGTCGAAGAGTATCGCCCGTCCGTTATCATCACAGATGTATTGATGCCCGAACTCGACGGCTTCGGGTTGCTCCGGCAGGTGCGGGAGAACAATCCGGAAATCGCCGTCATCCTTCTCACCGGGCAAGGCTCGGTCGAGATGGCGATGCGCGCCATACAAGACGAGGGCGCGTACCATTATTTTGAGAAGCCGTTTGATTTCCACAAGCTCCGTCTGGTGGTCGAACGCGCGGTCGAGTACGGCGAAGCGCGGCGCGAGAACGACGCACTGCGTCGTCAACTCCGTGATCGCGGCACGTTCGGAGAGTTGGTCGGCATCTCCGAACCGATGCGGCAGATTTACGCGCTCATCGAACAAGTCGCGCCATCTTCGGCTTCCGTGTTGTTAACAGGTGAATCCGGCACGGGCAAGGAACTGGTCGCGCGGACGATGCACAATTTGAGTCCGCGCAAGCGCGCGCCGTTTGTGGCAATCAACTGCTCGGCGATTCCCGAGACCTTGATGGAGTCGGAACTGTTCGGTCACGAGAAAGGCGCATTCACGGGCGCGGCGGCACGGCGGCACGGCTGTTTCGAGTTGGCTAATTCCGGCACGCTCCTGCTTGATGAGATTGCGGAGATGCCGCCGCTCTTGCAGGCCAAACTGCTGCGCGTGCTCGAAGAGCGCACCGTCCGCCGTCTCGGCGGCGCGCAGGAGATACCGATTGACGTGCGCGTGCTGGCCGCCACCAACCGCGACCCGCACGATGCGGTGCGGCGCGGTGATTTTCGAGAAGACCTGCTCTACCGGCTCAACGTGATTACGATTGAGTTGCCCCCGCTGCGCCGCCGCAAAGAGGATTTGCCGTTGCTCGCACAACATCTCGTCGCGCAGTTGTCCGAGCGCCACGAACGCCCCGTGCGTTTTCTCACCCCGGCGGCGCTCGCCGCGCTCCAATCACATCACTGGCCCGGCAACGTGCGCGAACTGCGAAACGTCATCGAACGTGCAGTCATCATCTGCTCCGGCGAAGCGATTGAGCGCCATCATCTCGCGCCCTATCCGCTCGACCAACGCTCACGCGCGCGCAGCGAAGACACCATCACGCTGCCCGTCGGGACGCCCATCGAAGAGGTTGAGCGACAGATGATTCTCCGTACCCTGCAAAAGACCGATAACAACAAGACGCGCGCCGCCGAACTGCTTCAAATCAGTCTCAAGACGCTTCACAACAAGCTGCGCTCCTACCGCGAGCGCGGCGTCATGCAGGACACCACCGAGCAGTCTCCCTCTCAACCTACGCTCATGCAAAGAGCCGACGACTTGCGCTAGAAGCTGATTTCCCTTTGCACGTTTGGTAAACCTCCCCGTCGTAGAGCAGTGAGAATCTAAAAGCTGTCTTCCTTCTGCGTTCTTCTTTCTTTGTGCTTCCAGCATGAGAAAAAGTTTCGCGCAAAGACGCCAAGAAGAAGAAAAGTTGAGCGCTTGAAGATTTGAGATTTCAACTATTCAATCTGGCTGCTCTGTGGGTCTTAAATTCAAGACTTCCCTGACTCCCAACGGTCAACTGCTCTAATTTCAATTGAATCTTGGTTTCCTTCTGCTATATTTAAATCTCTTCTCTGAATTTTCGACAACTCAATTTAAAGTGCCTGCTCATGCCCCGTCGCTCGTTCGCGCGCCTTGAGCAGTCGGAGGTGTGAATGATTATTCGACAAAGGATGCATGCCTTCTTCGTCTTGTTATCACTGCTGATGGCCTCGATGTCGCTCACCTTGCAGGCGGAGGCGCAGGAGGCAAGCAATGCGCCCGCGCCGCAGTCGCTCCCGTATTTTAGCGATCCGGCGATTTCGCCCGACCGCACGGAGATTGCTTTCGTCTCAGGCGGCGACATCTGGACTGTTGCGGCGACGGGCGGAGAAGCGCATCTGCTCGTCTCGCATCCGGCGAATGAGTATCGCCCAATCTATTCGCCCGATGGCAGACGGCTCGCCTTCGGTTCGACGCGCACAGGCAACGGCGACATCTACGTGCTCACGTTCGAGACGGGAGACTTGCAGCGCATCACCTTCGACGATGGCTTCGACCAACTTGACGCTTGGTCGCGTGACAATCGCTGGCTCTATTTTTCGGCGACCGTGCGCGACATCTCCGGCATGAACGACATCTATCGCGTCTCCGCGACGGGCGGCACGCCGATGCAGGTCAGCGCCGACCGCTACGCGAACGAATACATGAGCGCGCCTTCGCCCGACGGCCAGCATCTCGCTTTCGCCGGGCGCGGCTATTCGCAATGGTGGCGCAGAGGCCATAGCCATCTCGACGAGTCGGAAATCTGGTTGATGCGCGAGCATTCAACCTCCGGCTATGAACGCCTGACCGAAGGCGGCGCACGCGAGCAGTGGCCGATGTGGAGCGCAGACGGGCGCAGCATCTTTTATGTCTCGGACAGAAGCGGCGCGCCGAACATTTGGACGCGTGCGCTCGACGGTCAACCGCGACAACTTACAAAGTTCAGAGACGGTCGGCTCGTCTGGCCGAACATCTCGACAGACGGTCGGACGATTGTCTTCGAGCGAGATTTCGGCATCTGGAAAATGGACACGTCGGGCGGTCAGGCAACGGAAGTGTCCATCACACGGCGCGGTTCCGCCGCCGGGCAGTCGGTCGAACGTCTGCGCCTCACCGACCAGATAGAAGAACTGGCGCTCTCGCCCGACGGCAAAAAGGTCGCCTTCATCGTGCGCGGTGAGATTTTCGCCGCGTCCGCGACGGATGGCGGCGACGCCGCGCGTGTGACGACCACGAGCGCGCCGGAATCGCAGGTCACTTGGTCGCCGGACAGCCGCCGCCTCGCCTACGTCTCGACGCGCAACGGGCACGGCCAGCTTTTTCAATATGAATTTGCGAGCAATGCTGAAACGCAGTTAACCAATACGACTTCGGCAGATGCGACGCCGCGTTTTTCGCCCGACGGAAAGATGCTCGCATTCGAGCGCGACGCAGGCGAACTGCACGTCATGTCGCTCGATTCAAAACAGAAGCGCGTCGTCGCCAGAGGAGTGTTTGAACGCGCGCCGCTCAATTCCGACCGCCCTTATGTCTGGTCGCCCGACAATCGTTGGATTGCGTACATGCCAATCGGCAGCAAGCAGTTCAAGAACGTCTTCGTCGCTCCGGTTGACGGCGGCGGAACAGCACAGCCCGTCAGCTTCATGGCGAATCTCGGCAGCAATACCGTCTCATGGAGTCCGGACGGCACGTTCATCCTCTTCGACACGGGGCAGCGCACAGAGGTCAATCAACTCGCGCGCATTGACCTGATTCCGCGCACGCCGCGTTTTCGTGAAGACCAGTTCCGCGAACTCTTCAGGGAAGAGACGCCGCGCACCATCGCGCCCACGCAGCGCACACAGGAGAATCAGACGCCCACCACCACGCCCACTCCCGCGACGCCGCCGACGCCTTCTCCGTCGCCTTCGCCCGAAGGCCGCAATACGGACGAGCAGAAGAAGCCGATAACCAAACCTGTCGAGATTGTTTTTGAAGGTATTCGCAGGCGCACAGGGCTGCTGCCCGTCGGCGTGGATGTCGGCTATCAGACCATCAGCCCCGACGGCAAATATGTCTTGATGATTGCCATGACAGCTAACCAGCAAAATCTCTATGTCTACTCGCTGGACGAACTCTCGCGCGAACCACCAGTGCCGCGACAGATAACTTCGACGCCTGCCGCGAAGAGCTTCGCGCAGTTTTCACCCGACAGCAAAGAGGTCTTCTATCTCGAACAGGGACGCATACAGGTCGCGCCGCTCGACCCGCGACAGACGCCCCACCCGCTCTCCGTCGTCGCCGAGATGGAAGTCGACTTCGCGCGCGAGAAGATGGAGGTCTTCAATCAGGCTTGGAGCTACCTGCGAGACAATTTTTATGATCCGAATTTTAACGGCGTAAATTGGATGGGCGTGCGCGCAACCTACCAGCCGCGCGTCGCGGGCGCGCGCACGTCCGACGAGATGCGCCGGATTTTGCAAATGATGGTCGGAGAGTTGAACGCCTCGCATTCGGGCGTCTCCGCGCCTCAGAGCGCGGCGCAGACCACGACGGGACGGCTCGGCCTGCGCTTCGACCGTGCGGAATATGAGACGGCTGGACGCCTGCGCGTGACCGAAGTGATTCCGCTCGGCCCGGCGGCGCTGGCGCGCGAAGCCACTTCAACCGACCGGCTCCGCGAAATTAAGACGGGCGATTATTTGCTCGCCGTTGACGGTCGAACAGTTGATGCGCGGACGAACTTCGACGAACTGCTCAACTACAAAATCAATCGCCGCGTCGTGCTCACCGTCGCCTCTTCGGCAGACGGCGCGAACAAGCGCGAGGTCGCCGTGCGCCCGGTCAACACGGCAACGGAGAAGGGCTTGCTCTATCGCAAGTGGGTCGAAGAAAGACGCGCTTACGTGGCGCGCGTGAGCGGTGGGCGGCTCGGCTACGTCCACATGTTCGACATGTCTTCGGCCTCGCTCTCGCAGCTTTACGTTGACCTCGACGCGGAGAATCACGCGCGCGAGGGATTAGTCATAGATATCCGCAACAACAACGGCGGCTTCGTCAACGTCTACGCGATTGACGTGCTGGCGCGGCGCAGTTATCTCTCGATGACGCCGCGCGGTCAGCCGACCGGCCCGGGGCGCCCCGGGCGCGGGGCCCGCGCCCTCGAGGGTGCCACGATTATGGGGTTGAACCAGTATTAGCTGAGGG
>CAXTRQ010000002.1:46555-47779 GCA_964246705.1 uncultured Pyrinomonadaceae bacterium
CCGTCCTCGGTCAGCGCGCCATCGAGCTTCCCAGTATTCTCGTGATGAACCAGTATTCGCTCTCGGATGCGGAAGATTTTGCGGAAGGCTACCGCAGCTTGCGGCTCGGCAAAATCGTCGGTGAGCCGAGCGCAGGATGGATTATCTACACGTCGAACGCCCCGCTCATTGACGGCAGCATTATCCGCCTACCTTTCATCAGAATTGCCGCGAACGACGGGACGAACATGGAACTCAACCCGCGACCCGTAGATGTTCCTGTCACGCGTCCCATCGGAGAGAGCTATACGGACAGAGACACGCAACTCGATACAGCCGTCCGCGAACTGCTCAAGCAAAAAGGCGACCAGCGCGCGCAACAGTAAGTTGAACATGTCTGTGCTTCTCATCTTCATTGACGGCTTAGGCATTGGCAGGCGCGGCGAACATAATCCGCTCGCTCGGCTGGGCGCGAGCGCCGCGCCGCTCGCCGTGTTTGAAGACGAAGCGCCAGCTATCATCTACGACGGCGTGCTCGCGCGCACAGATGCCTGTCTGGGCGTGGCCGGACGACCGCAGAGCGCTTCCGGGCAGACGACGATTTTGACGGGCATCAACGCTCCCGCCACGCTCGGCTATCACAAGCAGGGTTTCCCGAATGAGGAACTGCGCGCCATCATCCGCGAGCATTCCATCTTTCTTCAACTCGCGCGCGCGCGGGTAGAGCCGAACGTTTTTGCCAACGCTTACACGTCTCGCTTCTTCGACGCGCGCCCGCGCTGGGTTTCGGCGACGACCGTCGCCGTCGAAGCCGCCGCAATGGATTTTCGCAGAGTCGAAGACCTGCGCGCAGGCCGCGCCGTCTATCATGATTTCACTAACCAATCAGCCGTCGAAAGGGGTGAAGACATTCCACTGCGAACGCCGGAGGAGGCCGCCGCGGTGCTCGAACGGCTCTGCCGCGAGCACCGCTTTACGCTCTACGAATATTTCATCACCGACCGCATGGGGCATGAACAGAACATGCAGGGCGCGCTCGCAGTCTTAACAGACCTCGCGCGCTTCGTGCGCGCCGTCATCGAACAGGTTGACCTCGCCCGCACGACCGTTCTTTTGACGAGCGATCACGGCAACATCGAAGACCTCTCGGTGCGCAATCACACACTGAACTTCGTCCCGACGCTCGCGTGGGGCGCGGCGCGCGAATACGTCCGAGGGCGCGTCAGCACGTTGGCGGATATTACG
>CAXTRQ010000002.1:47789-76665 GCA_964246705.1 uncultured Pyrinomonadaceae bacterium
ATCGAAATTCTGACTCGACGAAGAGAGTCATCACAGTGACACGAGAACAAACCTCCCCCGATACGCAACACGTCGAAACCGGCCACGGCAATTATCCGGTTAATGACCGCCGCGAAATTTTCGGCTGGATGATGTACGACTGGGCGAACTCGGCTTTCAGCACGACGGTCGCCGGCACGCTGCTCGGCGTCTATCTGACGGAACTAGCAAAGGGCAGTGTCGGCGAGAACGGCGTCATCTTCAGCTTCTGGGCGCTCGGCTCGGTTACTCAAAAATCCATCTTCCCTTTTTGCGTCTCCATCTCCGTCTTCCTACAAGTTTTCTTACTCCCCGTGCTCGGCTCTCTGGCCGATTATTCAAACCTGAAAAAAAGGCTGATGGCGCTCTTTTGCTATCTGGGTGTAATCGCTACCTGTCTTTTATTTTTTATCACCGGACGCCTCTACGTTTTGGGCGGTGTGCTGTTTATTCTGGCTAACCTCAGTTTCGGGGCGGCCATTGTTTTCTATAACGCTTTCCTTTCCGAAATCACCACAGAGGATCAGCGCGACAAAGTGTCGAGCCGTGGATTCGCCGCCGGTTATCTCGGCGGCGGTTTACTGCTGGCGCTGAATCTCGCACTGGTGCTCAACGCAGGGCGTCTCGGCATCTCGGACGGACTCGCCGTGCGCGTCTCTCTATTATCGGCGGGACTATGGTGGGGCGGCTTCGCTTTGTTTACTTTCGCACGACTGCGCACGCGCCCGGCGCACAGGTCACTGCCTGAAGGGAAGACTTACTTGACGGCGGGTTTTTCCGAACTGCGTTCAGCCTTTCGAGAGTTGCGAAAGCTGCCGCACACGTTTAAGTATTTGCTCGCCTACCTGTTTTTTAACGACGGCATCCAGACGCTACTCACTATGTCTTCCGTGTTTCTGTCTCAAGAATTGAAAGCAGGACAGTCCTTCCTCCTCGGCCTCTATCTTTTACTTCAGTTCATCGCTTTCGGCGGGGCGTTGGTGTTCGAGCGCATCGCGGCGCTGGCGGGCACGAAGAGAGCCATTCTGCTTTCGCTCGTCATCTGGGCGGGGATTGTCATTTACGCCTACGGCTTTCTGGCGACGCTAACGCAGGCTCTCGTCATGGGGTCGGCAATCGCGCTCGTGCTCGGCGGCTCGCAATCGTTGTCGCGCTCCCTTTTCTCGCGCATGATTCCGAAAGGATACGAGGCTTCATTCTTCGGCATCTACGAAGTCTCCGAGCGCGGAACTTCATGGATGGGGCCGCTCGTCTTCGGCATCGTCGCCTCGGTCACGAACTCTTACCGGAGCGCGATTCTGTCGCTCATCGTCTTCTTCGTCGTCGGCATTATCGTGCTCTTCCTGACAGACACCGACCGCGCCATCCGCGAAGCGGGAAACGCTCTACCCGAAGAAGTCAAACACACGTCCGCTCCGGCCTGAAACCGGAACGCACGCGACGAATGATGCTCATTATGCTTATGACGCAGACTTGCGCGTCTGGTGTGGTGAGTCGGCGGCGCGTTCGAGGCAGGCGTGTGAACAATAAGACGCCTGTGAGGCACGCAGAGAGATTGCGCGCGAGGCTGGCAGCCATGTTCCGCAACTCGCACAGCGCACGAGTTTCTCGTCGGCTGTGGGAACTTTTTGTTGAGGGCTACGGCTGCGACGGCGTGAGAGATCGGCATGCTCCTGCGGCATTTGCATCCGGCCTACATCACGTACCGCGCCGAAGATGCGTCGCGCCACCTGAATGTATGGGCGCAGCCGCCAGTAGATGAGCACGGCGATAAACGTGAAGAGTCCGAGTAAGAAAATGTATTTCAATCCTTCTCCTTCGCGGCGTTCTTCTTCTGTGCAAGCTGCGCGCGCAGATTTTGAAGTTGCGAATTCGATGCATTCGCCCTCTCAAGCTCGGCGAGCATCTTCTGCGCCTCTGCGAAATTATCTACGGCAATCAGCGCGGCTGACATGCCCTGCAAAGCCATCTCGCTGCCCGGCTCTTTCGCCAGCGATTTGCGATATTCGGCAATCGCACGTTGCGGGTCTGAGGGCCGATCATAAAAGTACGTCAGTCCGAGGCTGGTGTGGGCGGTCGGGTCGTCGGGTTCGAGTGTGAGAGCTTTTTCGTAGGCGGCGCGAGCTTCACCGAGACGCGCCGGTTCGCCGTTGCGCGCGAGGATGAAAAGCGCATTGCCGAGCAACATTAAACTTTCAAAGTCTTTCGGGGCAGCTTCGTGCGCGCGTTTCAAAATGCGTGCGGCGTCGGGTATGACCCCTGCATCACCCGTCTGCGTCGCGTAGAGAAAGAGAACTTGACCGGACATCTTCTGAATGCTCGCGTCGGAAGGGCTGTCATCTGCTTTCTTGACGGCGGCGCGCATTTGCTCCTCGGAAATCTTCGGCAATCCTCCCTGCTCGGCGGGCGCGCTGGCCGTCTGCTGTCCCGCCGCGCTGTTCTTTTGCAGGTCGGATTTCAGACGCGCGTTCTCGGCGCGCAACGCATCCTGATCGGTGCGATTCGCGCTGTTGGCGACGGCGAATCCGACAATAAAGCCGACGACTACCCCGATGACGAGAAAGATTGCTTTTTGCTTGCTCACAGCGAAATGCCTGTTTGATACGAATGAATCTATGTTTCAAAGTGTAGCAAATAGAAGTTGGAAAGGCGACGACGCTGCCGCCTATCCTTAAAGTTGAGGCTGCCCAACTACGCCGGTCTCCGATGCTACCGTGACCCGCTTTAACATTCAACGCCGTTTCTCTTTGAGCATCAAACGACGATTAAGATGCTCGGACGCGTGCATTAAAGAAGGCATCCGTGCCGCGCTGGAAGATGAGTGGGGGTCTCTCGAATCTCTCTCGGTGCGCGCCGCTCGGATGCCTTCCGCAAACTTCGCAGATTAGGTGAACGCTGGTTAGTCGTCACCCGAAGGTTGAGAATCCGGATCGGGTATGTAGGGCACGTCGTCGCGTCGCCGTCGCGGCAGCGGGTCGCTCTGTCGGCGACGTGATGGCGAGTTCGGAGCGCGGCGGTCAATGAAGCCCGGCGGCAGTCGCGCGCCCCGGACGGCCTCTTCCAGAATACGCGTAATCTCTTGTGAGAGCGTGCGATGCTCGCTGGCCGCGCGCTGCTGGAGAGATTTCTTTAAGTCCGCCGGGACGTAAGCCCCGATGAAGACTCCCTTCCGGTTCGCCATTCTCTGTTATTCTCCTCGAAGTGGAATCGGGCGCGCAGTCATCGTGTTGAGTCGTCTGTGCGCAGTTTAGAATTTAACGCCATGCAAATTGAGAGCAGGTCTGTAAGCCGAATTCTGTGCCCCAGCTTTTAAAAACCGGGGTAGCGATCATTCATCTAGCCCAACCGTCGCCGGTTGGATCGAGCGACCTACCCGGAGGTCGTTGCCCCGAACTCTGGTCGAGCCGGGCGCATCGGGCGGGCAGCCCTTGTTGACGCCTCCCTATTTGGTCTTGCACTGCGAGGAGTTTGCCTAGCCGCGCATGTCACCACACGCGCTGGTGCGCTCTTACTTTAAGCCTCCCCCTTGCGGGTTTAGGCCGCACCGTTTCACCCATCACCTGCGAAGCCGACACCTTCCGATGCCAGAGACGCTTCAAGCAGGCTGGTCTGTTCTCTGTTGCACTTGTCGTCGCCCGGCATCGAAATCGCTGACTTAACAGCTATTTCCATGCCCGACGCCCTGCCGTTAGCAGGCTCGCTGCCCTATAGTGTTCGGACTTTCCTCCCCCGCGCATCCCGAAGGATAAACGGCGGCGACCGCCCGACCTACTCTCTTGCATGACGCGTTGAAGTATAGCAAATCAGCGTTCAACACGTACAGCACTAAAGCCTCGAATGTTCAAACATGGAACCAATATAGCGACGGCGTGCCGCGCGTTCAGCCGAAGTATTTGAAGCCGACGCGCAGATTGTTGAGGAGCGTCGCGGGAAGGGTCGAAATTAGCACCCAAGTCATAATGCCGTGTGAAATCGCCAGCGCGGGCAGGTTCGGAGCACGCTGGTAGACGTAAGCCCAGACGAGGCCGCCGATAAAAGTCGCGATGATCAGCGCAGGATTCGGCAGGTGCAGCACCGCGAAGAGTGTGGCGACGATAAAGATGCTCAATCCGCCGCGCCCCCAGATAATCTGTGTGCGGCGGTTGATAAATCCTTGCAGGACGTACTGCTGCACTAATCCCCAAGAGATGCCGAGCGTCGGCACACTGACAAACGACCAACCGCTCTGCCACTGCCGCAAATTCAGCCCGCCCGTCAACCATCCCATCAGTATGCACACCGCCGTAAATAAAAGCATCGGCAACATTAACAGGCGAGATGCCTCGAAGAAATTATCCAGACGCCAACCGATTTCGCGCGGCGTCTCGCGCCGCAGGCGATGCGAGCATATGATGAAGCCGAAGGCGAGGGCGACGGGAATGAGGATGACAATCTTGTTTCTTCCGGCCAGCGAAAGGACGACCCATTCAGCCATCAACGCCGAGATGATGACGGACGCAATCTCCCAAATTGCCAGCGCGCGATCTTCATTTGCGCCGGACGCGGATGAAAGTTCCACTTCTGTTAGCTCCAATGCTTCCCGCACGGCCACCCTCAAAACTCTCACTTCCCTTTCGATTGAGTCGCTTTCTCTTCCCGGTCATCCGTCGACGCGCCGCTCGCTGCGTCGCCGACGGTCGCTTCCGAAACTTTAAAACTCATGGCGTGCCCGATAAGTTGCAACGTCCGGCGCACACCGCCGCCACTCGAATGCACCGCATAGACGCGCGCTTCGTGTTCTCCGGCCTGAGCTATCTGTAAGGGAAAGGTGAAGCCGTGGCGTTCGTCTGCGGCGCGTCCCGCCGTGCGAATATCCGGTCGCGCCTCGTCGGCCAGACGGCTCGCCACAAATTTATCGTCAACGTAGAGTTGCACCTCGACGTGCGCGGCGGGCTGCAACTCGTCGAGCACCCAGCCGGAAACACGGCGCGCATCAGCCTCGTCAACCGAGCCTCGAAAATGCGGATTGAAAGCGAAATAGTAAAAGCCTACGGCGAGCGCGCCGACCAGCAACGCTTCGACGATGGCCTTAGCGATTAGTAAATGCGTGAGACGCACGCGCGCGGCGGGCGTGGGCGGTGCGAGAGAAAAGCGCGTGGATGGAGAAACGGACAGGTCTGTTGATTGCATCTCTACCTGTCGCTCCGCCCCCGCACTCCGGCGTCTCTCATTGACCTTGATAGGAATTGCCGTTCGTGTCCTGATACTGTAGCGAGTGGCGCGGCGAAAGCGTGGCTTCGGCAGCGGCGTTCACCTGCAAACGAACTGACACCTTCAGCACCGCCGTATCGCCGGGAGATAGTTCCGTCACACGCCACACGAAGCGTTGCGCTCCACCGGCAGCGTCCTGCGTACTGAGCGCCGGGTCGGATGAGACGAATTGCAATCCGGCTGGCAACAATTCGTTGACGATGAGGTTCTTCGCCAATCCTGCGCCATCGTTGACGAGCACGAGACGATAGTAGAAAGCCTCGCCCGGTGCGATCTCGACCGCGCCCAGTTCGGCGCGCACGCGGACGCGCGGCGCGGCCACTTTCAACACCGTCCCCGCTTCGGTGGCGACGCGCTGTTGCGTCGAAAGAGCGCGCGTCACGAGATTGTAGGCATACTGCTGGCGGTCGGGTGTGTTGCGCGGGATGTCCACGCGCAGCAATACGGGGAACTGTCCGCCGCGCGGGTCAATCGCAGTCGTTTGCGTGATGGCCTGCTCGCTCTCTTGATGCAAGCCGTCGGCGTTGTTGTCGGCGAAGATAGTCGCGGCGGGCGCACCCGGGGCGACCGTTTGCAAGCCGAAACTCTCAGGATAATTGCTTGGATTACGGACGATGAAGGGAATATAGATGGTATCGCCGGGGGTCGCCGTCAAATCGGTCGAGACCGGGTCGAGGCGTGCGCGCGGGACGCGCCCGACCGTGATGCTCGGCCCGTCGAAGTTTGAAGCGGTCGTCAGACTCGCCGTCTTCATCGTCCCGCGTCCGACCGACCGCGTTGCTGCCAGCGCGTCAGAGACGGCGCGGAGCGTGACGGAAATATCGCGTCCGGCGCGCGAGTCTAAATCGCCCAACAGCCAGACAGCCGTGCGCGAGGCGCGGTCGTACTGAATCGGCGCGGGGTTGGCGTTGACCAGTTCAAAGTCTGGACTGAAGACGAAATCGGCGCGCGCTTGTCGTGCCGTCGCGCTGCCCTGATTACGCATCGAGATGTTTTGCGTAAACGTCTCGCCGGGCATGACCGTCTCCTGCGTGACGTTCGCTGAAGCGACGAGCGCGGCGGCGACGACGGTCAGCGAAGCATCCTGCACGCGCGAAATCTGGTAGTCGGCCTGCGATGCGGCGCGGACGAAGAAACTGCGCTGCTGGTTGTCGGGCGCATTGTCCGGGATGCGGACGTTGAGCATCACGTCATAGCTTGCGCCCCGTGGAAGTTGCGGCGTAATCATGATCGGCAGCCCCGTGTCCGAGCCGCCGGTCGCCGGGCTGAAGGTCGGTTGAAACTCGGCGGGCAGATCTGTCTCAAGTCGAAATTGGTCTTCTTTGTTTCCTGCGTTGGTGACGGTGAGCGGCATCTGCACGGACTGGCCGGGTGAAGCGGCGAGCGTCGCGCGACTGAGCGCAAGCTGCAAGTTCGGTACTTGCTTGACCGTGATGCTAAAACCTCCGCTCTGCGGCGCGGCTTCGATTGGAGCACTGTTGGTCGCAGAGGAACGGAGAGCCGGGTCGCTGGTTTCGCTCACGCGCGTAGGCGGCGGAGTCGGCGTGGCGATTGGTGTCACGGGTTGGCGGACTGCGGTTGGGTAGTTGCAGGCGATTGGCTGCCTGTCGGTGTTGGGGAGCGTGGGGGTCTGCGGCACGGGCGTCGCGCTCGTCGAGGGTGCGAGGCGTTCGCTATTGTTGTTGCGCGCGACCTCTGCGGGAGGATTTTGCGCCTGTCGCGGATTCGTCATGCGCGGGCGACGGCTATCGCCCTCGCTCCGGCGATTGATGGTCGGCAATTTCGTCGTGGTACTCGCGATGTCTGTAGAAGGAGGATTGGATTTGCGCGGAACAGAGGGGGTCGGCGTGGCGATTGGGTGCGCGACGGGCGGCGGAGTGGCGCTGGCAACCACCGTATCTGGAGAAGGAACTGTGCGTGGCTTGTTGGCTTCGCTTCCGCCGTCTTTGCGTGCGCCGCCGCGTGTCGCGGCCTCCTGGCGTGCCGCTTGAAGTTCGATGTTGTAGATGTCTATAAAAGGCGTGTCCTTGATTGCGCGCAGACGTTGCTCGACCACTTCGGCTTCCTGCAACTGTCCCAACTGCATATAAGAGCGTCCGAGCCAGAGCAGAGTCAAATCGGTGACGACGCTATTCGGGTAAGTTTTAAGAAAGTCTCGAAAGACGGTCGCGGCCTGATCGTAGTGGCCTTGGATAAAGAGGTTCTGTCCTTTTGTAAAGAGAGTCTGCTCGGCATCGCTCGGCGCGTCGTCCTGCGCGACCCCGCCCGAATCGTGGCGAGCGACAGAGCGCGCGGCGACCGACGTGAAGGGAGCTAAGACGAGAGCTACCGCAAGCGCTGCTGCGCCGATTTTGTTTCGCATAATCAAAGTAATCATTCCTCCGGGAGGCCGGTGCGCGTTTTTCCGAGATGTTCTGGTTCAGGTTTTGCCGGTTTTGTGTGAGACGCGAGCGTGCGCGTCTGAAGGGTCGCAAGCGAGACCGGCACGGCGGATAATACAACCTCAGACAGCCTTGAGCAAGACGCCTTTAGTATCGGGAATTTAAAACAGCTTTCCTCTTATTTTTTGCGATTGCCGACTTCGATGCGGTCGCCCGGCTGCAAAACTGGATCGGGGATTTTCCCTCCCTCGATATTCTGCAAAACGTACTCGGTCGAGACGAGACGCCCGTCCGCGCCCTGCCGCGAAACGCGAATCATCGTCGCGCCCGCCGCGCGCGTCACTCCGCCGGAGGCGAGGACGGACTGCGTGAGCGTCAGTCCCGCATGAAAATCTTTCTGTCCCGGCGAGCCGATCTGCCCGCCGATAAAGTAAAACTCCGGCGGACGGGAAATCAACGTCACGACATCGCCCGGATGAACGAGCACGTTCATCGCCACCGCGTCGTTCAAATCAATCGTCTTGCTCTGCCCATCGTTGTGCGCGATGACGACGGCGCGACCGGCTTCCGGCTTCGGCTGCGCTTCGGCGATGACGACGTAGAGCGGGACGGCTTCGCGGCGCAAGATTTTCGCGCCCGGATCATTCGCCAGACCGCTGACCATCACCGTATGGCTCGTATATTCGCGCACGCTGACGCGCACCTGCGGTTTCTCATAGACGGCACGCCGCTTTAACTCTGCGATCAACTGCCCGGACAATTCCTCCGTGGTCATCCCCGCGACGTTCAGAGGGTCGCCCGCCAGCGGATATTCCAAAAGCCCTCCGGCCATCACGGTAAAGAGCGTCGAAGCGCGCGGGTTGGTGTCGTTGAGCAGGCGAATGTCTAAAACGTCGCCCGCGCCGATACGATAGATTGAACTCAGCGCGGAGGACGCGGCAGTCGCCGACGTGGAAGCACTGACGGTCAAGGGCGCGGAAGTTTTGGGCGGCGAGTTGGGGAAAGAGCCGGAGTCGGAGGTGTCTGCGGGAAGTATGTTTTGCGAAGGAGAGCCGAGGGGAACGCTCGCGCCGTTCGTGGATTTCGAGGGTGCGTCGCTCGTCATGGCCGGGGCGCTGGATTCCGAAGGAGACGCGGCGCTCGTGTTTGCGGAGACGGCTGTCGGGGTCTTCGTCGCCGCGTCGTTCTTTTTCTTCTCGTCGCGGGCAGCTTTGCGTGCTTCTTCCGCGTTAACTCTCTTCGGCTCGTCCTTCGAGTCGTTTCGCGGGTTTGGCCGTGCGGCGGCGGCCTTCTCTTCTTTCTTCGACGCGGGTGCGCTCTCAGCGATTCTCTCTTCCGCGAGCGGCCCGACGCGGACGTTCGCCGATTGCACATGCGCCGCCTGAGCACTAAGCGCGCCCAAAAGAAGCGCGACCAGAGATAAAGCTTTTTTCATACAGCACTCAACTTCCTTCAATTTGAAACGACGCGCCGCGAGACCGGGCATTGGTCTTGTAAGCGCCTCGTAAACCCTCGCTTGTAATATCCCGCACGCCCTTCAAGAAATGGCTTGACCGGGCGTGCCCTCTGACAAATTAAACTACTAAACGCACGATTTTCGCAGAGAAACAATGCACGGGGCTGGCAGCCTCTCATATTCTCATTGATAAAGGGATTTCTGTCCAAGAATTTCTTCAACGCTGTGCGCCCGGCGGGCGCTTGGGAAATGAAGCGGCGCGGTCGAGAAAACTGACTTTCAAAGGACAAGGGGACGCGGGAGAATGCTCCAACAATCCCGCGCTTTCGATTCTAACTGTTATTTTTCACGGCTGGCAAGGTTTCCGGCGGAAAAAGATGCGGCCACTGTGCGCCGAGTCGCTCGCGCACCAGCGCTTCCGTATCGTCAGCCGTGCCGCATTCCAGACACGCAGCGGCAATTTCCGCAGCGCGGCGGCTGTCAATTCCGGACAGTATTCTTCTGAGACGCGGAATCGAAGAGGCCGTCATACTCAATTCGCGCGCGCCTAATCCGACGAGCACGAGCGCATAAGCGGGAGTCGCCGCCATCTCGCCGCAGATGATTGCCGGAATCGAAGCCTCGCGTGCAGCGGCGATGGTGAGTCCGATGCTTTGCAGCACGCTCGGATGAAGCGAGCGAAACCAGTCCGCCACCCCGTCGTTGCTACGGTCAACCGCCAGCAGATATTGCACGAGGTCGTTCGTGCCGAGACTGAAGAAATCAACTTCGCGCGCCAGCTTTCCGGCGATGAAGACCGCCGACGGAACTTCAATCATCGCGCCGATTCTGACCCGCCCGGCTGCGCGGCCTTCAACTTTGAGCCGCGACCGCTCGTCTTCGATAATCGCGCGCGCGCGGCGCACGTCCGTGATGTCCGAAATCATCGGCAACACGAGATCGAGTTTGCCCTCCGACGCCGCGCGCAATACGGCGCGCACCTGCCGGCGCAGGACATCCTCTCTCTGGAGACAGAAACGAATGGCGCGCAGTCCGAGCGCGGGGTTGCGCTCGCCGCTGGTCTCGTAATCCGCACCCATCTTGTCGCCGCCGAGATCGAACAGGCGGATAGTCGCGCCGTCATCGCCCGCCAACTTTGCAATCTCGACATAGGCCGCGCACTGTGCGTCCTCGTCGGGCATCGAGCCGTGCAGCGACAAAAGAAACTCAGAACGATAAAGCCCGATCCCGCGTGCGCCGAAGCGTGCGATGCCTTGGTATTCGGCAGGCAGTTCGACGTTGGCGCGGAGGATGATTTCGACTCCGTCCTCTGTGACGAGCGGAGCGCGCATGGCGTCGCCGCTCGCGCGCGTGCCATCGTCGCTTGGGATTGTGCGTGCCGCGAGCGGGCGGGCCGCCTTGTCCGTTTTGTAGAGTTCAACGGTCTCAGGCGAAGGATGCAGCACGACCTCGCCGCGCCGTGCATCAACGATGATGCCGTCGCCCGTGCGCGCGCGACGGTAGAGGTCGCGCACGCCCACGATTGAAGGGATGCCCAAGCCGCGCGCAATGATCGCCGTGTGTGAAGTCCAGCCCCCGGCATCCGTGACAATCGCTTTGACGTGCGCGAAATCGAGTTCGGCGGCAGCCGAAGGCATCAACTCTTCGGCGACGATAACGGAATCTGCGGTCAGGCGTCTGCCGTGCAGGCTACTCTCGCCGCTCAACGCGACGAGGATGCGGCGCGTCACGTCTTCAATATCTGAACTACGCTCGCGCAGGTAATCGTCTTTGATTTCGGTATAGACGGCGAGCAGTCTGTCCGTGACGACCTTGACCGCCCATTCGGCGTTAACTCGCTCATCGAGAATCATGCCCTCGATGTCATCATGCAGCTTATGGTCTTCAAGCATGAGCAGATGCGCGTCGAAGATATATGCGTGCTCGGCTCCGAGCGCACGTTCGGCGCGTCGCTTGATGGCGTGCAACTGCCTGCGCGCGAGGCGGACGGCAGCGCGAAAGCGGCGCGTCTCGCCTTCGAGGTCTGACTCATCAAGCGTCGCTTTATAGATTTGTTGCCTCGCGCCGCTGTGAATACGCAGCACGCGCCCCACACCCAAACCTTCAGAGACGGGGACGCCCTTCAAGCGCTCTTCCGTCCGACGCCTTTTATTTCGACTGCTCACTACTCTTCCTTTTCACCGAACCCGCTGGCGATCAACTCGCAGACCGCGCGCAAAGCGTCCTCGGCATCCGCGCCCTCGGCTGTGGCTCGCAACTCCGTGCCCCGCGCCGCCGCCAGCATCAAGACGCTGAGAATTGATTTTGCATCAGCCGAGGCGCTACGGTCTGCGCGCTCAAGTCTGAGGGCGCAACGGTACGCGCTCGCAGTTCGCACCAACCGCGCCGCCGCGCGCGCATGCAAACCCAGACGATTCGTGACCGTGACGTGCCGTTCGAGCATTTCATTTAAACCTTCTTCTGAACGTTACTCTTTCTTTGCTCCGGCCAGCAGTTCGCCCGCCAGATAAATTCCTTCGCGCCCCTGATCGCGCACGAGGCGAGCGATTTCGGCGAGCGATTCACTGCCGGTCTGCCCGGCCAGCTTAATGACCATCGGCAGGTTGACGCCCGTCACAACTTCGACTTCGCCCTCTTTCAAAAACATCCCGGCGATGTTGGTCGGCGTGCCCCCGAACATATCCGTCAGCAACAACACGCCGCGCCCTTCGGAGACGAGCGTGATGGCGCGCTCGATCTCGTCGCTCGCCGCATCAACGTCGTCGTGCCAGCCGATAGAGACCGCCGTGATGTGCTTAATCGCGCCGATGATGGTCTCCGCCGCGGCCAACAGTTCATTCGCCAAATGACCGTGCGTCACGACGACGCCCGCGACGCGCCGTAGAGGCGTGCTATGTGCGCCTTCAGCTTTTACTGTTCCCGGCATTCGTCTACTCCGTCTATAGAATGTTACGACCGGCGACCATGATACCGCTCGAAGCGGTGCGCGTTCCAACTATCTACGACCTACCGCCTTCGGCTTTGCGCCTGCTATCTTCCGCCTTCCGTGTTTCATTCACAACCTTGTGCCGCTTCGCTTTGGAGATGTCGCGGTGTGTGGCGACGGCATCGAATCCGGCGCGCCGCAGACGACGCGCCAGCGAATTCGCCACCATCACCGAGCGATGACGGCCTCCGGTGCATCCGATGCCGACCGTCACGTAGGATTTCCCTTCGCGGCGATAGAGCGGCAAAAGATAGTCGAGCAGGTCGCCGAAACGCTTGATGGTCTCTTTGGCTTCGTCGCTCGCGGTCAAGTATTTGACGATGCGGCGGTCGTGGCCGGACAGGTCGCGCAACTCCGGCACGAAATGCGGGTTCGGCAGATGCCGCACGTCGAAGAGTAAATCCACGTCGCGCATCCCGCCGTACTTGTGCCCGAAACTCGTGACCAGCACGCGCATCGGCGTCCCCGCGAGGTGGGGGCTAAAGCGTTCGATGAGTTGGCGGCGCAGCGTGTGGACGGTGTGCTCGGAAGTGTCCGTGATGTGGTCGGCGTGCGCGCGTATCTCTTCCATCGCATGCCGCTCGCTCTGGATGGACGAAAGCAGGCCGTCGCCGGTATCGAAGGGATGAGGCCGCCGCGTCTCGCTGAAGCGGCGCACCAGCGCCTCGTCGGACGCTTCAAGGTAGAGCACGAAGACACTCAGGCCGCTCGCGCGCAACGCCTTCAAGCGCGCGGGGAACTCGCTCAGGAATTGCCCTTCGCGGATATTGATGACGAGCGCGGCGCGTTCGATGTGCGGCTTGTTGCCATCGTAGTCATCGCTTTGGACGAGTCGCGCGAAAGTCGGCAGCAGCGTGAGCGGCAGATTGTCCACGCAAAAATAGCCGAGGTCTTCAAACGCGTTGGTGGCCGAAGACATCCCCGACCCGCTCAAGCCCGTGATGACGACAATGTCGGGCGCGCTCGTCTCGTTTGTCTCCGCCCGTTGGCGCGCTCGTCTGTTGCCCTTCATTGTGCGTCCTGCCGTTCGTCCTGCTCGCCCGCTTCGACTTCCGCGACCGCGCCGCGCGATTCCTCGTCCGGCGCTTCAATCATTCTACTGTGTCGCGCGACAAACTCCTGCGCCGCATTGTAACCGCGCACGCGCAGAAGGTGAACACGCACCGCCGTCTCGACGAGCGTCGAGAGATTTCGACCCGGACTGACCGGTAAGAGCACCTGCGGCACGCTGACGCCGAGAATCTCCGTGGTACTGGCATCGAGTCCGAGCCGTTCCACTTCTCCCGCGTCTTCCCAGCGTTTGAGACGAATCGAGAGATTGATCTGCTTCGGCCCGCTGATGGACGAGACGCCGAACAAATCGCGAATATTGAGAATGCCGAGGCCGCGAATCTCCATGTGCTCGCGCAACAGTTCGGGCGCGCTGCCCAGAAGTTGATCCGGCGCGGTGCGTCGCACTTCGACCATATCATCCGAGACGAGACGATGCCCGCGCACAATCAGGTCGAGCGCGCATTCCGATTTTCCGACGCCCGATTTTCCTTCGATAAAGACGCCCATCCCGTACATCTCCAGCAGCACGCCATGGCGAAGTTCGTGCGGCGCGAGAGCCTCCTGTAGAAAATCCGTGATGACGGCGATGGCGAGTGAACTGACAAGCGAAGTTTGAATGAGCGGCAGCACAGCCTGTTCGGCAGCTTCAATCAATTCGAGTGGCGGCTGCAATCCCTTTGTGACGAGCACGCAAGCAATCTTCTCAAGTTCGAGATTGCCAATCGCCTCGCGTCTCTGTGCCGGAGACATCTGTCCGAGATACCAGATTTCGCTCTGGCCGACAATCTGCAAGCGCCCCGGATGGACGTAGTGTGTAAATCCTGCGAGCGCCAGCCCTAATTTCTGGATGCGCGCGGCGTTGATTTCGTGCGTCGGCGTGCCGCGCCCTCCGGCGAGCACTTCGAGTTTGAGACGCGCCGGAGCGTGCTTGAGAAAATCGCTGACCGTAATCACGGGGCGCTCGCTTGAGTTGACGTTCATCGTTATCTGGATTCGAGCGGCATCTTTGCGCGAAACTTTTTCTCATGCAAAGACGCCAAGGCGCGCAGAAGAAGAACAACTGAAAACCGGCGTTGATAAACCTTCGGCGCGGCAGTGGTGCGAGATTATCACATGATAATAAGTTCACCCGCCGCGCCGAAAGTTGACGCTCAAATGTTCGGCTAAAGTTACGGCTGAATCAAGCCGAAGTTGCCGTCCTTACGTTTGAAGAGCACGCTGATACGGCTCGTATCGGAATCGCGGAAGACGAGAAACTGGTTTGTGTCGTCCGACAAACTCATCGCCGCCTCTTCAGCCGTCATCGGTTTGACGCGGTAGCCGCGAGCGTTGACGATGCGCGGGGCGGGACGGGCTGAAGCCTCGCCGTCCGACGCCGCCGTAGTCGTGTCCTGCGGGGCGAGCGCCGAAAGCGGAGTCGCGCCCTGCTTGCGATCAATCATCTTCTTCTTCATCTTCAAGACCTGCTTTTCGATCTTGTCAATGGCGCGCGTCAATGCCTGATACATGTCTGCGTTGGTGTCGGTCGCGGTGAGCGTCAAGTCGCGCCAGTGGAGAAGAATTTCGGCGATGTGGCGATTCTTGTTGACCTGAATGATGACGTGAGCGGAGGCGGTCGAAGAGTCTTGAAAGATATGATCGATTTTCTGGAAATGCTCTTCGACGTGACTGCGGATGGCTGGCGTTACGTCAATGTGGCGACCCGTGTACTCGAACCTCATCAGTGCTTCCCCTTTCGCCGGTGAAGAATGCTGGACGCTTGCGGGTCGAATCGTTCGACTCCCGCCCACACCGACTCATATTGGATTTGAATTGCTTAAACTTTTAACGCCGCGCGAGGGAAAGAACAAGGGGTAAACGGGCAAAGGGTAGCGGGGAAAATGGGAAGACAAAATTCCCTTTCGCCTTTTAACCTCCGAGCCTTTTGCCATCTTCTCTTCAGACCACGGCTTTGCGCTCGCGCGAGCCGGGAATCTGCATCTGGTCGCGATACTTCGCCACCGTGCGGCGCGACAACTTGATGCCATCCCGGATTAAAATCTTAACCACCTGATCGTCCGTAATCGGGTTGTGCGAATCCTCTTCCTCAATCAGCTTTTTGATCTTCAGCTTGATGATGCGCGTCGAGACTTCTTCGCCCTCTTCGTTGAGCATGCCTTCGGTGAAGAAGCGGCGTAGCTCGATGACGCCCTGTGGCGTGTGCGCGAACTTGCGGTTGACGACGCGCGAGACGGTCGAAAGATGCATCCCCGTATCTTCGGCGACATCTTTGAGCATCATCGGCTTGATGAACTGCACGCCTTTGTCGAGAAATTCGCGCTGGCGGCGGACGATGCATTCGACGACGCGGAAGATGGTCTGGCGACGATGCTCGATGTTTCGTAGCAAATCAACCGCCGAACGCATCTTCTCCTTGATGAAATCCTTCGTCTCTTTGGTCGTCTCCTGCCGGCCAAGCATGGATTGAAGGCTCTGACTGATCCGCAGGCGCGGCCCTCCGTCGTCTGCAAAATAGATTTCGTACTCGTCGTCGACTTTCTCGATGAAGACTTCGGGGGCGATGAGAATCGGCTCTTCCGAAGAGTAGCGGCGACCCGGATAAGGATCGAGCACGCGAATGTGCCCGATTTCGGCGACGAGCGTTTCGACGGGCACGCCAATCTGCTTGGAGAGATTCGGCAGCTTGTGCTGCTGCAAGTCAACGAGCGAGTGTTCGCCGATCAGTCTCGACGCGAGGCATTCAGCGTCTTTGCGCGGGCATTCTCCTGTGCCGCGCGTTTCGAGTTGGACGAGCAGGCATTCGCGCGCATCACGCGCGCCGCACCCGACCGGGTCGAGACGCATGACGATCTGGCGCGCCTCTTCCACCCTCTCGACCGAACAGTTGCCCAGCGCCGCCATCTCTTCGTTCGTGGCGTTGAGCCGCCCGTCACTGTCGAGATTGCCGATCACGCACTCGGCCACGTCGCAGAGCGACTCGTCCACATGCGTCATGTGCAGTTGCCAGATGAGATGCTCGGAGAGCGACGGAGCGCGCGTCAGGAATTGCTCGAAGGTCGGCCCATCCTCTTTGTACTCAAACTCCTGCGTCTTATACCCGGGGTCGAGATAGTCCTGAAACTCGCGCCCGAAATCTATCTCTTCAAACGCATCGCTCGCCGGCTCGACGGAATCGAAATCGTCGTCGCCGATTTCGGCAGACGTGCTCGCGTCGCTCGCGGGCGCATCAACGCCGCCGATGGCTGCTTCCATCACTGAGAGGTCGCCGGTTCCGTTGCCCGAAGCGCCGTTTGAAGCGTCGGCGGCGGACGCGTCGAAGCCTGCGGGGTCAACATCTGCGCCCGTCAGATGGTCAATAATATCTTTCTCAAGCTCGCGCTTCTCGTCCTGCTGCGCCACTTCTTCGAGCACTGGATTTTCGAGGAGCTGCTGCTGAATGAGTTCGGTTAACTCGACGGTGGTCATCTGCAACATCTCAATACGCTGGCGTAGTTGCGGCGTCAGCACGAGCCGTTGCGAAAGATTGGTGGTGAGCTTGACGGACATACCTTTGCTCTAAAACCTATATCTTAAATTTGCGTGTTTGATTCAGATTCGCCGCGCTGTCGGGCGGCACGGGAGGGATTATAACCGATTTACAGAAAAAGAGTGCAGCCCCTCACATACGAAATTTTTCGCCGAGGTAGAGACGGCGCACTTCCGGGTCTTCCGTCAATTCGAGCGGTGCGCCCGAACGGAAGATGCGGCCTTCAGCCATGATGTAGGCGCGGTCGGTGACGCCGAGCGTCTCGCGCACGTTATGGTCTGTAATCAGGATGCCGATGCCGCGCCCGCGCAAGTAAAGAATCATGTTCTGAATATCGTCCACGGCCTTCGGGTCAATACCGGCGAACGGCTCGTCGAGCAGAATAAATTGCGGCTGCGTGACCAGCGCGCGCGCGATTTCCGTGCGTCGCCTTTCGCCGCCGGAGAGGGCGTCGCCGCGCGTGTGACGCACATGCGCGATGCCGAACTCTTCCAAAAGCTCTTCAAGCCGCGCGTTGCGTTCGCGGCGGTTGAGTCCCAAAGTTTCGAGGATGGCGAGGATATTTTCCGCGACCGTCATTTTGCGAAAGACGGAAGGCTCCTGCGGCAGGTAGCCGACGCCGAGCCGCGCGCGCAGGTACATCGGAAGCTTCGTGATATCGCGCGTGCCCAGACGAATACGCCCCGCGTCGGGACGCTCAAGCCCGATAATCATGTAAAAAGTGGTCGTCTTTCCCGCGCCGTTTGCGCCGAGCAATCCGACCACTTCGCCCTGCTCGACATGCAAACTCACGTTGTCCACCACGCGCCGCTTCCCGTAATGCTTCGCCAACTCGAAACCAGCCAGCGCCGTCGCCGAAGGCACGCGCGCGTCTCGCGCCTGACGCTCTTCCAAAGCCTCCCGCCTCGTAGTTTCGATGATCTCTTCGGTTTTCATAATCCAGCGCAAAATTCCGTGGCATGTGCGGTAAGCTTCTCTCTCATCGAACAGAGAGAATCTGAAAGCCGTCTTCTTCTGAGCGTTCTTTAGACTCTGAGACTTATGGCTGCTTTCTAATCTTGTGCGTCGAGTGCACGCGCCCTGTATTCTGCTTGCTCTGGCCGCCATCGGAAACGACGCGGTTTTCGCGCAGGTAGATGGTCAGGCGACGGCTCTCGGAAGTTCCCTGCTGCGGGTCTTCGACGCGCGCGGGGTTGCCGGTTAAAACAACAGTTTCGTCGGCTGCCGTGTATTGCGCCCAATCGCTCGTGCCGCGCTTGCCCGGTTGCGTGACTACGACGTTGCGCTGCGCCACCGTCCGTTCAACTTCATAAGAATCCGAGAACAGGTAAACGTCGGACACCTCGGCGTTGATGCGCTCCGTGCCCTGCTTGATGTCCACGTTGCCTTCGTAGTGCAAAAGGTGCTCGGCGTCCGTGAAGAACATCCGGTTGGACGAGGCGAAGACGGGAACGATGGTGCGATTGCCGCTCGCGTCTTTACGTCGCGCCTGATAGAGCGCGCTCTGCACGTTGCCTTCGCCTTCCATTCGTTTGGCGTCGCGCCGGAGAATTATTTTATCGGCCTTAACGAAATTGTCGTCCTGCCATGCGCGCGCGTCGCCCGTATAAATCCCGATTCCCGCATCGTGCTGAAACTCGGCGCTCGCCGAAGAGATGAAGACCGGACTTTTGACTTTGCCGAAAGGCGTCGCGCCGCCGGTCTGCTCCTGACTGTAATAAGTCGTCGTCGTGCGCCCGCGCCCGTAAGAGATTTTGTTGAGCGTATCCGAATCAATCTCGGAAGCCTTCAGGCGCGCGCGCGCGTCCCACACGACCGGGTCGCCGCCGCGCAGGCGTACCAACCCATCTCCCGCCGTGTAAAGAATAGAGGCCGCCTGCCCGTTGCGGTCGCGCTCGTTGAACTTGGCATTGCCGGTCGCGTCAACTCGCTCCAACGCCTGCTGCGCGAAGACCGCCGCCATCTTCTGCGCCGTGAGCGTGCGTTCGAGTTCGTTGAAGCGAGCCTCGCCGTCGGCGTCAATGCGCTCGATGTCCTGCGTCTCGCGGACGAACCGCGCGGTCATCAGCGTGGAGGTCAGCGTGCGCGTGCCGCGCTTCTCCGTGGGCTGCACGGGGTCAAACACGGCTTTCGCGTTGCCTGACGCGGTAAACTCGCGTGCGAGATTGTTAACTTCGTAGAACTCGCAGTTGAAGAGTTTGGCTTGCAGCGTCTTCTTATCCGCCGTCGGCGTCGGGTTCACGGGTTCGACAAAAAGTTCGGCGTTGCCGTCGGCTTGTGCGCGTTCGAGGTCACGCCCCGTCGCGCGCCAGTAGAGCCTGACCTCGTCAGCCGTGAGCCGCTTATTGGCAGCCGCGGGGTCTCCCGCTTTCGACTTCGGCGCAGCCATCGTAATCACTGGACGACTTCCGGCGCGCATCTCTTTCAGGAGGCTGCGCTCGCCCTGCGCGACGAAATCCACGTAGAGATCGCCCGCCGTCGTCAGTTGCACCTCGGCGTCGGCGTCGAGCGTGCGCGCGCGCACATCACGGAGGGCGCGTGCGTTCTGAAGTTTCTGATCGCCGTCGAACTCGAAGTCCATATCTACGGCATGCACTTCCGCCGCGCGTCCTTCCGTCATCGTTCGCAGGTAAGAGTTGCCGCGCGCCTCGACGTGCTTGACGCGCTTCTGCTCGTTCAAAACAGCGGCGAGCGTGTCGCCGCTCATAATATCCGTCTCCTGTTCGGCGGTCGCGCCGCCGGAGAAAGAGAGACGCAGCGTATGCTGCTCGAAGGTCGCCTGTGCCGAATGAATCGTCACCGGGCGACTGCGCGAGCTAAGTTGCGCGGGCGCACCGCTCGTCTTCGTTCCCGGCTCGACCGTGATTTCGACGCCTCCCCGCAGTTCCAACTTTTTGTTCTTCGCATCAACCGTCGCGCCGTCAGCATGCCCTTTGACATTCTCGCGCTCGAAGCTGATGGGGACGTTCGTCGTTCCGAATTCCTCGTTGATGCTGTAGTCAATGGCTTCGGTTTTGGCCTTGAGGTTGTCGCGCGTTTCGATGTTCACGTCGCCGAGGAAAGAGACGTGCGTATTGTTGTCCAGCACAATCGTCCGTCGCGCCGTGATCTTGTCGGGTTGATCGCCCTTCTCAGGATAGACCTCCATGTGAACATCTTCGAGTTCGTGATGCCCGTCGGAGAAAGTCAGTTCACGCGCCGCCGTCAGTTTGAAATAAAGTTTGTTGTTTCGCGTCTCGGTATGCTCGAAGCCTTCGACTGAGCGCGTCACCTCCGTCGAGAGTTGCGCCGGGCCGCTACGCATCCGAAACTCTTTGTGATTTCTGAGACGCCAGTAAGAGATGCCGACGTAAGTCAGACCGGCGAAGAGCATTGCCAGCGCCAGCAAGCGCACGTACTTCGGCGCGTGTGCCCGCAGGCCAATCGCAATCGCTCTTCTCCGTCTGATCTCTTGCATAAAGAATTTACAGTCGCCGGGGCTGAAGTTTGAAGTCGAGCGTCATCAGGCAAGACTGCTCTCGACTCTCGATTTCAAAGTTTGGACTTCTGACTTGATTTCATATCCACGACCACCAACTGCAAGCGCGTTTCGCCCTGCCAAGTGTTGCGGTCGAGCGTGTAGGCCAGTTCGATGCGTTCGGCGGGGCGCGGAGTTGCTGAGAGTGTTTCGGCTGCGCCCCACCAGATAGCATCATGCGTCCGCCCGTCTGCGCCCGCCACGCGAAGTTTCAAGTGCCTCTCTTTGATGATGCGCGGCTCGCCGACGACCCTCAGATCGCGCGTGCGGAAGACGGGCGTCGGCCAGCCTGCGCCGAACGGCTCAAGCGCGCAGAGTTCGTCGAAGAGTTCGAGCCGGAGCGCGCTCGCAGGAAGTTCAACATCAATCTCGACCGTGGGCACAACATCTTCGGCGGCGATCCTGCTCGCGGCGTGTTCGTTCAGACGGCGGCGCAGTTCGGAAATATTTTCCCGGCGGATAGAGAGTCCGGCAGCGTGCGCGTGGCCGCCGAAGGAGACAAACAGATCGGCGCACGCCGTCAGCCCGTCGAGCAGATGATAATGGTCGTTGCTGCGCGCCGAGCCGTGACCGAGGCCGTCCGTATCGAGCGAGATAACAATGCACGGGCGATGTAGCCGCTCGGCGATTTTGGAAGCGGCGAGTCCGATGACACCCCTGTGCCAGCCATCTCCCGCGATGACGGCGACCGCTGTCTCTCGGCCATCAGCATTGCTGCCAAGCTCCATTTCGGCGAGCGCGCGTTCGGTAATCTGCCGTTGTATCACTTGCCGCTCGCGGTTGCGCGCGTCCAGATGCGCTGCCAAAGCGCGCGCCTCTTCCACGTCCTTCGCCTCAAACAACTCGACGACGGCGCGCGCCGCGTCCATCCTTCCCGCCGCGTTGATGCGCGGGCCGATGCGAAACCCGAGATCGCTGGCGCGCATCCCGCGCCCGTCACCGCAGCCCGATACTTCCATCAAGGCGCGCAAGCCCGGATTAGTCGCCTTGTAAAGTTGCGCGAGGCCGAACGAGACGATCGCGCGGTTTTCGCCGACGAGTTGCGCGACATCCGCGACCGTGCCGATGGCGACGACCTTGAGAAAACCGCTCACGAGATTCTCGCGCCTGCGAGCGCGAAACAGCGCGTGAACGAGTTTGAAAGCAACGCCCACCCCTGCGAGATTCTTGTCAGGATACGGGCAGCCGCACTGGTTCGGATTCAAGACGGCATACGCGGGCGGTGCGCCTTCGTCGGCGTCCGGCAGGTGATGGTCTGTCACGATTACGTCGAGGCCGTTATCTCGCGCCCATTCGAGCGGCGCGTGCGCGCGGATGCCGCAGTCAACGCTGATGACCAGACGATAGCCTTCCGCGTGCGCTCTCTCCAGCACGTCGCGCCGGATGCCGTAGCCTTCCGTGAAACGATGCGGCACATGAAAGCCTGTGCGCGCGCCGAGGACTTCGAGCGCGCGTCGTAAAACGATTGTGCCCGTCGTGCCGTCAACATCGTAGTCGCCGTAGATGAGAATTTTTTCGCCAGCGTCGACGGCGCGCAGAACGCGCTCGACGGCCTCTCTCATGCCGAGCATCAGAAGCGGGTCGTGCAACTGCTCAAGCGTCGGGCGGAGCATGGAGCGCGCAGTCTCTTCGTCCTCGATGCCGCGTGCGATGAGCAGGCCGGCGACGATTTCCGAGACGCCGAGCGTGCGCGCCATTTCGCACGCGCGTGCGCGGTCGCAGGCGCGCACAATCCAGCGTCTAGTTTCTGAAAACGTCTCGCAGTCTGCTTTCATTCTTTATTCAGCGAACCAGCCATTCTGGTCGAGCAATTTAATGCCGACGCGCTGGCGGCCGTCCGTCTCATCTGTCCAGACGCCGTTGACTTCCGCTTCGAGCGCGCGCCCGAAAGGCGGGATCAGACGAACGATTGCGCCAATCTGGACAGAGACACCGGAGATGAGCGTCGCGCCGCCGCGACTGACGCGCACGGCTTCGGCTTCAGTCTTAAAAGGTTCGCCCGCTGTGGTGCGGCCTTCCAATTCGACGGAGAAATTCACAGGCACGCGCGGGCTGCGCGGGCGTTGCGAAGGGGAAATGGTTTCGCGTTTGCTCTCTTCATTCATGGGAACTTCTTTCGACCCTCATTCTTTCAAAAATTATGCTTGCGCCGGATGCAAGGAGGGGCATGCACAAGTGTAACCGAACACCCACACTTCCGGCGAGCACCTTTTGGCATTAGAGAATTAGAGATGTCGGATCTTCAGAGCGGTCGGATGATGCCTTGCACGAGCAGCACGATGATGAGAAGGCCGACAATCAGACGATAGCCGATGAAGACGCCCGTCGAATGCGTGCGAAGGAAGCGCAGGAGAAACCAGATTGAAGCGTAGCCGACGAGACCGGAAACAACAGTTGCGACGAGCAGCGGCGCGCCGCTCCCCGGAGGCAGTTTCCCAACCTCTTTGAAGAGTTCGAGCAGCCCGCTGGCGGCAATCGCCGGAATCGAGAGCAGGAACGAAAACCGCGCCGCCGTCTCGCGCGTCTCTCCGGCAAACAGCCCGCCCATGATGGTCGAACCCGAACGGCTCGCGCCCGGAACGAGCGCCAGCACTTGCGCGAAGCCGACCGCCAGCGCGTCCTTGATACTGAGGTCTGCCATCTCCTTGCGACGCTTGCCCACGCGCTCGGCAATCACTAACAGGATGGCGACGGCAATCATCATCGTGGCGATGAGCCAGAGATTTTTCGTCAACGGCCCTTCAATCTGTTTCTTGAGCAGCAGGCCGAGTGTGCCGATGGGAATCGAGCCGATGATAATCAGCCAGCCGAGACGCGCCTCGTCCGACAGCCGTCCCAGAAATCCGCCCGCGCCCGCCTTTCCACTCGCGCTTTTTCCAGACTGCGCGGGGCGTCCGCCGCCCGTCAGGAGCGCGAGGTGGTCGCGCACAAACGCCGAGGCGATAGCCCAGATGTCGCGCGCGAAATAGACGAGCACCGCGAGCAGCGTCCCCAACTGAATGACGGCGATGACGGCGGTCAACTGTTCGGCAGCGAGCGTCTGCGAAAGATGCGTCAGCCGCGTGGCGAAAATTAGATGCGCCGTCGAACTGATGGGGATGAATTCCGTGAGTCCCTGAACGATGCCAAGTATGATGGCCTGAAGAATGGTCATGTCGAGTTTTTAGATTTGCGATTTGAAATTTCAAATTTCAGAGCGGTTGCGGCGGAGAGGTGCGGTTCAAATTTTGAACTTGAGATGAAAGCTGTTTCGGGGTCTTTCAATCGCAAATCCAAAATCGCAAATTCCTCTCATTCACGGAACGAGTTGTTGGCGGCGATGCGGTCGTAAATTGAGTTGGGCATAAACTTCAACAGGCGCACGAGGCTCGCCAGTTGCCACGGAAACGCGTAGCTGCTGGGGCGTCGTTCGATGGCGCGAACGATTTTGCGCGAGGCGTCGTCGAGTTCGAGTAAAAACGGCAGGCGGTGTTTCCGGTTAGCGGTCAGCGGCGTTTTGATGAAACCGGGATGAATCGTCGTGACGGCGACGCCGCTCTTTCTGAGATCAACGCGGAGGCTTTCAAAGAAAGTCGAAACAGCAGCTTTGCTTGCGCTGTAGGCGCTCGACTTCGGCAGCCCGCGATAAGCGGCGAGGCTTGAGATGGCGACCAGATGCCCGCTTTGTCGCTCAATCATGTCTGGCAGCACGGCGGCGACGCTGTTGACGACGCCGATGGTGTTAATGGAAATGACTTCGCTGACATCATTGGCGCGCAAATCATTCGCGGAGGCGACAATGCTCATCCCCGCGTTGGCAACCAGCACGTCAATTCGTCCCCACGTCTCGCGCACGCGCGCGGCGGCGCGGTTCACGTCTTCAGTCTGTCGCACGTCGCCCGCCAACGCGAGCGCGCGCCCTCCGGCACGCTCGACCTCCTCCGCGACTTCAATCAAAGTGTCCGCACGGCGCGCGAACAACCCGACCGAAGCGCCGCGCCTTCCGAGTTCGACGGCGACGCCCCGACCGATACCGCTCGACGCGCCCGTGATGAGAACAACCTGTTTCGACCAATCAACTCGCATAAGAAAACGTCTAAAGCAAAAGCCACCGGATAGAAGTTTTTGACTTTCGACTCCAGACCTTAGACTTCTGTTTTCAGCATAGCTCGCCGACGTGTTCGCCGAGCACGCGTAAGGCTCTCGGCAGTTCGTCCTGCTTGATGAGCAGGTGATCGCGCGAGAAGGCGGAGAGCACACCGACCGTGATTCCCGCTGCCGCCAGAATCTCCGTCACGCGCGCCACATAGCCGACGATGTTCCAAGCCAGTTCGATGTTTAAAGTGACGAGCCGGAAATTTCCCTCGACGCGCGCATCACGCGCCGCGTAGCGCATCGTCCGCCAGTCCTCTTCTTCGAGCAGCAGCGTCACTTCAAACGCATCGCGCAGCAGCATGACGGCCGCGTCGGCGCGCGGACTCAGTTCGGGATTCTCCAACATCCGCCGCCAATCTTCATGGCGCAGTCCGACCAGAAAAAAGGTCGCGGGCGCGACTTCAACTTTCGTGCGGCGCAAAAGTTCTTCAACGCTTGTGCTCGACATAGGGAACCGATGAACGATAAACGCCGCAACGATGAATCGAGAAGATATAGCTTACTGAATTAAAGTTGAAAGCTTTCCGGTTGCGGCGTTCATCGTCTCTTAGATTTGTACCACGACGGGCACGATGACGGGACGCGCGCCGGACTGTTTCTGGATGAAGCGCTCTTTGATAAGTGACGGGGCGCGGCGTTCGGTCAGGGGCGTCGCTTCGACCGCTTCGGTGACGACGCGCTGCAAATCTTTCATGAACCCGTTGGAGGAACCGTCCATGCCGAGCAGGCCGCGCGAGACTATTTCAGGAGTTCCTTCGAGCGCGCCCGTCTCTTCGCTCAGCGTCACGACGGGCGTAATCATGCCATCATAGGCCAGTTGTTTGCGCTCGCGCACGGTCTCGCGGTCAATTTCTTCAAAGCCTGTATCATCAATAAACGTGCGTTTGATTTCGCGCTTGTCAATGACGGTCGCGTGGTTGCCGTCGAGTTCCAGCACGTCGCCGTTCTCAATCAGGATGATGTTCTTCTCGTCATAGCCGAGATGGTTTTTGACGAACTCTTTGTGACGATAAAGCATGCGATATTCGCCGTGAACGGGAATCACATACTTCGGGCGAACGGCCTCGGTCATGATCCGTATGTCTTCCTGCGAGGCGTGGCCGCTGACGTGAACCAGACGCCGCTTCTCGTCAATAATGTTTCCGCCGCGTTTGTAGATTTCCCCGACGAGCCGCGAAATCGTGCGCTCGTTGCCCGGAATGATGCGCGCCGAAAGCACGACCGTATCGCCTTCCTCAATCGTCAAGCCTTTGTAGGATTGGTTCGCCATCTGCGAAAGCGCGGCGCGCGGCTCGCCCTGCGAGCCTGTAACGAGATAGACAACTTCGTTGTCGTCCAACTGCTTCGCCTGATTCAGAGAGACGAGCATCCCGTGAATGTCGAGATAGCCGAGGCGGTCGGCAATCTCCACGTTCTTCTGCATCGAGCGACCGAGCACGCAAACCTTGCGGTCGAACTGCTGCGCCACATCGAGGACGATTTGCAGGCGGTGAATCGAAGAGGCGAACGCGGCGACGATGATGCGTCCTTCGGCCTCCGAGAAAATTTCCTCGAAGGCGGGGATGACGGCGCGCTCGGAAGGCGTGCGTCCCGGCACGGTCGCGTTGGTCGAATCGGAGGTGAGCGCAAGCACGCCCTCCTGCCCGTAGCGGCGCAGCGTCCGCAGGTCAATCGGCTCGCCGATAACCGGCGTCTCGTCCACCTTATAATCGCCCGTGTGGATAATCGTCCCGGCAGGCGTCTGGATGGCGAGCGCAAAGCAGTCAACCAGCGAGTGTGAGACGCGGATGAACTCGATGCGAAAAACGCCGATCTCGACGACCTGTCGCGGCTCGACCCGGTGCAGCAGCACATCGTTCGTCAGGTCATGCTCTTCCAGTTTGCTTTCGGCGAGTCCCAGCGTGAAATGCGAAGCATAGACGGGGACGTTGAATTTCTTCAAGATGTAGGGCAGCGCGCCGAGATGGTCTTCGTGCCCGTGCGTCAGGACGATGGCCGTGATGTAGTCGCTGTAATCATCGAGAAAATCGAAGTCGGGAACGGACACGTCAACGCCATAGACGCTCTCCTCCGGGAAGCCCATCCCGGCATCAACGATAATCATCTCATCGCCGTAGCGGACAGCCATACAATTCATCCCGAACTCGCCGACGCCGCCGAGCGGGATAATCTCAATAACCTTGTTCACAGTGATATTTTTCTCTCCAAATCAGACGGCGAGCGCCGTGTGCAGATCATAAAATTAAGGGGATTCAATCTGGAAATATTATAACACAGCGAAAGTTTTAGCCGCGTCCCCAAAGACGAAGGACGGAGCATGATTTAAAAGTTGAGATTTGAAATTTCAACTTTTAAATCTGAAATATCTGGAATCTATGAAGCGCGACTTTCGAGAGCGCGCGAAATCCGCGCCCAGTCATCCAATGCGAGCGTTTCGGCACGCCTTTGCGCCTCGACGCCCGCCGCTTCGAGCAGTTGCGTTGCGCCGCCTGCCGCTTCGACGTGTGCGCGCAAATCGCCGGAGGTCGCGCGCAGGTTGTTGTAGATAGTCTTGCGTCGCTGTGCAAAACCCGCGCTGACGATGCGCCACAGCAACTTTTCATCTTCGACCTTGAGCGCCGATTCGGCGCGCGGGCGCAAGCGCGCAATCGTGCTCCAGACTTTCGGCACGGGACGAAACGAAGCGGGCGCGACATCGAAGAGCGGCTCGCTTTCGCAATAAGCTTCGACCAGCACTGAAAGATACCCGCGTGCGCTCGTGGCGGGCGGCGCAGTGATGCGCTCGACGACTTCGCGTTGCAGCATCAAGAGCATCTCGCTCAGGCAGCCGCGCTGCTCGATGAGGCGTTGCAATATCGCCGTCGAAATGTTGTAAGGAAGATTGGCGACGACACGCGCCTGTTCGGCGGGCGAGATCGCCGCACAGAAATCAACCTCAAGCGCGTCTGCTTCGACGAGCGTGAAATTTTCATACCCGGCGAATCGCTCGCGCAAGAGAAATGAAAGTTCGCGGTCGAACTCCACCGCCACCACTCTCGCCGCACGCTCAACGAGATGCGCCGTCAACGCGCCGCGTCCCGGCCCGATCTCAATAATCGTCTCGCCCTCGCGCGGGGCAAGCTCACTAACGATGCGCTCGACGACCCGCTCGTCCGTCAGAAAGTTTTGCCCCAGACTCTTTTTGGCGCGCGGATATGGCATAAAAAAAGCAGTGACGAGTGACGAGCAAAACCGGGAATAGTTTTCAGTTTTCAGTCATCAGTGAAGAGTGATAAGAGCATCGCTGTTTTTAACTTGTCACTCGTCACTCGTCACTGTTTTTGTGTATCCGGTGATTTCAACGTCGCGGCCTCGCGGCGTGATGCTGACGTGGCGGAGTTTGACGGCCTCTGCAATGGTGATGGCTCCCATGCCGCCGATGGCGGATTTGGCGTCGCTGCCGCCGATGATGATTGGCGCGATGAAGAAAGTCGCCTTGTCTATCAACCCCGCTTCGAGAAATGCGCCCGCGACGTGCGCGCCGCCTTCGACGAGCAGGCTACAAAGCGCGCGGCTGTGTAGTTCTTCGAGGACGCGCGCGACGTTGCGTCCTCCTTCGGGCGAGCGCACGACCTCGACGCCGCAGGCTGACAGCGCAGATGCTTTCGCGTCGTCGGCGCCCATCGAAGTAAAGACGATGACGGGCGCGTGGGCGACCGTGCGTGCGAGTTGCGAATTGGGACTCAAGAGCAGGCGTTCGTCGAGCACGATGCGCGCGAGTGGGCGATGCCGCGTGTGCCCGCTGCGGTCTGTCAACAGCGGATCATCATTCTGCGCCGTCCCCGCGCCGACGAGAATCGCATCGTATTCATGACGCAGTTCGTGGACTCTCCGGCGCGACTCTTCGCCCGTAATCCAGCGCGCATCGCCCGTGCGCGTGGCGATGCGCCCGTCGAGCGAGCAGGCCAGCTTGAGTTGAACAAACGGGCGCGCGTGGCGCAGGCAGTGGATATATTTTTCGTTGAGCAGCAGAGCTTCCCCGGCCATCAAGCCGACCTCAACTTTAATTCCGGCGGCGCGCAGGTGCGCGAAACCCCGACCGGAAACGAGCGGGTTCGGGTCTTCAATGGGCGCGACGACGCGACGCACCCCGGCGTTGACGAGCGCGGTCGTGCAGGGCGGCGTGCGTCCCGTGTGGGCGTGCGGTTCGAGCGAGACGTAGGCGGTCGCGCCCGCCGCACGCGCTCCAGCCTCTTCGAGCGCGAGCGTTTCGGCATGCTTGACGCGCTCATAGACATAAAAACCTTCGCCGATTGTCGCGCCGTTTTCGTCAACAATCACGCAGCCGACCAGCGGCCCCGGACTCACTTGCCCGCGTCCACGCGCGGCGAGTTCGAGCGCGCGCCCCATCATGCGCTCGTCAAAGTCTGGAGTCTGGAGTCTGGAGTCTGAAGTCAAAATATTTGGCTTCAAGCGTCGCTCGGAGCTTGGAATATGGAGATACTGTTCTTTGCGCCTTGGCGTGTTTTTGAGGGAAGATTTTTTGAGCGCACAAAGCACCGGGGCACAGTGTAGA
>CAXTRQ010000002.1:76675-77926 GCA_964246705.1 uncultured Pyrinomonadaceae bacterium
ATAAACCCACCACACCCCCCCCCCTTCCCCGCAAAGTGAAAGATGCCGGGTAAGTTTTGTGACAACCTCTTATTCAAAGAGGCCGTTGACATACTGTTCGGGATCGAAGCGGACGAGGTCGTCCACCTTCTCGCCAATCCCTGCGTAGCGAATCGGCAGATTCAATTCTTTGGCGATGGCGACGGCGATGCCGCCTTTGGCCGTGCCGTCGAGTTTGGTCAGGACGATGCCGGTCACGCCCGCGACCTTCAAAAACTGGCGTGCCTGTTCAAGCCCGTTCTGGCCTGTGACGGCATCAACGACGAGCAGCGTTTCGTGCGGCGCGCCTTCGACCTCGCGTCCCGCGATGCGTTTCATCTTTTCAAGTTCTGCCATCAAGTTCGATTTGTTATGAAGGCGTCCGGCGGTGTCCACGATGAGCACGTCGGAGTTGCGCGCCTTTGCAGCCTTCAGTGCGTCGAAGAGCACGGCTGCCGGGTCAGTTCCCTGCTTCTGTTGAATGAGCGGGACGCCCGTGCGCTCAGCCCAGATGGCGAGTTGGTCTGAGGCGGCGGCGCGGAACGTGTCGGCAGCGCAGATGAGCACGTCGTTGCCCTCAGCCTTGATGCGCTGCGCGAGTTTGCCGATGGTTGTCGTCTTGCCGACGCCGTTGACGCCGACGATCATCATCACGTATGGAGAGATATTTTCGGGCACGCTCGTTTCCGAATCCACACCCTCCTGCGAAGACTGCTGAAGAATGTCGAGCAGTTCATTCTTGATGGACTGCTTGAGGGCTTCGATGTCGTTAATCTCTTTGCGCGTAATGCCGCGACGGACGGTTTCGAGAATGTGGAGCGTAGTCGGAACGCCGATGTCGGCGGCAATCAGCGCCTCTTCCAGTTCGTCGAGCAGTTCGGCATCAATCTGCTTGCGCCCCTGAAAGACCGTGTCAATTTTTTCGGAGAGCGATTCGCGTGTCGCCGCAATCGCTCGCCTGAAACGGTTGGCGAGCGCCTGTTCGAGCGCCGCCTCTTCCGCCTGCAATTCTTCCATCGAGCGGTCGAGGCCGAGAATCGAAGTTGTAAAAGGCGAGCGTGAAGGGACGGAGCGCGGCGGCGGACTCGGCGGTATCGGCGGCGCGGCCTCGGCTCTTTTCGCGGGCGCTTCAATGGGAATATTTTGTGCCTGCCTCTGTGATGCGGGCGCGGGAGTCGGTGCGCTGCCCGTGGGTGTCGCGTCGAGCGTCGGCGGAGCGACGGACTCCGGCAA
>CAXTRQ010000002.1:77936-86987 GCA_964246705.1 uncultured Pyrinomonadaceae bacterium
GGCGGCGCGGCGGGCGGCTCAAGTCTCGACTGTCCATCCGGCTGAGTTTTCTCAGCCGCGACCGGAGGCTCGTTGAGTCCGAGCGTGATAAAACGGTCTTCTTTTTTGCGTCTCCAGAAAGCCATGCGATAGATGAATGCCTTTAGAAATTCAGGATTGATTTAGAGTTAACGATTATAGACACAACTGCCGCGCGGCGACAAAACCAGCGCGGCAGTTTCACGTTTGAACAGAGAGTTAAATGATAAGAGATTAGCTGTCCGGAGCGACTTTGAAGTGAGAGTCAGGCGGAGCTTTTAGTTTTTTTTGCGCCTCCGGGGTCTCCGGCGTGAAACTTATTCACACGTTGGAGACGCACAGAAGCAAGGCCCCTAGGATTCAGGCGACGGGAACCGGCTCGTCGGCATGCGCGGTTTGGTTTTTGGGTGATGAGTAGATGCCTCTTCCGGCGGCGTGCTCTTTCGCACGCTTCGACAGGCGGACGCGCCCCGGTTGAATCTGTCCCGACTCGCACGCCTCGACGAGCGCCGCAACAACCCGCTCGTCGTAACGCGTGCCGACGAACTTTTTGATTAACGCCAGCGCGTCCTCAAACTTCATCGCCTGCTGGTAGGGACGGTCGGTCGTCATCGCGTCGAAGGTGTCCGCGACCGAGACAATGCGCGCCTGCATCGGAATCTCGTCTCCCTTTAAGCCCTGCGGATAGCCGCGCCCGTCCATCATTTCATGGTGCATGTACATGCCCGGCAGGAAGTCGCGCATGCCCGGAATCTGCGACATGATTTTGTAGCCCTTCTGAGGGTGCTGCTTCATCTGCTCAAACTCTTCTTCGGTGAGCGCGGCTGGCTTTTTCAAGACCGCATCATCAATGCCGATTTTCCCGACATCATGCAGCAGCGAACTGATACGAAGTTTCTCAAACTCCTCATCCGAGAGATTTAGTCTCTCGCCGATGGCGAGCGAAAAGCGTGAGACGCGCTCGGAATGACCGCGCGTGTAAGGGTCTTTGCCGTCAATCGCGGCGGCGAGCGCCTTGACCGTGCCGAGAAACAATTCGCGATTCTCCGTCGCCGCACGCCGCAAATCTTCGATGTAGTTCTCGACCTTGTCAGTCATCGCATTGAAGGACTCGCCGAGGTCGCCCAACTCCGTGCGGCTGCGTACCTTGATGCGCTGCGAGAAATCGCCCGCCGCGATGCGGTGCGCTCCGGCGGCGAGTTCCGCGACCGGACGCGTCAACTGCTTGGCGAACATAAATCCGATGAGCAACACCAGCAAGGCCGCCAGCAAGCTGATCCACAACACCTGCCGGCGCATGTCCGTCACCGATTGCAGCGCGGCGTGTTCGTCCTGTATGGCAATCACGCCGAGCCGAGCGTCGTCGTCCAACTGCGCGGTGGCGTAAGCGCCGAGCATCTCGATCTTCCGCTGGTCGCGTTCGGCGACGAAAGGCGCGAGCGCGGATCGAACCTGCCTGCCGGTGTCCATCCAATCCTGCACGACCTTCAAGTCGGTCATCGTGCGCTCGGCGAAAGCGACGCGCGCGTCCGGGTGCGCGACGGCGCGTCCCTCTCTGTTAACGACGAAGATGACGGGCAAGCCCTTCTCTAAAAGTTCGCTCTCGCTCATCGAGGTCGGCTGCTGGACGGCTTCAAAGACATCTTGAAAAGAGACGACGGCGACGACCGCCGCCACCACGTCGCCCGTCTCGCCTTCACCCATCACGGGCGCGGCGACCGTTAGCCCCATCTCCTGACTCGAACGAATAATGTCCGGCCCGCGAATCACCAGCCCGCGCCCCGTCATCCGCGCAAGCGCCTGACCGACGCGCTCATCCACCTCTTTGCGACCAATCGCGTCCAGCTTGTAAGCGAAGTGCGGCGTGCCGCTGACAGGCAAAATGGCGAGCGCAATCAGGTTCGGGTCGTCGTTGACGGCCTTCTTCAGACGGCTGTCGCTGCCCGCGTCGCCGAGCACGCGCACGCCGCCCGCCAGTTCAAAAGCCCGCGCCAGCCCCGTCACCACGTCGCGGTAACGCTGCCCGTAGAGTTCAATCTGCCGCGCTTTATCTTCGACAAGCTGCGCCTGATAGCGCCCCTCGACCGACCGCAATTCGTTTGCGCTTCGCACAGAGAGCATCCACCCGGCCATCCCGACCGGCACGAGACCGACGACCAGCAGCGTACCGAGGACGATGTAGAGCAGGCGCACGCGCCCCAGACGTTCAAGCATGATGGAAGCGATTTGACAGCGAAAAGAAAAGCATCAAGGCAGGCGAACAATGGAAGTTGCAATGCTTCAGCGCGACCGCCGGAGTTGGCCGCACACGTTTTTTATACTACGTTTCCCGGAGGCTACTGTCAACAGTTTAATCAAATTTAACTTATTGACATAACTACTCCAAAAGGCTTTTAGACGTTCACGCCCGGCCGTCTCGCCAGCGATTTTTCCGGCGCGCGCCGGACGGAAGTTTCCGGGTCATCCCTATCTGTCCTATACTTTTACAGACCGCCGCGCCCCGTCAGGCGTCTAAAGTTTCGAGCGCGCGCATTTCAGGCGCTCTCGGCTGAAAAGTTAGGCGAGGACGCGGCCTGAAAAAGTGATGATCGAGACGGCGATAAGCGACGAGCAGATCGTAGAACGCGCGCTGGCCGGCGAGACGGAAGCGTTCGGCGAGATTGTGCGCCGTTGGGAGCGCCGTATCTTTGCGCTCGCCTTCGGCATGCTCGGCAGCGCCGAAGATGCGCGCGATGCCACGCAAGAAACTTTCATGGCGGCGTTTCGCAACTTACGCAACTTTCGCGGCGAAGCCAAAGTTTCATCATGGCTCCATCGCATCGCCGTCAACCAGTGCATCACGCGCCAGCGCCGCGCACGCGTGCGTGCCGAGACAGGGATTGAAGATGTGCAGGAGACGGCTGGCGAGCGTTTTCTGGCAACTCCCGCCACCGCATCCCCTGCCTCCGCGACGGAGCGCCGCGAGCGGACGGAGGCGGTCAGGTTAGCCGTCAGCGCGTTGCCGCCTGAACTGCGCGAAGTAATCTTGATGAAGGAGTTTGAGGATTTAACATTTCAGCAGATCGCAGATGCCCTGAGTATCCCCTTGAGCACGGTCAAAAGCCGTCTCTACACCGCGCTTCGTCAACTGCGGATGCGACTCGAAAAGTACGACGTGGAGGTAGCCCCAAGATGAGAGAGAAATTTAATGCAGCAGACAATGGCGCGCATGCGCCTCTGTGCGAACGCGCCGAAGACCTCGTCGTGTATCTCTACGGCGAAGCGAGCGCATCGGAAGCGAAGAGTTTCGAGCAGCACAAGGAATCCTGCGTGGCTTGCCGCAGAGAGCTTGCGGCCTTCGGCGTCGTGCGCGAGGCCGTCGGCGAATGGCGCGCGGAAGCATTGAGCATCACGCCCTCGCTCGCCTTCGAGAAGCTAATTGCTCCTGAGTCGAACCTTCCGAATGCCCCCGCACAACAGCGTTCGGCGCGCGCGGCTTTGCGCGAATTTTTCAAACTCTCGCCGCTCTGGCTGCGTTTCGGCACTGTGGCTGCAACTCTGGCCGTCTGCGCTCTCGCAGCGCTGGTCTTGGCGCGCACTGAAATACGCTGGAACGCCAACGGTTTGGCCTTTCACGCGGGCGTGGGCGGCGAGCGCGTCGTGACGCGAACCGTCGAAGTGTCCACGCCGGACACTTTCACGCGTGAGCAGGTTGACGGGATGATTAAAGGCGAGGTCGCACGCGCGCTTGAAGCGGCGCGCACCGAGTTGGCTGAGAGAGACGCCGTTCGCCAGTCCGTCATCAACGCTGACGGCGCACGCGCGAACGGCAGAAGCGCAACGGCGCGTGTCAATATCGCGCAACAGCAAGTTGGCAGACGCGCTAACAATTCGCATCCCAACGTCGCGGCTCGCGGCTCAAATCAACTCGTCAAACTTGAAGAGGAGGAGCGTGCGACCAGCCTCTACGATCTCCTACGTGTGGTTAATTGAATGTCTCTCTCATTGAGAGCCGAAGCGGCGTGAGCGGATTTGCGGGCTTCGATGAAATTTTTTAACAAGCGTGCAGACTGATTCTGAGAACCAATATTGATGCACACTATTTCGAGGAATTTGACAGCCATGAGAAAGCTCGACGGCAAATCGCTCAACGCGTCTCGCTGGTGCGTATTGTTCGTGTTGCTTCTCTTCTCTTTCGCAGAGATGGCGCGCGCGCAGGACGCGACCGACGCCGCGCGACCGGAAGGCGAACGCCCGCAGACGGGTGCGCCGCGCCCTGACGATGCCGCCAGATTGCTCATGCAACTGAATCTCTCGCCGGAGCAGCGCGCGACGCTCATCGAGATACGCCGCGAGAGCGTAGCCGAAGGCCAGCCCCTCGTGCGCCGTCTGAATCAGGCGCGGCGCGCGCTGGATGAAGCGATTTACGCCGACAATATTGACGAAACTGTGATTGAAATAAGCACGCGTGAAATGGCCGCCGCGCAAGCGGCCGTCCTGCACATGCGCGCCATGACGGAACTGCGTGTGCGTCGTGTGCTCACGCCCGAACAACTCAGTTTGTTTCGCCAACTGCGCCGCGATGCGCAAATTAAGCAACGGCTCGAAAGAAGAGCTTTGAGAAAAGATGAAGACGGCAGGAGACGCGCTAAGCCGCGCCCGCTCTTCGACAACAACTTAAATCAACGCCGACCAAAACCATAACAGCAGTGACAAGTCACGAGCAACGAGCAAGAACAAAAACAGTTAATGAATGCTGAGAATCGAGATGTTTTTAACTCCTCACACGTCATACGTCATTCATCGAGGCTTTTAACGCTTGACGCATCCGCCACTTTTTGCGCATCATAGCCCGCTTGTTCACGCTGGCTAAAAACTTGAGTTGGATAGGACTTTGGAAAGGCCAGCGTTTGTCTGGGGCCGAACTGAAGACCGCTTTTCGCGGGACAGTCGTCCGGCAGCAGCATCGTCATCGGCTCGGCATCCTTCGTACCCGAACTCTCTCATGAATTTAGCTCTGCGCGCTCTGCTTGAAGTACAGGAGACTACTTTGCTGGCGGCGCGTGCTGCAAGCAGGCTCTTCCGACGCCCCTTCTACATCACCGAAATCGTCACGCAGATGGATGTCATCGGCGTCGGCTCGCTGACGATCATCCTTCTTACGGGCTTCTTTACGGGCGGCGTACTCGCGCTGCAAACCTATCCGACGTTAAAATATTACGGCGCACAGGATCAGACGGGGATGCTGGTTGCCATCTCGCTGGTGCGCGAATTGGGGCCGGTCTTGAGCGGCCTGATGGTAGCCGGTCGCGTCGCTTCGGCGATTGCCGCCGAACTCGGCTCGATGGTCGTCTCGCAGCAAATTGACGCGATGCGCGCGCGCGGCACAGACCCCGTTAAGAAACTGGTCGCGCCGCGCCTGCTTGGGCTGACGATTACGCTGCCGCTGCTAACATTGATTGCCGATCTGGTCGGCATCGGCGGCGGTTGGACGGTGGGCACGCAGATTTACGACATCTCTTCGGCGACGTTCACGTCGTCTGTCTGGCAAGGCATCAAGGTCGACGATATTTTCGGCGGCTTTATCAAATCCTTAATCTTCGCGGTGATTATCGCGACGGTCGCATGCCGTCAGGGTTTAAAGACTGAAGGCGGGACGGTCGGCGTCGGGCGTTCGACGACGACCTCGGTCGTGATGGCTTCGATTCTTATTATCGTCTCAGACTTCTTTATTACGAAGACGCTTCAGGTTATTCTAGGCATACCGAGTTAAGCATTCGCAGGCAGATATTTATGGCGACGACAGAAACGGAAGTTCCACATCCCGACGCCGGACACGACGTTGATAATCAGGTGAGCGGCGCGGCGCATGATTCCACTTTCGCCGCCGAGGACGATCATGAGCGGACTGTGGCCGCCATCGAGTTTCGCGACGTGCATCTCTCTTTCGACGGGCGCAAGGTTTTAGATGGTTTGAGCTTCAAAGTCATGAAGGGCGAGTCGAAGATTATCCTCGGCGGCTCCGGCGGCGGCAAATCCACGACCATCAAACTCGTGCTCGGTCTTTTGAAACCCGACGAGGGACGCATCTTTGTGGATGGTATAGACATCACAGATTACACAGAAGCCGAGATGATGAGCGTGCGAAAGAATATCGGCATGATCTTTCAGGAAGGCGCGCTCTTCGATTCGCTCTCGGTCTATGACAACGTCGCGTATCGTCTGCACGAGCAGGGAGTGCCGGAAGAGGAAGTCGAACAGGAAGTCAGGCGCATGCTCCGCTTCGTCAATCTCGAAGACGCGATTGACAAGATGCCGATTGAACTTTCGGGCGGCATGCGCCGTCGCGTCGGCATCGCGCGGGCGCTCGTCGGCGGCCCGAAAATCGTCATGTTCGACGAGCCGACCGCCGGACTCGACCCGCCCACTGCGCGCACCATCTGCGAGCTTGCCATCAAGCTGCGTGACCTCGAAGACGTATCCTCGATGTTCGTCACGCACGAGATGAATAACGTCGGCTATCTCACCTCTGAGTACGCCGTCGTCAACGATGCGGGCGAGGTCGTCTTTGAAAAAGAGGGCGAGCGGCTGTGCCTCATTAACACCAAAATTTTGATGTTGCGTGAAGGCCACGTAATTTTCAGCGGCACGGACGAGCAGCTACGCAAAACCGAAGACCCCTATATCCAACGGTTCATGCGCGGATATTGAAGAAAGGATGAAGGATAAAGGATGGAGGATGCAGGATGCACTAAAACAGCAAAGCTTTTGTCTTTAGTGCATCCTGCATCCTCCATCCCTCATCCTTGAGAACGCTATGCCTCCAGCCAAAAAGGCCATCGGATTTCGCGAGTTGCGCGTCGGCATACTGGTCGTCGCCTCGATCCTCGTCCTGATTTTTCTTATCCTCAATGCGTCGGGCGACATCTCTCCGTTCTCGAAAAAGCTGCATCTGCGCGCGCGCTTCCCCAACGCCGATGGCCTGCGCCGTGGCTCCGAAGTGCGTCTGGCTGGCGTCCGCATCGGCAAAATAGATGATGTCAAACTGCTGGCGGCAACCGAGAATCCGAACGAGAAGGTCGAGGTACGGCTCTCGATTGATAACGATATTGATGGTCGCCCTTCGACCGAGTTGATTCGCGACGATTCAACCGCTCAACTCGGCTCGCCCAGCCTTCTCGGCTCCGACAAGCTCGTTAACATCACGCCCGGCACGTCCGTCGGTCAGCCCATTCAAGAGAATTCCCTGTTGCCCACCACCACGACCAGTTCATTTGAAGCGCTCACAAACACTAGCAACGACCTCATACAGCAATTGAACAAGCTCTCCAAACAATTCACAGACATCGCGCAGAAGGTCAACGAGGGACAGGGCACGCTCGGTCGCTTCGTCAACGACGAAGCCTTCTATAACAATCTCAACGCGACGATTCGCGACACGCAATCAGTCATCCGCCAGATCGAATCCGGTCAAGGCACGGCGGGCAAACTCATGACCGACCCCACCCTCTACAACAACGTCACCGACATCAGCGCACAACTCCAAGAGATCGCCGCAGACCTTCGCACTGGACGAGGAACCGCCGGCAAACTCCTCACCGACGACGCCATCTACAACGAAGCACGCTCAACCATCTCACGCTTCAACCGTTCTGTGGACGAGATTAACTTAATTGTCGCAGACCTGCGTGCCGGACGCGGCACTGCCGGAAAGCTACTCACAGATGAAGCTATCTACAACGACGCACGCGCCGCCATTGCCCGCGTCAACACCGCCGCCGAACGCCTCGACAACGTTGTCTCCGGCGTCCAACGCGGCGAAGGCACCGTCGGCAAACTCTTCACCGACGACCAACTCTACTCCAACATCAACCAACTCTCCGCCGAAAGCGTCAAACTCATCTATGACTTCCGCCAAAATCCCAAGAAGTACCTAACAATTAAATTTGAACTGTTTTAAGGGAGTGTAAATTTGTAGATAGAAAATTAAGCTCTTACATGAGAAATTAAGTTCTTACCTGAAGGAATTAAGTTCTTACCTGGCACCAACAGGGTTTGGCATTATTTCATTAATGCTATTCACGTGGGTAACAACCAGATATGTACGAGAGCTCTTAGCAGTTCATTTATTTCACATCAGTCCACCCATAAACTGCAAAAGCTGATTCCACTCGGTATTGCGCCTTGAACAACGAAGAATGATCCCTCCGTTATTCAGGAAGTTCCACATCTGACCTAATCTGATTAAGTCATCATCCTGTTTCTTACTGAGTAATAGATAAGGCACAAGCAGCTTGATAATTTCTGCCTGTTCTTTGGTGGTCTTTATTGGAGAGGCATAAATTTTCGCGAGCTTCGGAATCTCGTCGAACAACGTTCGTGTTGATGGGTACTGTCCAGCTTCACAGGCTATGAAGACCATCTGTTGAGGCTTGAAAGGCGCAACCCAACGGGCGAACACGTCCCATTTAAGAACCATGTCAGGAGCAATGCTTACTACATTCCTATTACTATGAGCGACAACGACAATAACCTTAATGGAACTGTACTTTTCTTTATATGAAATAAATTTGTCTTGCAGATCAGCCGCTGAATTTATTAAAGCCACCTCTGCTTTAAGCTTCGCCGGTAGCAGACAAATAATCTGATTGAGTTCATTTGCAACAGAAAGAGACTGCCTTGTTAGTTTATCAGCATCACATTCCAAGATTAGGAGTGAGAGCGGATATAACCTCATCTTTTTTTGAACAACAGCCCGCTTATTTTTTTTCGACACTGAACTTCTAGCGGCCTTGCGTGACGGCATATTTACTTCCCCACTCTCTGTGTTGACTTGGTTGCTTAACTCCTGCCTAGCGTATTAGATTCATCTTGAAACCTGTGACATCTCTTGTACTTCTTGCCTGATCCACACCAACACTGCTTATTCGGGCCCACTGTCCGTAATAGAAATCTCGAGTCGTGACTCATTTCCGACCCTATCCAGATCTTAGCTTGACTCCACACCATCCACTTGATGAGCCAGCCCAGCGCATGCCCCATATAATCTACTAC
>CAXTRQ010000003.1:0-34096 GCA_964246705.1 uncultured Pyrinomonadaceae bacterium
CCGACAACCTCGCCTACCTCATCTACACCTCAGGCTCAACCGGCGCTCCCAAAGGTGTCCTCATTGAGCATCATAGCGTCGTTAATTACCTCTCATGGTGCACACACGCTTACAACGTCTCGACCGGCGACGGCGTGCCTCTGCATTCTCCGCTCAGCTTTGACCTAAGTGTGACTAGCCTTTTCTCTCCCTTACTCGTCGGACAGAGACTCATCCTACTGGCCGAATCGCATGGAGTAGCCGCCCTAGGGTCGGCTCTTCGGCAAGAGGGCTGCATGAGCGTAGTCAAGCTGACGCCTGCCCATCTTGAGTTGTTAAGCCAGATGATCGGAGCGAAGGAGGCAGCCCGGTGCACGCACACGTTTGTCGTCGGGGGAGAGGCGCTGGGTTGGGAGCAAGTGAGGTTTTGGGAGGAGCACGCGCCGCAGACGCGTATCGTCAACGAGTATGGGCCGACGGAGACAGTGGTGGGATGCTGTGTGTACGAAATGAAGAGCGAGGAGAGGGAGGTAGAAGAGCGGGGAGGGGTGCCGATCGGCAGAGGAATCTGGAACACACAGATGTATGTGCTGGACGAGAGCATGAGGGTAGTGCCGGTGGGAGTGAAAGGGGAGTTGTATATCGGAGGGGATGGAGTGGGGCGAGGGTATCAGAATAGAGGGGGAGAGACGGCGGAGAGGTTTGTGCCAGACATGTATGGAGAGAGAGAAGGAGGAAGGCTGTACCGGACGGGAGATGTGGGGAGATACAAGAGGGACGGACAGATAGAGTACATGGGGCGGATTGATGAGCAGGTGAAGGTGAGAGGATATCGCATCGAGTTGGGAGAGATAGAAGCGGCGCTGATGCAGCACGAGTGGGTGCGAGAAGCGGTCGTGATGGCGAGGGAAGAGGAAAAGACAGCACATAAGCGACTGGTGGCCTATGTAGTCGGAGATACTACGGGCATCGGGTCGAACTCAATAGACATAGGTGGGGTGCGAGAGTATCTGAGAGAGAAGCTGCCGGAGTACATGCTCCCGGCTCTGTTTATCACACTGGATGAGTTGCCGCTGACACCCAATGGCAAAGTTGACCGTCGTGCGCTGCCTGCACCCGATGACTCTCGCCCCGAGTCGGCAGGCCGGTATGTCGCTCCCGCGACGGCTGCGGAGCGCGTGTTAGCGGACATCTGGTGCAAAATTCTCGGGCTTGAAAAGGTCGGCATCCATGACAACTTCTTCGACCTCGGGGGGCACTCTCTGCTCGCCACTCAACTCATCTCCCGTATCGAGGAGATTTTCGAGGCAGAACTGCCGTTGAGTAGCCTCTTCGCTGCCCCAACTCTAAACGGCTTAATCAACTTGCTCGCCCGTTTCTGGGGCGGACGTGAAGCCGTAGAAACAATCGCTCAGACATTTCTGGATGTCGAGCATCTTTCCGAGGAAGAAGTCCGGCTCAAGTTGCTTGAATAAACAGAGGAATCGCAGCGCCCATCAGTATTACACCTCTCCTTGGCTCCCTGAGATAGTCAAGTCGAAAGCCCGAAGAGTATAATAAGAAAGCTCGGATAGACCGGTCTCCACCTTCCCACCCCATTATTTAAATCGCGGGCCTTATCAGCGCTTCAACGACGCTAATAGCACCGCGAATAACTCACGTAGCTTATAAAAGGATTAATCGGAATGAGGAATCGAACCATCTTCTATGCGCTGGCAATAGGTCTGTCGGCGATGTGCAATTCCACCATCGCACGCCCTTTTCAGAACGCTTCGAGCACTACACAGGCCGTCGGCGACAAGACCGGCCAGAACCGCGTCCTCGGCGAAGTCACGGCGATTGATCCCGATCACATGCAGATTGATTTGAAGACTAATGAAGGCCAGAACATCGTCTTGAAGCTTGACGACAAGACGCTTTACAGACGCGTGCCGCCCGGCGAGACGACGCTGGCGAAGGCGACCGCCATCTCTGTCGGAGACATCAGCGTAGGGGATAGGGTGATTGCGCGCGGCAAACGTAATGAAGAACAGAAAACTTTATATGCGAGTGCCTTGATCGTCGTCACGAGGGCTGAGATAACGAAGAAACTCGAACATGACCGTGCCGAGTGGCTGAAACGCGGCATCTCCGGCGTCGTCACAGCAGTTAATCCTTCGACTCATGAAATCACAGTCTTGACGCGCGAGCGCGAAGAGGCGAAGCCCCTCGTGCTGACGGCGGGAGAGACGGTTCGCTTCCGCCGCTACGCGCAGAACTCGGTTCGTTTCCTAGATGCTCAACCGAGTTCGTTCGCTGAATTGAAGGTTGGCGATCAGCTTCGCGCGCTCGGCACGAACAGTGTGGACGGAACACGCTTCGTGCCCGAAGAGGTGGTGTCCGCCACATTCCGCACGATTAGCGGGCAGGTCACCGCCGTTAATGTGACGAACAACGAGATACAGGTGAATGATGTTCAGGGTCACCAGCCGATCACCATCGTCGTCACCGGCGAGTCTCTGCTGCGTCGTCTTTCGCCCGGAGTGATTGACATGATTAAGCAAAATGTTTCGAGCAGTTCCAAGTCTTCAACGAAGTCGCAGAATGCGTCGTCGGGCGGGGATATTCAGGGGAAAATCGAGCAACTGCCATCACTCACTCTTGCAGACCTCAAGGCGGGCGACTCCGTGCTGATTTCAAGCACGGCTGGTTCCGCGCCCGGGCACGTCACGGCCATCATCATTGCAGCGGGAGCCCAAAGCCTGCTGCAATGGCAAGCGCAACAATCGAACAAGCGTGTGTTTACTTTTGGACTCGGACTGCCGGGCGGAAGTCCGATTGATTAATCGAGCACACATTTGAAATAAAAAGCCCAGTGAGGGTGCTAGGTATTCTCACTAACTAGCGACTCTAATTCGGGGGTAACTCTCATGCGAGCATTTCAGGGACAGGTAAGTTGTTTCCTCACTTTTGTTTTAGTCATCACGCTCGGTGGTTTCAGTGTTCTCGCGCAACAGAATACGAGCATATTGCGCGGTCAGGTTTTGGATAGCGCGGGCAGCGTCGTCGTCGGCGCGACCGTGACGGCAGTTGATGCGAGCGGCGTGGGGAAAACTGCCCAGACGAACGGCGAAGGCGTCTACGTGATCGGCAATATCCCACCCGGCAAGTATCTCCTGCGCGCTTCGGCAGAAGGCTTCGAGATGTTTGAGAATCCAGAGGTGGATGTTTTAACGAAGCCGACCTCTCTCGATATTACGTTAGCTATTATGTTGAAGGAATCTGTGACGGTTGGAGAGACAAACACGCACGTCAATGTAGACCCGGATAATGGCGCAAGCACTACGACTCTCACAGGTTCCGACCTGAACATTCTGTCTGACGACCCTGATCAGCTTGCGGCAGACCTTCAAATGATAGCCGGAGGGACGGACGGGCCGAATGGGACTTCACTCTTTGTAGACGGCTTCAGCCATGCACGCTTGCCCTCGAAATCGTCGATTCTGGAGGTCAGTGTCAATTCAAACCCTTTTTCCGCCGAACATGACGACTTCGGCTTCGGACGTATTGAAATCATCACCAAGCCGGGCGCAGACAAGCCGCACGGTCAAGCCTTTATCAATTTTAACGATGAGAGCCTGAACGCACGCAATCCCTTTGGCGATAGGCGTGCTCCTTCACAAACACGCCAATACAGTGGCAGCGTGAGCGGCCCGCTGGTCGCAAAGAAAGCGTCTTACTTTTTAGACTTTGAGCGCCGCGACATAAATGAAAATGCTTTCGTCGTCGCCAACGTGCTCGACCCTTCACTCTCGGAGCAAAGGTTCAACCAGGTGCTTTTGACGCCGCAACGCCGCACCACCTTCTCGGGCCGGTTCGATTATCAGTTGAATGCTAGGAACACGCTTGTCGGGCATTATACGTACTATCTTCTGGGACTCCGGAATCTGGGCGTCGGCGGCTTCTCGCTGCCCGAGCGTGCTTATGATGCCAATGAGGAGGAGCACGCCATCGAGTTATCAGAGACGAGTGTCGTCAACCCGTCCATCATCAACTTGGTGCGCTTTCAGTACCAGCATAACCGCAGGATTTTGAACAGCGGCAGTTCCTTGCCGACCGTCAATGTACAGGGCGCTTTCATTGGCGGTGGCGCGCAGGTGGCAAACGCCTCGAACGTTTCCGACCGCTTTGAATTGCAGAACATTACGACTTGGGTCAATAGTAACCACACTTGGAAGGCAGGCGGTCGCCTTCGTTATGTGAAGATAACAGACCTTGCGCCGACTAACTTCAATGGGACTTTTATCTTCACCTCTCTCGATCAATACCGTCAGGTGTTGCAGGGAGTCTCGGGCGCGCGCCCCGCACAGTTTCTACTCAACGCCGGTAATCCGAAAGGGAGCGTAGACCTGTTGGACTTCGGCGGCTTCGCACAGGACGACTGGCGCGTGCGTCCAAATCTGACGCTTTCTCTGGGCTTACGATATGAGGCGCAAACGAATATCCATGATAAAGGTGACCTTGCGCCGCGCTTCTCTTTCGCGTGGGCACCGGGGTCGCAAGCTTCCGGCAAACAGCCAAAGACCGTGCTTCGCGGCGGCGCAGGGCTTTTCTATTACCGCTTCACCGAAGATTTAAGCTTGCTGACGCAGCGTTTCAACGGCATCAATCAACAGCAGTTCGTCGTCTCAGACCCGTCCTTCTACCCTCACATCCCCTCCCCCGCGAATTTGCAGGCGACGGGCAATCCGCAGACGGTGAGGCGACTGGCCGACGACGTGAGAGCCACGACGGCCATACGTGCAACCTTGAGTGTCGAGCGCCAGTTGCCGCGGAACACGACGTTGAGCGTCTCTTATATTTTCAAGCGCGACTTAGGTTACCCCATCTCGCGCAACATCAATGCGCCGCTGCCGGGGACTTTCGTTGAAGATGACCCAAGCAGTGGGACGCGTCCATTTGGGAATGCCGGTAACATCTTTCTGTTCGAGCCGTCGGGCGTGCTCAAAAGTCATACGCTGCTTTTCGTCCTCAACACTCGCTTCAATAAGAAAGTGTCCATGTTCGGGCAATTCCGTCTGCGCAGGGAATATGCTAATAACGACGACTCGTTCACCGTACCTGCCAATTCCTATGACCTGAGTTCGGAATACAGTCCTGATACGAACACCCCGACCGTCTTCGCTTTCGCGGGCGCGACCTATTCCGCGCCGTGGGGCATCGCCTGGAACACGACGGTTAGGTATCTGTCAGGTCGAAGGTTCAACATCACGACGGGGCGCGATACGAACGGCGATACGAGCTTCACAGATCGCCCCGCACTCGCTACAGACCTCTCCAAGCCCGGTATCATTCGCACGCGTTTCGGTAATTTCGACTCGAACCCCGGCCCGGGGCAAGAAATCATCGGGCGCAACTTTGGTACTGGCCCGGACTTACTGAATATCAGTATGCGCCTCAGCAAGGTCTTCCGCTTCGGTAAGACGGCGGCCAACAACAAGAGCGCGGAGAGACCCTACAGTATGACGTTTTCGTTACTCGCAGAGAACCTCTTCAATCATACCAACCCAGGCCCCGTGATCGGCAATCTCAGTTCATCCCTCTTCGGTCAATCAATCTCTTCACAGGGAACACAGCGCCGCATCAGCGCACAGGCCCGGTTCAGTTTCTAAATCCGGCAACCGTGGGATAGAACCTCACAAATCCCGCGCTCAATCTTCAAGTCCTCTGATCTATCTTCCGACATCGACGAATAACCGAGCTTTCAGCTCATGGAAAAGGAGTAATCATGCTATCTACGGACAATCTCGATTGCATCATCATAGGCCACAATGACATAGAGTTCGGAACCATCGAAGAACCTCTGAAGAACATGCGAAAACGTTCCGGGGCCTACAACGATCTGAAAGCGAATTCAATCATGTTCAATAATGAGAGAATCACTTATATGGACTTGCTGAATCGAGTTTTGATCAAAGCCACAGGCCGCAATCATGAATTGCACGCCTGCGAACTGCCGCATCTCGGCGCTGCTTACTTGAAAAGCTTCCTGCGCAAACGGAACCTCAACGCCGAAGTGGTTAACTCTTTTAATAACAGGAAAGAACAACTCAGGAAGTTGCTCGCGCAGTCGCCGCAGGCGGTCGCCATCACGACGACGCTATACGTCGATTACGCTCCGATTGTCGAGATCGTTAATTTCATCAGAGAGCACAACAGCCAGACCAAGATCATCGTGGGCGGCCCGCACGTCTTCACCATCTGTTCTGATCAGGACGAGATGACACAGAATTATATCTTTCAGGAGATAGGGGCTGATATCTACATCTTCGACTCTCAGGGGGAGTCGGCGCTCTCGAAAGTGCTGGCTCATTTGCGCGACGGTGAAGACAGGATGAACCTGAGCGGTATCGCAAACCTCGTCTATACGTCCGACAACCAGACCTTTCATCGAACGCCCAGACTGGTCGAAGATAATGATATGAATAAGAACGCAGTTGATTGGGGATACTTCGAGCCGGACTACTACACGCCGACCGCTCAGATGCGCACCGCGCGAAGCTGCGCCTTCAAGTGCTCCTTCTGCCGCTATCCCGCCTTTGCAGGGTCTTTGAACCTCACCAGTCTGGAAGTGATCGAGCATGAATTGAAGACGCTCCACGCGGCAGGAACCAAAAACGTCGTCTTCATCGACGATACGTTCAACGTTCCGCTGCCCAGATTCAAAGATATTTGCCGGATGATGATAAAGAACAAGTTCGATTTTCAGTGGTTCTCATTTTTCAGGTGCGCCAACGCCGACGACGAAGCCTTCGACCTGATGCAGCAAAGCGGGTGCAAAGGCGTTTTCCTCGGCATAGAGTCCGGCGACGCGTCCATTTTGAAGAACATGAACAAGTTCGCGGATCCAAACAGATACCGTTACGGCATTCAGAAGCTGAAAGAGCGCGGCATCATCACCTTCGCCACCATCATCGTTGGCTTTCCCGGCGAGACGCTGGAGACCATCAAGAATACGATGAACTTTCTGATTGAAACTTCCCCGACGTTTTATCGTCTGGAACTTTACTTTCACTACACGAATGTTCCGATTCACGACCGGGCCGAGGAGCTTGGGATTCACGGCACGGGTTATAGCTGGAAGCACAACACGATGGATTGGAAGGAAGCCAGTGAGCATTTGCAGCGGATGTACAGAGAGATTGAAGGGCCGCGCGTGCTCCCCGGCTACATGTTCGACTTCTGGTCTATACCATATCTGATGGGTAAAGGATTCACCATCGAGCAGATTGAGGGATTCGCCGGCGTCGCTCAGGAGTTACTGGTCGAAGGCATGGATGACAACGTTATTCCAGCTTCAGCCCTATATGAGCAAAGATTGGTTTCCATTTTTCAGACCAACTGATCCCCGGCCTGCACAGCCATGCCGAGTCATGAACAACCAACGCGGATCGCTACGTTCAACCTCCCGAAATAACATCCACGCCGACATTACGCTGTAACGCCCTGTAGCACGCGATTCCTGCGAATCGCAGCGATGGCACGCTTCCCCTGCTAACCTGCCGCGCGGCTCATTGCCCACACCCATGTACTGCCTGTGACGTGTGCGTCAAGCGGCTTTTGAAACCGTCCGCAGAACTTTCTCAACAGGGGGAGACGTGTGCGGACATAGCGAAACAGGATAAGGGTCTAATTCATGCAGAAAGAAATTGTTCAAGGCTTTCGTCTCTCATCACAGCAGAAGCATCTCTGGCTGGCGCACGCTCTCGGCCACGTGACGCGCGCGCAGTGTGCCCTGCTCATCTCCGGCGCACTCGACACCCAGACATTGAGACTCGTCCTACGCCGGCTCGTCGCACGTCACGAGATTTTGCGAACCTCCTTTCGCAGCCTGCAAGGCATTGATATCCCTCTGCAAGTCATCTCGGAGCAGTCCGCATTTACGTGGCGCGCGGTTGATCTACGCGAACTTGGCGAAGAAGCGCAGAAGGATGCCACACTTGAGCGATGGGAAGCGGAGGCTGGCGACGAAGAGGCCGGAGAGATTTTGCGTTGCAGTCTGCTGCACTTGTCTGCACAGCAATATCTGCTCTTAATGAGCCTGCCTTCGATGTGCGTGGATGCGCTGGCGTGGCAGAACCTCACACGTGAACTCGCGGACGGCTATGCCGCGCAGTCGAATGAATACCCTGAGCCGTCCGCCGAGGCTGTGCAGTACGCAGACTTCGCCGAGTGGCAAAACGAGTTGATTGAGTCGAAGTCGAACTCCGAGAGGCGCGCATTCTGGGAAACGAAGGAAGCAGTAGAAGAACTCAAGCCGCCCTATGAGAAAGATGAAGGCGATAGAAGCATTTCACTCAAACAACATGAGCTTGAAATCAGTCATGAGACGCTACGTCACCTCGACATGTTGGCGACAGCGCACGGTACGACGCCCCGATGCGTGCTGCTGGCGGCGTGGTCGTCACTGCTATGGCGTCTGACGGGGCGCGCAGAGATTGTGGTCGAGACGGCGTTCGATGGTCGTAAATACGCTGATTTACAGGACGCCATCGGCCTTTTCGTCAAGCACCTACCTATCGGATGCCGCTTCGAGGAAGACTATCAATTTGGTGAAGCGCTCGATGTGGTAAATGCCGCACTTCAAGCGGCGAATCTGCATGAAGAATACTTCGCGCCCGAGCTACTGAAGGGCACTGTCACCGAGGCGGGGATGCCTTCGTCATCTTCGATTGGCTTTGAATACACGGAGTGGCCTGAAACATATCATGTCGCTGAACTTACCTTTAGCCTTCAGCGACTTTCCTGCGTGAGCGAGCCTTTCAAGCTCAAGCTGTTCTGCACGCGGCGCGGTGAATCGCTCTCGCTTGAATTCCAGTACGACCCGCAACGTTATCAAACGGAGGGCATACGACGACTGGCCGAAGAGTTTGAAACTTTGCTGAATCAGGTCGTGACTGCGCCGGGCACTCTCATCAAAGAGGCGGAAATACTGAGCGCAGCCGAACGACGGCAGATTCTTTCGGAGTGGAACGAGACAGAGCTTCAATATCCATCGGACACCTGCGTCCACACATTGTTCGAGGCACAGGTGGAGCGGACTCCCGACGAGTTGGCTGTGGTGTTCCAATCGGCAAGTCTCACTTACGTAGAACTGAACCGTCGCGCCAATCATCTCGCCCACTACCTGCGACGCATCGGCGTCGGCCCAGACTCCGTGGTCGCCATATGTATGGAGCGTTCAGTCGAGATGATCGTAGGTTTGATGTCCGTGATGAAGGCCGGGGGCGCTTACTTACCCCTCGACCCGCATCAACCGCAGAGCCGTCTCGCTGCCATGCTGGCGGACGCTCACGCACTTGTTATGCTGACACAGCAAAGACTACTGGCGAGCCTGCCCGAACGTGAAGGGGCTACGATATGTCTCGATGTTGATGAACGTTTGTGGGCGGATGAGAGCGAGGAGAATCCCGCGCTTGAGATGTCCGCACAAAATCTCGCCTACGTGATTTACACGTCGGGTTCGACGGGAAAGCCAAAGGGCACCGGAATTCAACACTCCTCCGCAGTCAATCTCAGCCATGCTCTCAACCAACACGTATATGCTCGACGCGACAGGTCTCTGCGTATCAGTCTCAATGCGCCGCTGGCCTTCGACGCTTCTGTGAAACAGCTAGTGCAACTGCTCGGCGGCCATACACTCCACATCGTACCGGACGAGGTGCGTCCTGATGGCGAAAGGCTACTCTCTTTTATACGCCAGCACGAACTTGATGTGCTCGACTGTACGCCCGCGCAGCTTCAACTGCTACTGGATGCGCGAGAAGTGTCGGGGATGAATGTCCGTCCCGCGACGGTGCTAGTTGGTGGGGAAGCGTTGGCTCCTGCGCTCTGGGAGACCTTGATTGCCGATACCGAAACATCTTATTTCAACGTTTATGGCCTGACGGAATGCACAGTTGATTCGACGGTGTGCGCGATTAGCTCTGTGACGCCGCGCCCGAGCATCGGACGCCCCCTCGCCAACACACAAATTTATATTCTCGATGAATCTCTTCAGCCGCTTCCCATAGGTCTCAAAGGTGAGCTTTTCATCGCGGGGGCAGGGCTGGCTCGCGGCTACTTGGGTTATCCTGCACTGACCGCCGAAAAGTTTATTCCGAATCCTTTCACCAACAATCCCGGCGAACGGCTCTATCGGACGGGCGACCTCGCATGCCACCTCCCGGATGGACGCCTTGAGTACTTGGGACGCATTGACCATCAGGTCAAGATTCGTGGCTATCGAATCGAGTTGGGCGAGATTGAAGCTCTTTTGAGACGCCATCCCGGCGTCAGTTCGAGCATCGTAGTTGCGAGAGAAGATACGACGGGTCAAAAGCGGCTACTCGCATACGTAGTCCCCAGAGGCATCCATGATGACATGAACAATGTACAGGGCCATCGTTACCTTCTGCCCAACGGACTCACCATTGCTCATCAGAACAAGAACGAAACGGACTATCTATACGAAGAGATTTTCACCAAGCTGAGCTACCTCCGCCACGGTGTCCAACTACACGACGGCGCGTGCATCTTCGACGTGGGAGCGAACATCGGCATGTTCACCCTCTTCGTCGGACAGCACTGTCGCGGGGCGAAGGTCTATGCTTTCGAGCCTATACCCGCTTTGTATCGAAGCCTTCAATTCAACGGCGCTATTAGCGGGGCGGAAGTGCGTACGCTGCAACTGGGCATCTCAGACACGGAGCGGGCCGAAGAGTTCACCTTCTATCCGCGCTACACGATGATGAGCAGCCAGAGCACTTACGCCGACGCCGCAGACGAAGTGCGCGTCATCGAGCGTTACTTGAAGAACGAGGAGGAGCAGGGATACGAAGGGGCGGGAGAGCTACTGGCAAACGCACACGAGTTGCTGGCGGGGCGCTTCGTGGGTCAACGCGTGAAGTGCTATCTGCGACGCCTCAGCGATGTAATGAACGAGGAAGGCATTGAGCACATAGATCTGCTCAAGATAGATGTGCAGCGCGCGGAGATGGATGTTCTGCTCGGCATTGACGCTGCGGACTGGCAAAAGATCAGCCAGATAGTAATGGAGGTACACGACGGCGAGGGGCAGGCCAGCGAAGGTCGTATCGGGGAGATAAGCAACCTGCTTTCGGAGAAGGGCTTCGAGATAGTTGCGGAGCAGGACGAATTGCTGCGCGGCACAGACCGTTACAACTTGTATGCGGTGCGTCCTTCGATTGTCGGCGCAATGAAGGTCGGCGCGACCGAGCGAGACGTGTATGAGGATAAGAATGAGCGCGCGCACGCGGCTGGCGGCGCGATGATTACCGCAGAGGAACTGCGCCGGTTTTTGAAGGAACAGTTGCCAGACTACATGATGCCGTCTGCAATCCTGCTGCTGGACGAGTTGCCGCTGACGTTCAGCGGAAAGATAGACCGAGCAGCGCTTCCTTCTCCCGAAGACGTGGACGATAGAGCCGCGAAGGAAATCGAGCCTGCGCGTACGCCAATCGAAGAACTGGTCGCGGGCATCTGGTCGGATGTGTTGGCGATTTCGCGCGTGAGCATCCACGATAACTTCTTCGACCTCGGCGGTCACTCGCTGCTCGCAACACAGTTGATTTCGCGCGTGCGTCAGGTTTTTCGGATAGACCTGCCGCTGCAATCACTGTTCGAGCACCCCACAGTAGCGGGTCTCGCCCACAGCGTCGAAAAGCAAATGAAAGCTGGCGAAGGCTTACTGTTGCCTTCTATCGTGCGGGTTTCCAGAGAAGAAAGCCTGCCGCTGTCATTCGCGCAGCAGCGCCTATGGTTCCTGAATAGATTAGAACCCAATAGTGCTTTCTATAATAGCTCGACGGCCTTGAGCCTAACCGGCTCGCTCAACATACCGGCACTTGAGCAAACCCTAAATGAGATAGTGCGTCGTCACGAAATCCTGCGCACGACCTTTACCATAAGCGACGGCCAACCCACTCAACTCATACATCCGCCGCTCACCATATCACTCCACCTTGAAGACCTCTCCGCTCTCCCACACAGCCGAGGTCTGACCGAAGCTCGACGACAGGCGCAGCACGAGGCGCAACAGCCCTTCAATCTCGCCAGCGGCCCTTTACTGCGCATCAGACTGCTGGGCCTAGCGACGGACGAGCATGTCTTGCTCTTCACGCTGCATCACATCATCTCGGACGGATGGTCAACGAGTGTGTTGGTCAAAGAGGTGGCAGCCCTGTACAGCGCCTTCTGTCTCAGCCAGCCGTCGCCGCTTGAGGAGCTATCTATTCAATATGCGGATTATGCTCTCTGGCAGCGGGAGTGGTTGCAAGGAGCAGTGCTGGAGAAGCAACTCGGATATTGGAAGCGGCAGTTAGGCGGCGATCTGCCTGTGTTGGCATTGCCGACAGATTGGCCGCGACCCGCCGTACAGAACTTTCGTGGCTCGGCTTGCGCCATGCAACTGGGGCACAGGTTGACGGAAGAGTTGAGGGAGTTGGGTCGGCGCGAAGAAGCGACTCTCTACATGGTGCTGCTCGCAGCCTTCCAGATCTTACTGGCGCGCTACACGGGACAGGACGATATCGTCGTTGGCACACCGATAGCGAACCGGAATCGGCGGGAGATAGAGGGGCTGATCGGATTCTTCGTCAACACGCTGGTGATGCGGACAGACCTCTCGGGCAATCCGAGTTTCATAGAATTGTTGAAGCGGGTGAGAGAAGTCAGTCTCGGAGCCTATGGGCATCAGGATTTACCGTTCGAGAAGCTGGTGGAAGAGTTGCAGCCGGAGCGGAGCTTGAGCCGCACGCCGTTGTTTCAGGTGATGTTCAGCCTCCACAATGTTCCACAGGCTACCCTGCAATTGCCCGGCGTGACGCTCGGCACACTTGAGATTGAAAGTACGGTTGCGAAGTTCGACCTGACGCTCTCGATGGTCGAGGACGCGCAAGTGTTCACCGCAACTTTCGGCTACAACGCCGCGCTATTTGAGGACGCCACTATCACACGCATGATGGCGCATTTCCAGAACCTGCTTGAAGCCGTCGTCACCAGCCCCGATCAACCTCTCTCTCTCTTGTCGTTTTTATCTGATGCCGAGCGTCGGCAAATGCTGTTCGAGTGGAATGACACGAAGACGGAGCGTGCGTCGGAAGCCTGCGTCCATGAACTGTTCGAGCAACAGGCGGAGCGCACGCCCAACTCAACGGCGCTCGTCTTTGAAGACGAACGACTGAGCTATGCAGAGTTGAGCCAGAGAGCCAATCAACTCGCACATTACCTGCAAGTGCTCGGGGTGCAGCCGGAGATGCGCGTCGGTATCTGCGTCGAAAATTCTCTTGAAGTGATGATCGGAGTTTTAGGCATTCTCAAGGCTGGTGGGGCGTATGTTGGTCTCGACCCGTCTTTGCCCGTCGAGCGTCTCTCTTTCATGCTCGAAGACGCACAGGTGACGGTGCTCCTCACGCAGCAACATCTGCTCGCGGAACTTCCGGTGCACGCTGCGCAGGTGGTCTGTCTCGATTCTGATTGGCACCTCATTGCCGGACATAGCGGGAAGCAGCCGACGAATAAAGTGCTCCTCGATAATCTGGCCTTCGTCATCTACACATCAGGTTCAACGGGTAGGCCAAAGGGCGTCGCGGGAGCGCATAGGCAGTTGTTGCATTATCTCGAAGGGATTCGAGAGCGTTTGGATGTGACGCCGGGAGCCAGTTTCGTCATGCATCAGATGTTGGCTGTTGATGCGTCTATCACCTACATGTACACAGCACTGTCTACGGGCGGCGTCTTACATCTACTGTCGCAGGAGCGAGCCATGGACGCCATGTCGCTCGGCGCTTATTTCCAGAAGCATCAGATTGATCATTTTAAGACCGCGCCATCACATATGGCGGCCCTCCTCGTTTCGACTGAACCACGACGCGTTATGCCGCGCCGGTTTTTGCTGCTCGGCGGCGAAGCCTCAGGCTCTTCCTGGATTGAGGACGTTCAGGCATTAGCTCCTGACTGCGCCATCGTCAATCACTACGGACCTACGGAGACGACGTGCGGCGTGTTGACCTATCGGAGAACGTCGTCAGCGATTGCACAGCAGTGCCCCACGCTGCCTCTGGGTCGGCCACTTGCGAACAGCCGGATTTATCTACTTGATTCCGAACTAAGCCCGACCCCGATTGGCGTGACCGGCGAGATCTACATCAGTGGCGGAGGCTTAGCTCGCGGCTATTTACATCGCGCCGAGTTGACAGCGGAGAAATTTATTCCTGACCCTTTCAGCGGCGAGGCCGGAGCACGAATGTATAAGACTGGCGACTTGGCGAAGTACCTTGCCGACGGCAACGTGGTATTTCTAGGACGAATGGACAATCAGTTGAAGGTGCGAGGTTTCCGCGTCGAACTCGAAGAGATCGAGATAGTTTTGGGGGAGCATCCTCAGGTGCTTTCGGCTGTGGTCGTTGCGTACGAGCAAGGGACAGACGACAAACAACTGGTCGCATACGTTGTCACCCAAGGTGAGCACGCGCCATCGGCGGGCGAGTTACGACAGTACCTCAGCGAGAAATTACCGGAATACATGATTCCCTCAGCGGTGATGTATCTCGAAGATTTCCCGCGCACCCCGCAGGGGAAAGTTGACCGGCGCGCGCTCCCTGCTCCCGAGATATCACGTGCTCACATAGAGAGGACGTACCGTGCACCGCGTACCGCGACGCAGGAGCGTCTGGTGAGCATCTGGGAATCTTTGCTCAGCATCGAGCGCATCGGAATTGACGATAATTTCTTTCAAATCGGCGGCCATTCTTTGTTGGCGACGCAGATTATCTCACGAATGCGCGAAGCGTTCCATGTTGACCTCCCGCTACGCTGGATGTTTGAACGACCGACAGTTTCAGGTATTGCAGAGGCGATAGACGAGGCGATGGAGAAGCAAGAAGGTCTCTCCGCGCCGAGCATCATCGCCGTCTCAAGAAAGGCGCATCGGGCGCGACGCTCAATACTCGACGAGTGAGGATTAAGTTATGAAATACGACGATCTATCGAAGGCGTTGGGAAACACGCCTCATGTTCGGGTGCGCCTTCCTGAGTTAAACGAAACGCGCGTCTATGTGAAGCTTGAGGGCTACAATCCGACCGGCAGCGTTAAGGATCGCGCCTGCCTGTACATGCTTCGGAGTATGGAGAAGAACGGGAAGTTACGGAAAGGGATGACGCTGCTTGATGCGTCGAGCGGCAACATGGCGTGCTCCATCGCCTACTTCGGAAAAATGATGGGCTACGATGCGACCGTAGTTGCCAATTCAAAGCTGACCGTCGACAAGCGAAATTTTATTGAGTACTTCGACGCAGGTCTGCTTCTAGTCGGCGACTTCACCATCGAAGGCAATCGCTTTTGTCGAGAGCTTGCGGAACGTGAAGAGCCAAACAACTATTGCTTCCTCGACCAACTTCACAATTGGGACAATCCAAAGGCGCATTATGAAACGACGGGGCCGGAGATACTCACCGATTTCCCGGAAGTCTCGATGATTGTCGGCTCGCTTGGCTCGGGCGGCACGTTGTTAGGAACGGCGCAATACATCAAAGAGAAAAAACCGGATGTCAGGGTTGTCTCAGTGCAGTCAACCTCGGGAACGAAGTTGCCCGGCACGGGCAGTTTCGATGATGGCGATTACGTGACGCCGTTCATCAAAAAGGGATTTGAGGAAGGGTTCTTCGATGCCACCGTCAAAATCACCGAACAAGACGCAGTTCGCAGAACAATGCAATTAAAAGAGCAGGGAATCTTCGCAGGACTCCAAACCGGTGGCGTGCTCCACGCAGCTTTAACGAGCATTGAGCAGTACGGCGCATCAGGTGATGTCGTCATCATCTCGGGTGATACAGGCTGGAAGAACATGGAAAAATTGCGTTCGGTTAGTCCTCAAAAAGTCGTGCGCTGATTGCGCCTCCTCTGACACGCGAAACATCGCTGGCTGACAACCCTCACCCCGTTTCGCACCCGTTCGTTTAGAGAGCCGTTTCACTAGCTCCAAAAATTAAACAACGAATGTCTCGAAGGTGACTAACTGGGGCGTCGTCCGCCTTGAACCTTCAAGACTAATCTCAGAAGAGGAAGATACAGATTATGAATCTCCATCAGAGGAAAAAATATGTTTTGGTAATTCCTGATGGGGGTGGCGACGTGTACCGTGAAAATGGTCTCTCTCCCCTCGCGATGGCCGAAACACCTCACGCGGATTTTCTCGCCCGCGAAGGGGTCACAGGACTGGTGCAAACGCTCTATTCCGACCTGCCGAAAGAGAGCATTGTGGCACAATTAGGCATGCTCGGCTGGAACCCGTATTTCTATTACCCGAACGGGCGAGCTTCGTGCGAGTTGCTGGCGCTAGAAGGAATTCATTTAGGAGCGAACGACCTGGCCTTTCGCGCCAATCTGGTACGTATGAACGGCAGCACACTGGTGAGCTATAACGCTGACTACATTTTAAGCGAGCGAGCGTTGCCGATTGTGCACAAACTGAATAACGCCTCACAAGAGAAATTTCCGGACTTCGAGTTGTATCACAACTTGGACTTTCGCAACACGCTTGTGGTTCGTGACACCAACCTCAACCCTAAGGATCTGCACTGCCCCGAGCCGCATGAGAATCATGGGCAGTCGTTCGATTTGAAGAACTTAATTTCGGGGTGCGAGCCTCGTAGCAAGGCGGTCGCCGAGCGCATCAATTATTACCTCAGACATACTGCGCAAATTCTTCGCTACGAGCCTGCCAACATGCTCTTCCCATGGAGTCCGTCGAAAGCTTTATGTTTACCTTCCTTCAAGGACAACACCGGCTTCGGAGGCAAAACCGCGATAGTCGGCTGCATGGATTTTCTGCACGGTATCGCTAAAGCGGGCGGGCTGGAATTTTTCAAAGTGGGTAATGGAAGACCCGACACCGATTATGAAGGCAAAGGGCGCAAGGTTGTCGAACTGCTCGCAGGCGGCTATGAATTCGTTCTCTGCCACATCAACGCTCCCGATGAAGCATCCCACATGGGAAATTTAGAGATGAAAATCAAATCCCTCGAACAAATTGACCGTTATGTGCTCGGGCCGGTCGTAGAGTATTTCCAAAATCACCTTGAAGATTTGGGCGGCATCATGCTCGTCCCTGACCACTACACGAATCATGCGGCTGTCACAAGCAAAATTCGACGCGTGGAGATTCATTCCTCGCATCATGTACCCTTCGCACTCTGGAACGGTGTTGAACGAGACGCGACGCGTTCCTACTGTGAAGATAGTGTTCTGGAAGGCAAGTACAGCAAAGAACCGATCAATCATCTGCAACTCCTCAACCTCCTCGGCGTCAAACAGTTGGCAGCACATATACAGCCGAGCGGACGATAGAGGGCATCGAGTCTTTGCACATGATGAGGAAGGGTCAAGTCAAGAGATTGGACGGCAGAGACGCGGCGGGGCAGGCGAAGTTCGTCGCGGGACTGTTCGAGATAGCTGCATAGGTTGGAGCACCTCATAGCCTCATTGCGCTTCAAAATAATTCTCGCAACAGAACTCAATGAAGAACTTCTTTTGACTCTGCGCTTACAGGATATAGTTGAGAATCGGCGAAAGCGATAAATTGCACGATACGAGGGAGAGAAATTTCCCCCGGTCGCTTGCCGTCATCGGTCTCCAGCGCTCGAAGGATGATGTCGCGCCATTCTTCGGGCAGCTTTTTGATTGCCCATCTTGCAGCTCGCTTCTTCGAGACAATCGTGCCCTTCTTGAACGAATACAGAATCCTGCATAACGTCAACACAGCATAAGCGCGATATGACGGCACGTCCCTCCAAACGCTTTCCGGCTGACAGCTTATCTCTTCTCGCAAATAGCCGACCTCGCGTCCCAGCGCCTCGAACAAAATCTCAGGAGTTATCAATGGAACGAATGACTCAGGTCGCGGGCCGAAGAGGACTACGCCGCTCTCCAGAACATTCATCCAGATAATCGGATTGCCGTCCGAGCCGCTCCGCTTGAGTAGTCCGAATTGATAGAGACAGGCTTTGGAATTCATAGTGAGGACTTTATTCTTAATCAGAAACAGCATTTGCAGTCGTGTTACCCATAGGCTAGACTCCGCGCTCCGTGCCAGCCATGCATCTAGTCTCCTAAACTGCACATCGCTCAGGTCTCGCTTGGTCACTACAATCAAGTCAACGTCGCTGCGTTTGGGGTTGAAAGCCGCCTGCGTGAGTGAGCCGTAGAGATAGATACCGACCAGATTCCTGCCCATGATGACCGGAAGTTGCGCGGTCAGATCATGCAATAGAGCCGATACCTGAGTCGGGATAGATACCATAGAACTCCGCGTTCTCAAGGAACGGTCGAGGTGATGGGGTTTTCTAACGGCGCTCCCGTTCGGCATAGTGGACACTTGGCTGGTGTCCAGAGGTTGAATCCCTGCTGGTCGAGTGCTACCACCGGAACTCTATGCGCCGAGAAGTGTTCGACCGCTTCATTTCCAAGGAGTAGGATAGTCCCGACCACCACGGTCGAGGCTCCAGCCGCAATCAACTCTTCCTCTGTCGCGCGGACGCTGGATCCGGCGCTGATACAATCGTCGACGACGGCGATGCGTTCCCCGCCGGCCAATCGCCGCAGTTCAGGTGGGAGACGGTATTCTGCGGCGAAGAGACCATCCCCCGTCCCTGATGGCATCTGCTGAGTGAAGTAAAAGCGCAGTCCCATGTGCGCCGCTAAAGCGTGGGCGAGGAACGCGCCGCCGAGAAGCGGGCCACAGACAGCCGAGACCTGATAGGGACGGAGCATCTCGGCTAAGGCCGTTATTTGAGGTGCGATATTGTGAGGGCGCACGAAGAGGGCATCCAAGGTGAACCAGAGATCCGTGTGGTAGCCCGACTCAAGGAGGAAATGCCCCCGCCGCGCGGGTAAAGTCTTGAAGATGTCATCCGTCATTCATCTTGCCCAATCCTTGAGTATAGTATAAGCGGAATTTCGCCTCTTAGAACCAAGGAAGGAGTCCACGGATGAAAGAAAAGAATTCAGAATTAGAACCAGACGGCAACGGTCACCCGCAGAAGACCGCAAGGAAGAGCGCGGGAAGCAAGACCGGACAAGCGAAGGCAGCCAAGCTCTCAGCCGAACTCGAACACTATCGCGCGCGTATAGCCGACAACGAGGAACGGCTTCGCACTGGCAAGGCTTCTGATGGTACGCCGCTCACTGACCTTCAGCGCACGAACCTTGAAGAGATTACCGCGCGCCAGCGTGAGCGTCTCCTTGATCTCTCAAGATAGAAAAGAGCTTGCTTCGGAGGTCGCCGCAAAGGCAAGCGCGGACGCCCGCCTCATGCGTCCGGTGAATTAATCTCCGCAATCATGGATTCGGGCAAATTCAGTCGCCTCGCTTCTTCCTCAGTCAGCGAGACGGAGATGCTCTGCGGGAAGCTGACACCATTTGCATTCTGACAGTAAATAATCGCGCTGGGCGTGGCGGTGTAGCGGGCATTCCATATCTGCCGCGCCTGATCGTAGGCGGGAGCGTCAGGTGTCACAACGTGGTCGGAAGGCTGAGGATTTTCCGTCATATCTGCTCTCCTTTATTAGATGGGGTTTGTTCGTCTTCGATGGCTTTGTGAACGTGCTGCAACTCACACTGTATTTGATTGATGAGGATTTCAACGCCGTGCAGTGAGCCGCCCACGGCTTTTTGTTCGAGTTCGGAACTGATGGCGGCTAGTTGCTGAAAACCGATAACGTCGCTGCTGCCTTTGAGGCTGTGCGCTGTGCGCTGAATGGTCAAGGCATCGCTCTTCTCAAGGGCGTCTTTCAAGGCCGCGAGCGCGGATTGAGTGTTGTCACAGAATAGTTTGAGCATTTCAACCACCGGATCGGGTTTGCCTTCTTCAAGTCCTTCTCGGAGGGCGATCACCACCGCCGGTTTCATGATATTTGTTAAGAGCTTGCCGGGAACGGCTGACGCGTCGGAACGGCTCGCCGCAGATTGTCTGGAAGGGGAAACTCCGAGCCACCGTGCAATCGCGCTCTGAAGAATCACGGGTTCGACAGGCTTGGAAAGATAGTCGTCCATTCCAGCGTTCAAGCATCTCTCTCTATCCTCTGCGAAAGCGTGGGCGGTGATAGCGATGATGGGCGTGTGTCGCAGGTGGCCTTCGCGCCGCCGAATCTCGGCGGTCGTTTCGTAGCCGTCCATCTCCGGCATCTGGCAATCCATCAGGATGAGATCATAGTTGGCTCCGGCTAAGGCTTCGAGCGCCTCACGTCCGTTGGTCACTGCTTCAGCCGCGTAGCCGAAACCCTGAAGTTGGTGCAACGCCACTTGCCGGTTGACCGGATTATCTTCGACGATGAGAAGACGCGCCTTTTTACTTTCACCTTCGGAGGCATCCTTCTTCCGTCGGTCGGGCGGCTGTAGAGTTTGAAGACGGACGGCGCTATCCGACGGCCTTGCCCCTGTCACGGTTTCGGGCACAGCCGCCAGCAGGGAGTTGAGAAGCTGTGATTGCTTAACGGGTTTTGCTATCCACGCAATGAAACCAGCCTCGCGCAATTTCGCGGCGGCGCTCTGACGGCGCAATGGAATCAGCGAGACGAGGCGTGTGGCGGCGATTGCCGAATCAGCTTTAATCGCTTGAGCTAAGGCCATGCCGTCCATCTCCGGCATCTTCATGTCGAGAATTGCGAGGTGATAAGGCTCTCCCATGGCCGCCTTTTGACGCAGCATCATGAGGGCTTGGTCGCCGCTCGCCGCGCTGCCATCCAGCATCCCCCAAGACGCCGCGTGACGGTGTAAGACTTCGCGTTGAGTCTTGTTGTTATCCACGATCAAAACGCGCACGCCCTTGAGCGCAGAGGCGGCTGAGACAGGAGGCGTCGTGAGGCCTTTCAACTGCTTTTCAAACAGGGCGGTGAACCAAAAAGTCGAGCCTTGACCTTCAACGCTTTCGATGCCGATCTCGCCGCCCATCAGTTCGACGATGTTTTTAGAGATGACAAGTCCCAGTCCCGTGCCGCCGTACCTGCGTGTGGTGGAGCCGTCAGCTTGGGTGAAAGGTTGAAAAAGCTGCTGCTGCCCGTCCTTGCTGATGCCGATGCCCGTGTCTCTGATGATGAAGCGAACTAAAACGTGCGAGGAAGTTTCGGTATCCGCTCTGACTCCGATGAACACCTCCCCCTCGTCAGTGAACTTTACCGCGTTGCCGATCAGGTTGGTTAAGACCTGTCGCAAGCGCAACGAATCGCCGCAGAGGCGGGCGGGCATACCGGGGTCAACGAAGGAGATAAACTCAATGCCTTTGGCTTGAGCGTTTTCGGTGACCACTTCGACCACGCTTTCAATAGTCGTGCGGAGGTCGAATCCGAGGTTCTCGAATCTCATCTTGCCCGCTTCGATTTTTGAGAAGTCGAGGATGTCGTTAATGATTGCCAGCAGGACGCGTGCGCTCGACTCGATGGATTCGGCGAACTCTCTCTGGAAGGAATCCAATTCCGTATTCAACAAGAGGCCGGTCATCCCGATTACTCCGTTTATCGGCGTGCGGATTTCGTGGCTCATGTTCGCCAGAAACTCTGCCTTCGACCGGGCTGCCTCCAACGCCGTGTCGCGTGCCTCGGCTAAGTCGGCTTCGCTCGCCTTTCGTTTGGTGATGTCGCGGATGACGCACACCAGCCCGCCGTCTTCGAGTCGGGCGAGGGAAATCTCCTGCGGGTAAGTCGCCCCGTCGCACTTTTTGGCGAGCGCTTCACCGCGCCACGTGCCAGCCCTTTCGACCGCAGGGAGAATGCCCTCACTTAATCTTCTAAACTCTTGCTCGTCGTAGAGAATCTCAAGAGGTTTCCCCAGCAACTCTTCGGCGCTCTCACAGAGGTTGATTCGCATATAGGCATCGTTGACAAAAACGAACTCCCGCTGCGGGTTGAGAATGGCGATGCCATCCATCGAGGCTTTGATCGCCGCCGACTGTTGTTGAAGCAGTTGCTCCGCACGCTTTTTCTTCGTGATATTGCGAGCGATGGCTGACATGCCGACTATTTCGCCGGAGTTGTCTTTAATCGGGGAGATGGTCAGAGAGACATCAATGAGTCTGCCGTCCTTCGTTGCCCGCACCGTCTCGAAGTGGTCGATGCGTTCTCCCTGCCTAATGCGCTCGAAGATTTGCACGGCGCTGTCCTGACGCTCCGGCGGAACCAGCATCGAGATGGGACTGCCTAACGCCTCTTCAGGCGAGTAGCCGTACATCCGCTCGGCTCCCGTGTTCCAGCACATAATCTTGCCATCTAATGTTCCCCCGGAAATCGCGTCGTTGGACGATTCAACAATGGATGCTAACTGGGCGAGTTTATCCTCTGCGCGCCGGCGCTCATTAATCTGCTCCTCAAGTATGGCGCTGTTTTGCACAAGAGCAGCCATCCGCTCTTTGACTTCTACCTCCAACCCTGCACGAGCAATCTTCAAGTTGTTCCGCGTCGTGCAAAGGAGAGTTATCAAAGTCCCTTCGATGAGGAACAATATCAGGCGAATGTGCTGGTCGGCTGCTTTACCAAAGAAGGTATGAGTCGGTGAGAGAAAAAAGTAGTCGCTGAGCATGGCGGCTGCGAGAGTGGCTAAAAGACCCGGCCCTAATCCTCCGAGCCATGCACTCAGCATCACCCCGCTCAAGAACAACAGGAATGGGGTCTCCTTCTCGATGAACGGCGATAGCTCCAGCTTAATCAGAAGAACCACGGAAATGATGATCAGCGCCGCCAAATAATAACGAAGAGAAAGACGTGAAGCTTTCAACATAAGCTGGCCTCCGTAGAGCGTAGTGGATACTTCAGGAGTGCGGGTGTCTTACAGGCTAGTATTACCGATACGGGGGCCGAAAGATAGTGCCGCGTTGTGGCGAATTTGTCGCGGGTCAAAATAATCTTCGCGGGGCATCCTCATTGCGAATAGTTACCTTTGAATGTTGACATGGCGGGCTTGGCAATTTACTATGCGCCCGATTATCCGAACTGCTGCGCGACAACATATTAGAAAAGATAGTGCCGATTCGTTTCGGTAAGCATGAGGGGCCGCAGTTTTTCTCACAGTTAATGTTCTGTAATTGAATATAGTAAGCATTGCCCCAATGAAACATTTATCCTCTACATCTCATCCGACATTACATAAGAGAAAGCGGCCTCTTGTGCGCAGTCGCCACCGTGCCGGCGAGGTGACGACCCGGCTCGCTGATGTGTGAGACAGATAGCAGGTGCGCCGGTTCCTGACGGGTGCGCTCGATTTAAGTTACATCACATGAAGCTATGTCAGCCTCTAATAAGGCTGAGACCCCTCAACGGCACTTCCAACAGTCAATCATCGGGCTGAACTAGCGGTGAAGCAGAGCACGGCTTTACCGACGCGATAGTTATTAATCAACATCCGTGCGCTGGAGAGCCATTGATGACAACCGCCGCCAATCTTATCCGCATTATTTTGATTGAAGACGATGAGTTGACTCGTTTGGGGTTGCGTACTCAGATCGGGAAAGACCCGCAGATGGAAGTAGCCGGTGAAGCATCCAACCGCAAAGATGCGCTGAGAATCGCCAAGGAAAAACAGCCGGACATTATCCTGCTCGACTTAAACTTGGGCGAGGAGTCCGGACTCGAATTTCTGCCCGAACTGCTTTCAGTCGCGGCGCGCGCGCGCGTTATCGTCGTCACAGGCGGACGCGACCTTGAGGCTCATCAGCGTGCGATCAGTCATGGCGCGATGGGACTCGTCCTCAAGCAGGACGCGGTTGAGCACGTTACCAGAGCGGTCAAGCAAGTCCATAACGGTGACGTTTGGTTCAACCGCTCAATGATGTTGAAGGTCATCACCGGAATGGCGCAGGCGAACGCGGTTAAGAAGCCTGACCCGGAGATGACCAAAATCACAACCCTCACCGAGCGCGAACGCGAGGTCATCAGTCTCGTCGGCGAGGGGTTGAAAAATAAAGCTATCGGCGACCGTCTATGCATTTCGGAAACGACGGTGCGCCATCATCTGACATCGGTCTTCGCCAAGCTTGAAGTTTCAGACCGGCTCGAATTAGTAATTTATGCCTTCAAACATGGCCTCGCCATTCTCCCTAAATGAGCGGGTCGGAGCCGCGTCAGGGGTTTGTGATGACTGAGATTAAGGATTGAGAAAACGATGGCGAAGGATCGCTGCTGCCACACCGCATGAGCCGTCGGGTTTCAATTCAGACCGCAACACCACACAGCGCAGGGCGAGGCGTGGCGCGCTCGCTATAGGCAACCGCTGGTGCGTGAGCCTCGTCACGATAAAAATGGCCGCGCCGGAAGGAATGCGCTGCCTGAGCCGCATGTACAGACCACCGGCACTGACGTTATCAAGCGCCGTCTCAACCTCGAATACCTCACCGCCACCGTCAACCCCTCGGACTATCGAAGCAAAAGGCCCTTGCAGCCGTGGCTTAATCCGTCGCTCTGCCCTTCTGTAAATGATTGAGGTCGTCGTATCAGAACTCAGGCCGTCAATCTCCGGGTCGCTTTTCCCGCTTGTGTATTTCACCTCTCCAAAGTGCCCCGGAAGTTTCATTACTAAGTGAAAGCTCGTTGCGCTGGGGCGCAACATGGGGAACCCCTTTCTAGTCGTGTCTCTTTCCGCATACTTAACAGCAATTGTTTCAACAGCAAGCGCGCAACTCTGCGGAGTGGATAAAAATTTCAACGTGCAGTCAGGAAAAGCGCAATCTTCAAGCAGCCCGCTCATTGCCTCGCTCAGATGACACGTCGAACTTCCTAAAGCTCGATACCTCTGCATGAGCCAGACGCGGTATTTCAGTGAACGCTCGTGCGGAAGCATCGGCGAGCCTGTTGGCTGTCATCCCATACTCTTTTAGTTTGCGATATAGCGTGCGCCGATCAATGCCAAGCACGGACGCCGCATTTAGTTGATGTCCGCCACAGCGTTCGAGCACGGAGAGAATATAGCGGCGTTCAAGTTCAGCCAGCGTCTCGCCATGGCGCATACATTCCAACAGCATGTCGCAGTTGCCCGCGTCGCTCTGGAGCACGTCCGGGGGCAAGTCATCAAGCCCCAACTCATCACCTGAGCCGATGGCTAACGCATACTCGATGGTGTTCTCCAACTCCCGCACGTTCCCCGGCCAACGGCAGGCCATTAGGGCGCGCATCGCGGCGGCGGAGAAACTTCGCGGGCGGTTGCCGCTATGTTCGGCGCGGTTTCGTAGGAAGTGGTCAACGAGAAGCCTGACGTCTTCATCACCGCGCTCGCGCAAGTCCGGCACGCGCAACGGCACGACGCGCAGACGAAACAGCAGGTCAGCCCGAAATGTTCCTTCGGCGACGGCACGCTGAAGGTCACGATTGGTCGCCGAGATGATGCGTACATCAACGGGGATTGTCTCACGCCCGCCGACGCGCCGCAGGCTGCGTTCCTGCAACACGCGCAGAAGTTTCACTTGCGCTGAGAGCGGGAGCGCATCCACTTCGTCGAGGAAGAGCGTTCCGCCCGACGCGCTCTCGATAAGACCGCGCCGGGTTTCATTTGCTCCGGTGAACGTACCGCGTTGGTGACCGAACAGTTCCGTTTCGAGAAGTGTTTCGGGGATAGCCGCACAATTGATGTCAACAAAGGGCGCTTTGCGGCGCGGGCTTTGTGCATGAATTGAACGCGCGACCAATTCCTTACCAGTGCCGGTCGCCCCCGTGATGAGAACCGAACTGCTGGTCGGCGCAACCCGCTCGATGATTGTAAACAGGTGTTTCATCACGGGCGAGCAGCCGACGAGCGGCGAGGTCGAATGAGGTCTCAGCGGTGTGACCTCCGCCGTCGCCTGCGCGGTGCTGTTTCGGTCGCGCCCGTAGGCGTTTCGTTCAGACCACATCGCGTCTTTATCATCAAAGGATTTGTGAGAAGTCTGAGAGTAAGGTGACATGATGCCCTCGTTTCCAAGTATCTTCAAATCGAGTTAGCAAACTTGTTCGGATTTATCACTACCGCTGTAGAAGTTTCGAGTCGGGGGGGGGGGGGCCCCCCCCCCCCCCCCCCCGCCTCGATGGATTTGCCGTTCGAGCGTTAAGGCTCGCCCTACTCGTTCCTTTCCAGCTTGAGGTTGTCGAAGACGGCGCTGCCGGGCGTGCTGTTGCCCGTGCCCCAAGCTCCGGCAAACAGAATCGTCCGCATGTTATCGAGCGGGAAGTTAACCTTGACCGTCTTCAACGTCGTCCACGTCGCGCCGTCGGCGCTGGACTCAAAGTTCATCGTGTTCGCAGCAGCATTGTGGCGGAAGCGCCAGAAACGGTTAGCCGCCGTGTAATTGAAGTTCGTTCGATCCATTACCCCGTTCGTGACGGCGTCGCAGACGAAGGTGTTGGCCCCCGTGATAACAACGTGGAAATAGTTGCTGTCGTTGCGTATCAGGCGGAAGTAGGTTTCCGCCCACGCGCCGCCGACGTTGGTCGCCTGCGGTATCTCGACGCTCAGCGTCTCATTCCAGAAGTTAATCTGCGGGACTGAGATGAGGCCGTTGTAGGAGGCGGTGTTCGGCTGGAGCGTCATTTCTATGTGCTGGTTCTGCTCGCGTACGGTGACGTAAGCAGCCGGGTTGAGCACTTGCCAGAGCGACGTGTTGAGCGAGTTGTCGTTGAAGTTGTCGGTCGTCTTAAGGAGCGTGGTGCGCTCCACCTTAAGGTTGTCGAAAATCGCCGTGCCGGGGGTTGTCGAGTTGGTGTTCGTCCACTTCCCGGCGGTCAGCCGCACGCGCATCGAGGTGATTGCGAGCGGGCGCGGAGCCGTGCGCTGCACGACCCATGTAATGTTGTCGGCGCTCGTCTCCCACACAATCTCGTCGCCTGCAATGTCGTGACGGATGCGCCAGAAGCGATGCTGCGCCGGGTCGTAGGGCACGTAGGTGCGCGAGCGCACGCCGTTGACGCTGTACTGGAAGATGATGTTACCGCCGGAGACGACAGTGATGATGTTGTTGCTATCATCAATACTCAACTGCAAGTGCGTCTCGGAACTGCCCGTGGTTGATTGCAAGACCTCGACGGCAGCAGAAGTGTTCGTGAAGTCTATGCTGTTGGCCGAAGTGAACCCGTTATAGCCCGTGGCTTGGGGAGCCGGGGCAATCTCCAAGTGCTGGTTCTGTTCGAGGGCAGTGACGACCGAATTCGCGTCGTCAATGTTCCACTTCGCAACGTCGCGTGTGTTGTCGTTGAAGTTGTCGCTCAGGAGAATCCGCGAGGGCGGATTGTCTTCGGCGAGATAGTTGTCAAAGATGGCCGTGATGGTCGGTGTCGTGGCTGTGTACTTACCTGCGAAGAGTTGGGTCTGCATCTTTGTAATGTTGAACCTACGCGCAGACGTGTGCCGCACCGTCCACTTGAGGCCGTCGGGACTCGTCTCCCAGTTAACGGTGTCGGTGGCCGGGTCGTGACGAATGCGCCAGAAGCGATGCTGCGCCGGGTCAATATTGATGACCGTGCGCGAGGCGACGACGCCGTTGACGCGATCCTGCATGAGTAGATTCGGGCCGCCAACGACGAACATCATATCGTTCTGCGCCGTAGTGCTCTTGTCGGCAAGCAGGAAGTAAGTCTCGATGCCGTAGTTCGGCGTTGTCTGAACCGCCTCGACAGTGGCGCGACGATTCGTCAGGTTGAAGTTGGTGCGAGCAAAGTAGCCATCGTAGCCGGTAGTGCTAGGCGGCGGCGTCACCTGAAGTTGTCCGTTCTGCTCGACGATGGTCATGTCGGGCGCGCCCGCAACGTACCACTTCGAGGTATCCATCGAGTTATCATTGAAATCGTCGCGGGTCTCGACGCTGGCAACTGTAATGGTCTTGCTGACGGTGACCGCGCCGCCATCCTTATCCGTCACGCTCAAAGTCACGACGTAAGTGCCGCCTTCGTCCGGCGTGAAACTGTAGCTGTTGACACCCTGAGCGGGACTGATCGAACTCTGGGAGTATGAACTCCCGTTTTTCGTCACCGACCAGAGGTATTTGAAGCCGGTCTTGACATCCACTTCGCCGGGGTCTGTGACCGTGCTGCCGAGGCTGATCTGCGTGCCCTCGCTGCTCTTGAGGGGCATGCCCGTGATGGTCGCCGTCGGAGCCACGTTGTTCACCGTCGTGGTGCTGCTGACGGTTCCCGCGCCACCGTCCTTGTCCGTCACCTTCAGGGTGACGACATAAGTGCCGTTGTCGTCCGGCGTGAAGCTGTAGTTGGTGAAGCCGATGGTTCCATCGCCGAGGGCGCTCTGGGCATACGGGTTACCGTTCTTCGTTACTACCCAGAGGTACTTGAAGCCAGCCTTCATATCCACTTCGCTGGGGTCTGTGACCGTGCTGCCGAGGCTGATCTGCGTGCCCTCGTAGTTGACCCTGATGCGGATGGGCGGCATGGGGTCAATTGGCATCCTCTCGACCGGTATACTCTCAACCGGCATGCTCTCGGATTGCATGTTCGCAGGCTGCAAGGGCTTAGTCTCGATGCCCTCTGATTTGAGAACCTCGAATTGCCTGATTGACAAACCTGTGATGGTCGGTGTCGGAGCGACGTTGCTGACTATCACGGCAGCCGTAGCTGAACCGGCAGCACCGGACTTATCGGTGACCATCACGGTCACTTTATAGGCTCCGTTGTCATTGTAGATGTGGCTCAGGCCGAAAGTCTTATCGTCGTTGAGCGCGAGCGGTTGGACGCCCGTCCCATCGCCGTAGTTAACAGTCGCCGTCCACCCATCAACGTTGTCAGGGTCGCTGAAGGATCCCTTGCTTTCGTAGGCGCTGCCTTCAGCACTCTTCGAGTCTCCACCGGCGTCCACCTGCGGCGCGGCATTCGACTGATTAATTGTGATTTTAACCGTCACTACGTTCGAGTCGTCCTGCGTGTCCGTTGTCTTGAAGGTCACGCTGTCCTCCCCGTGGTAGCTCGGGTCAGGCTCATACTGCACCGTCACCGTGCAAGTCAACGGCCCCTTCTCGCTGAGCGTGCATATCTGATCGTCGAGTCCGCCCGGCTTACCGCCGTTCAACTGACCGTGAGCGGGGCCGTTCACGAGGATAAAGGTCATCGCATTGCCGTCAACATCGCTGCCCGTGAAGGAGACCGTCGTCGCCCTGTCTTCGTCGGTGGTGACATCTTCACCCGCGCTCACGGGAGCATGGTTGATGACGGTAATCGGCACGCTCGCCGTTGCCGCGTTGAAGTTCAACGCGCCTGTCGGCACGAACGTCACGGACAAGGTTTGGTCTGCGCCCTTGTTGAGCACTGTACCCGCCGCAGGGGTGTAGTTGTAGGTGCCCTTCAGCACGAAGTCTCCGACCGAGGCTTCAGCGTTGAGTTGAACTTCGCCGAGCGGTGTGCCGTAGGTGATTTCATCGGGCCTGTTCCACTTAATCAAAGGCGTCACTTTGTTGATGACGAGTTGTGAAGAGACGGTCTTCGCGTTGTAGTTCTTCGTGCCGGCGAAAGTGGCGGCCACTTCGTATGTGCCTGCGTCGGATGGCGGCACGGTTGTTGACTCGCTCGTTCCGGCGCGCGTGTAGGTGATCGTCACAGGCGGCGTGACGAATCGCATGCCGCCGATACCGGAGACGCTGACCGATGCCGGATGCGGATTACCGTCGTAGTCAACTGTTCCTTCCGTGGTCAGATCAACAGTCGGCTCCGCTTTATTGATAATGATCTGCGTCGTCGCCGTCGCCGGTTGGAGGTTGGCGTTGCCCGCGAACGACGCGAGTACGTTGTAGGTTCCGGCGTAGACCGGGGGAACCTCGTTGTTGACGAGCTTACCGGAGACCGCGAAGAGGTCTGTCTCGCCGACGACTTCGATGACTTGTTTGGTGACCGGGTCGAGCCGCTCGATACGGAAGAAGTTCTGATTGAGCGGGCTACCCTGCACCCGATGGTTGATCGTCGGGTCGCCGATATAGCCTGCGGGCGGGCCGCCTGCCTCTGGCAATTGTCCGTAAGTATCCCACTTCAGGAAGGGCGCGATGCGGCTGCGCATCGCCCCGTCGGGGAAGCTGTCAATACCGATGTCCTCTGTGAAGTTGACGCCGCGTACTCCGCCCGACACGTTCGAGAACGTGTCCACGCCGTACGGATGAGTGATGCGGTAGGTTCCGCCTGCAACGAGATTGTCAATGCGGATGCGGATGCGTCCGAAACTGATCTGGTCGCCGTTCTGAACCCGTGCGGTGAAAGCCGCCTCGGAGGCTAAGGTCAGCCTCGCCGTGACGCCGCCCGTGCCCGCCAGTTGAGCCTCGCCACTCCACCAGAAAGCCTCGTCAACGAAGTTCGAGTCGGCCTCATGGTCTGCCACGATGGCCGCATGCTCTTGGTCGGGCACGGTCGTTAGGCAGAGCGGGTTGTTGTCAAGACAGAGTTGGAGACGCAAGCCCGTCTCATCCTCGTACCAGAGCGGGAAGCCTGTGGCCGGATTGAGCGGGCCGACGCCCTTCAACTGCGATGCCGGAGCGGGGGGCGGGGTCGGACCAACCACCGTCGGATCGAACACGTAGGTCTCGGTGACGATTGGCGACAGGTTGCCTGACGCGTCAACCGCGACGAACTTGATGGTTGTCCTCAGATTAGCCGCCGTCCCGAGAGAGACAGAATTGTTGTATTGCACGCGCGCGGCGTTGGCCGGGTCTGACGGGTCGCTGGGGTCTGCGGGAGCAGTGCCGTCCGTCGTCGTCGCGGTCGTGTAGTAGATGGTGGCTTGCGGGTTGGTCGCCAGCAAGCGAATCGAATTGCCTGTGGCGTTGTAGGCTCCGCTCCTCGGGTGCGACACGACATTCAAGCCGGAGGTCTTGCCCGCCACGGTGAAGAGATCGGATTCACCGACGACTTGGATAACCTGCCTCGTGACGGGGTCAAGCCGCTCGACACGGACGTAGTTCTGCGCCCTGCCGCTGGCGTCAATCAAAGGACTGCCGGTCACTTTATGTTCGATGGTTGGGTCGCCGATGAAGCCAGCCTGCGGCGCGCCTTCGGCGGCGGTCAGCCCGAAGGTATCCCACGTCAGGAAAGGCGCGATGCGGCTGCGTAGAAATCCGTTCGGGAAGTTATCAATGCCAATGTCTTCCGTGAAGTTGATGCCGCGACGCCCGGCGGCCACGTTCTCGAACACGTCCACGCCGTAGGGATGTATGATCCGGTAGGTTCCGCCCGCGACGAGGTTATCGAGGCGGAAGCGGATGCGACCGAAAGACATCTGGTCGCCCGTCTGAATCCGGTTGGCGAAGGCCGCTTCGGAAGCCATGACTACTAAGACATTGACGCCGTTGGAAGTGAAATCAGACGTGCCAGCCCACCAGAAGGCTTCATCCGGAAAGTTGGAGTCCGCCTCATTGGCCGCGACCAACGCCGGTTTGGTTTGATCGGGCAAGGTTGTCAGGCAGAGCGGGCTGTTATCGAGACAGAGTTCGAGGCGCAGGCCGTTGGCGTCCTCATACCAGAGCGGGAAACCTGTGTTCGGGTCAATGGGACCGACCTGCCGCATCTGCGGTTCGTGCGCCTTGGGCGGGAGCGGCGGCTCTGTGGAATCCGCGCCGGGGTTTGTCCCCACCTCCGGCGTGTAATTGAAGTCTACGCGGAGAGGCTTGCCGTCGGCATCAACGAGCGAACTGGTCGCCGGATGCGCTTGGGCGTCGTATGCGAAAGTCCCGCCCGTGACACCCAACGCTCCGGGTTCCACTCCACCTCTGTTAATGACCATTATTGCGGTCACGTTCGGCGCTTGGAAGTTCGGGTTCGTCAGAGACGCGACGACATTATAGCTACCGGCATTGATGGGGTCAGTGAACCCTGAGTTGTTCTGGTTGTAGAGGACAGAGACGCCGCTTAAACCTGCGGGGGTAGTCACAGCGCTGACGTGCTTCGCTTGCCCGTCATAAGTCTGCGAGAGGCTGGCCGGATCAAGAGTGATGCTGGCCTGTGCCTTCGCTACGTTGAAGGTCTGGTTTGTATCAGCCCACGCGTTGTAGTTGTTGTTACCCAACTGCGAGGCGCGCACCACGATTGGGCCAGTGCCGTTAATCGTCAGCACGTTTCCAGCGATGGTCGCGTTACCGGAGACGAGTTCAAATCTCACCGGCAGTCCCGAACTGGTTCCGGCGCTCAGTTGAAAAGGTGGGTCACCGAAAGTCTTGTCGGGAATCGGCGGGAAGTTGCCGATCTGATCGGCCTTATTGATGACGAGCGTCGCCGTCTTGCTGGCGTTAGCATAATTCGGGTTGTTCAGGGTTGCGACGACGGCGTAGCTGCCCGCGTTGGTGGGTGGCGTCGTCGAGCCGTCGTAGGTGACCACCACTCCCTCAATGTTCGGTGGGTCTGTCGTCACCATGACGGGCTTCGGCGTTCCGTCGTAGGTCTGCGTGAGATTGCCCAGCGTGATGACCGACGTGGCCTGATTTACCGTCAGCGTGCCGTTGACTAACGTGATGTTGTAGTTCGGGGCGGTGATGCTGCCACCGAAACTAATCGGATAAGTATTGATAGGGCTGGTCACGGTCGCCGTCGAGGTGAGAGTCGGCAGGGCGCTCAGGACGCCGGGAGTGTTCGTCGTCTCGTTGTTGACGAATCCGGCGTAGCTGGCCGTGAACGCGGGGTTGTCTGTCCCGTACTCCTTCGCCTTGTTGTCAGCCGTGATGGTCAGCGGCGCTTTGTTGACGCCCAACGTGCCCTTGTTAATCGTCACCGTGTAATTGACGAGGCGGTTGCTGGGGTCTGAGAGCGTCGCCGTGATGTCGTAGGTTCCGACGGCGCTCGCGGGCGTGACCGTCGTGCTGTAGATGGCGGTGATGTTGTCGTTGTTCTGGAGGCCGTTGACGATGCCGTTCAGTTCCGGGTTCTGTTCGCCATAAAGCCGAATGAAGCTGTTCGGCGTGATGGTCAACGGAGCCTTCGCGACGTTGATTGTGCTGAAGGCCGTCTTCACGCTGTAGTTAATCGTGTCAGTCGGCGTGAAGGTCGCCGACAGCGACTTGCCGTTACCGGCGGTGAGCACCGTACCCGCGACGGGCGAGAAGGCGAAAGTGCCGGGGATTTCCTGTCCCGTAAACTGCGAGGCCGAGGTGTTGTCCTTGATCGTCGCGTTCTGATGAATCGCGCTCAAAGGCGTGCCGTAGGTAATTGGAGCCTGCGGGTTCTGCCATGTCAGAATCGTCGCCGTAACCTTGCCGACGGTCAGTGTCGCCGTACCTTGGCTGAGCTTTAATACGTCGTCGCCAGCGAACTTTGCGATGATGGTATAAGCACCAGCGTTCTTAAGCACGTCGTAGGGAAGGACGGCGACACCATCGGTCGGCACGTTGTTGACGAGTTGCGTACTCGTCACGACGCTGCCAGCGGCCACGCCGCCGACGGTAAAGTCAATAGTCTTATTGTTGATGCCGATGCAGCCGCCCGTGCCGTCTGTGAGCGGCTGGCAAAAGTTGACGCGAATCGGCGGCGCGAGTTGGCCGTAGCTGCGGAAGATTGGGTTGAGCGTGACGCGTGTGATCACCGTCGCGGCGTCAGTAAAGGTCGTCTGCGCGACATAAGATGACTGTCCGCCTTTCGCCGTCAGGAGGAAGGCGACGCCGAAATGATGAGACTCAGGCGTGAAGTCAGTGTTGACGAAATTACCTTCGGCGTCAGCGACAGCCGTGAATGTCCGGTCGGGGTGTATTGCCTGCTCCTCGTGCAAGTTGAGCGTAATGTTCTCATTCGGTTGGAAACCCGTGCCGTTGATAGTCACCAACTCGCCCGGAGCGTAGTCAATCTTGTCGGTCGTAATCGTGGCGACCGAACTGTTGAGCACCTCGACGGAGTTCAAGACCTGCCCGCCGCTGTTCGCACCGCCCGCCACGAGCGCCATGTTCGACTGTGGAATCTCCGTGATGGTGTGCGCTGAGCGGTCGAGCAAAGCGTCGGCCTGCCCGTTGCGGAAGATGGCGGAGCGCGTCCGAGAATTCAAAACGTCGGCGACAGGGGTCGTCGCCGGGAGATGCGCGAAAGCCTCGAAGTCGTCGAAGACCGGGGCGTACATTTCCATCGAACTGTCGCTGCTCCCGCCGATGATTTGAACCATGCCGTTCGGGAG
>CAXTRQ010000003.1:34106-35788 GCA_964246705.1 uncultured Pyrinomonadaceae bacterium
TTCGCGGAGGGTGGGGCGCGTGCGGGGCGCGCTCAACGCGCCGGAGAGCGCCGAAAAACTTCCGTCCGCCGGGTCGAAAATCTCACCCGACTGGACGGGGTTGCCGAGCGGGCCGTGACCACTGACGATGAGAACTTTCCCATTCTTGAGCAGAAGCGCCGAGTGCTGATGACGCGCTGTGTTGAGAGGCTCGTCAAGCGCGGTGATGCTTTCGGTCTGCGGGTCGAAAATCTCCGCTGTGCCTTCCTCGTCGCCGCCGACGATCAGAACCCGACCGTCAGCCAGAAGTGTCGCGCTTAGACCGGCGCGCGCGTGACCGAGGCTCGGGCCGTCGGTAAACGACTCTTTCGACGGATCGAAGATTTCCGTCGAGTCGAGGTTGCCATCATTGTTGCGACCGCCCGCGATGAAGATGCGACCGTCGTTCAACCTCACCGCCGCGTGCTCGGTGCGTGCCGCACCTGCCTCCACGCCGAGAGAGAATGTCCGCGTCGTCGGATCGAAAATCTCCGAGCTGTTTAGTGGGCCGCTCCGGTTTTCGCCGCCGACGATCAGGACTCTTCCATCTTGGAGTCGCGTCGCGGTATGGCCTCGGCGCTCAACATTGAGCGCCTCGCTCGCCGCCTCCGGCACGATTTTAAATCCAGTTCTGTTTTGGATGCTTGCGAACACACTGTTGATGACGGGCGGCAAATAGCCCGGCGTCGCAGCTAACGTAAGGTTAACGGATTCTTTGCCAAAAAAACCTCTGAGCTTTCCCGTGGCCGCTGAAGAGGTCGAGTAGAGCGCGACGACGAGCGCGAGCGCGACGAAAACTGAGCCAGCCGCCACACACGCGCGGGGATTGCTCATGCGTAGCCTTGCTTGGGCCGCTTTCCATCTGAGAATCGAACTGAGTGCGAGGTACTTTTCCATGACGAGATTTCCTTTACAGTGTGTTGAAAACAGGTGATTCAAATCGGCGCGCGAAAATATTTTTGAGGCAGATGAGCCTTGCTGCCGTGTCGTCCATCCGGTCTTATAAAAACCGATAGTGTGAGAGCGCGACGGCCACACCGCATTCACCGCTGGCCGTCAGTTCCGTCCGCAGCACCAACCCGTGCAAAGCTAAGAGCGGCGCGAATCCCTCGACCCGCTGGGCGGTCGAAAAAGAAGTGATTAAGAAGAGCGTCATGCCCGGCTCGATGTGCTGCTTGAGCCGCAGGTAGAGACCGCACGCGCTCATGTTGTCAATGAAGCTGTGAGATTCAAATGTTTCCCCTCCGGCATCAATTCCGTGGACTGTCACGAAGAAGGGGCCTACGAGGCGAGGCTTGTTCCGCCGCTCTGCTCCGCAGTAGCCTGCGGACAGATATTCGACGGGACAATGGTCTGCATTTGCGTCTATTGCCGAACTCATGTATCGGGTGCTGCCACACACATTGCGCAGCGCCTCTCCTCTCTGTAGCGACACGGAGAATATAGAAAGGCGCGCGGGCGCGCATCGCCGAATGCGACCAATCCGGGGGGGCGGATTCACCCAATTAAGGCGGTGTTGATTTAGGCGGATTGGCCTAGCCGGGAAACACAAATGTGCCAAACACGCTCTGGCGAATGAAAGGCGCGCGCACGGCAGTTAGTGTTCGATTAACTTAGCGTGGGTTTTTGGGTTTAATCCACGACAAAAGGTTGTTTTTAGGGGG
>CAXTRQ010000003.1:35798-78004 GCA_964246705.1 uncultured Pyrinomonadaceae bacterium
TTGTGTTATTTTTTCAAACTCCCCCAAAATATTTTTTTTTTCCGCTTTTTAAACCCAAAAACCCACGCTAAGTTATTCGGAGAGGTTATGGTTGGACGGTGTTTTCGGAGAAGGAGGAAGTTGGGAACTGGCCTTGGAACATCTTCACGGGCGCGCGTCTTTCGCTGCTGTCTCCGTTATCACTTTGATGATAGTGGAAGCGGGCGCGAGGCCGTAGGTGCGTGTCCAGTAATTGGCAGCGTCGTTGCCTACGAGTAACATCGGCGAGTGGTTGTTCTTGTCAGTCACAGAGGCTCCGAGCACCCTGAGCAGTTGATCTATCTCAGGTTTGTTTCCAGTGATGAAAGTCCAGCCCGGCGCGGCTTTGAATTTTGCGGAGAAGTTTTTCAACCTCTCAGGGGTGTCGGTTGTCGGGTCAACGCTGATCGAGATCATCTGAACGTCTCGCCCGACGCGCTCGCCCAATTCCTGTTGAACTTTGCGGAACGTCGCCTCAAGCGGCGGGCAGATCGTCGTACAAGTTGTGAAGATAAAGTTAATGGCGACCGTCTTGCCTTTGATGAGGTCGTTGTAAAAGTTGAGCCTTCTCCCATTCTGGTCATAGACGGTGGTGTTTGGGATGCGCAGCGATTGCACGGTCTCAGGTGTTTTTGTTGCCGCAGTAGCGGGGGCGGCGGCGAGCGGCGCGATTTCGACGCTCGCCTGTCTCAGGGCCATACCACACTTCGGACATTTGCCGTGCGACTTTGACTCGACCTCCGGGTGCATCGGGCAGACGTAACGGGTCAGAGCTTGCTGCGTCGCCTTGACCTGCACAACCGGCGCGGGCGTCGCGTGAGTCTCACCCGCGAAGGCCGCGCATAATTGTGCGAAGAGCATCAAGGTTGAAAGGGCTAGGGTCTTGGCGCTTCTTTTATTCATTCCCGTCCTATTTCTGTCCGACATTTATCACTCTCGACTCTTCGACTCGTCGTTAACAGCCTGCGGCGCGCTCGCCCCTACTTGTTATTGTCTGGTTTCTTTGTGCCCGTACTCGTTAACTCTGCGCGCGGCGCGTCCCTGACGACGGGGACGGCGCTCACAGGCAGGTCAGCGAAGTTCACCCCGCGCGACGCCACGCCGACCATCGCTTCGTAGAAACCGACGCGGGGAAAGACCTGCGTCACTTCATAAACCCCCGCGCCCACCTCTTTCGCCCACTGCCGCTGTTGCCAGACGCCGGGCGGCTCAAAAACCATAATGCGTACATCCTGAAGGCCGGTCAGCGGTTGCTTTGTCACAGAGTCAGTGAGCTTGAATCTGAGCGTCGTCGCCGCGCCCGATTTGAATTTCTGACCGCTAAACAATGCCTCGGCAGCGACCGAAGCGGCGACCCGACTCTTCTCACCGTTCGGCGATTCGCCGACTTCGAGTTGGAAGCAGTTGGAAATAAGCGGCTGGTCAATCAGCACGGGCACGTCGAAGCGACCCGCGTTGCGTAGCTTAACCGGCGTCGAATAGACACCCGGCGCGACCTCTGCCAAGCTGCGGTCAATAATCATCAGCGCGTGCGGGCGACGCTTGTAGTTCTGAAAGGTTCCCATCGGAACCATCATTCCTTCAACGTAATAATAGACGTTCATATCCGGCGTGCTGGCGATCATCATGCCGTTACCTTCGGGCGTCGGCGCGAACATATCGGCTACCCCGATCTCGTCAGCCATTTCACTCGGAGCTTTCTGCCCGGCAGGAATATCAACGGGCGAGAATTTCTTCGTGACTTCGGCGAGGTCGAGTAGTGTGAACTTCTCCGAGCCTGTGCCACGAATATAAGCATAAGATTTGGTGAAGGCGACCTGATCGGGGTCTTTGACCACCTTGGCGGAATTGACGACGGCGTTGGTCGAGGCGTCAATGATCGTCACAGTGCTCTCAAGCTGGTTGACGGCGAAGGCGAAGCGTCCGAGCGGCTCGAATTTGAGCGCGATCACCCCGCGCTTGAGCGGAACTGCCGCCACAACTTGCTGCTTCGCCGGATCAATGACGCTCACGCTCGCGCCGTTAAGCGCGGCCACGTAGATAAGGCCGCTCGCGCTGCTCGACGCGACGGGAACGGGCGTTTTGCCGACGGCAATATCAGCAATCTTCTTAAGCGTTTTCGTATCAATAGCCGAGACGGTGTCGGCGGCGCTGTTGGTGACGTAAGCCAGACGGCTGTCCGGTGTGAACGCGATGTTGTGCAGCCCCGCACCGGCATCAACCAACGCGGCGAGCTTGTTCGTTGCGATGTCAATCACGGCGACCTTCGCAGAGTCGTCCAGCCCGACCCATGCGAAGCGCCCGTCCGGTTGGAGCGCAATGCGTACCGGCTTCATCTTTTCGCCGATGCGGATGGTGCTCGTGAGTTTCCGTGTGATGGTATTAACGACGGCGATGGCCGACTGGTCGGGCATCGTCACATAGAGGAACTCTTTGTTTGCTGTGAGCGCCCAATCAACACCCGCGCCGGGCAACACGACGATGCTCTCAAGCTTGGTTTTGCTGAACGAAACCTGCGGATTGATAACCGTGATCGTATTGTCGTGGTTAAGCGTCAGCAAGAGATAATTGTTGAGGTCAATGTCGGCGCGGGTACTGAGCATCCCGCCGAGAAAGTTGCGAATCTCGTCTTTGCACTGCGACTGGTCGGTTGTTTGCTCAGACTTGCGCGTATTGATCCATGCGTTCGGGTGAAGCCCCGTGACGGGCTGCTTCGTGCGCACGTCCGTGACGTGAAAGGTCACCATGGCGTCAGCCCCGGCCACCAATCCCTCATCTTTGGCGCGGCCACCCGGAAGCGATGTGATGGAGAAATCAACGGCGATGCCCTCATGCTCAAAGCGTTGCGAGACGGAGGCCGGAGCCTTCGACGGCGCAGACGCGCTCTGCTCGCCCGTCTTCTTAGCCTTTACGTCTTGCGGCCCGCCGACCTGTGCGTGCGCGTTTGAGACAAGGAGCGAAAGCAGAATGAACGTGTGCAATATGACGGAGCCGGAAAGGGCGTGACGACGCTTGTTGATGCCTCTCATAATGAAACCTCATTCATGCGGGCTTGAGCGTGTTGACGTTCAAGCCCTCGTTCTGGTGTGTTTACTCTTCCGTGTACTCGTCGGAAGCCCGACCAGAGGGGAGACTATGGTCAGGCTTCGCGGCTGGGGTGAGGAAACCGTATATAGTGCTTTTTAGAGATCGAGATTAATGACTATTGAGCCTTGACGGAGAAAGGTGCGGAGGCTTTGGTCAATTCTTTGCCTCCGGCCACAATCGAGGCGTTGACCTTGAAACTTCCCGCGCATCCGGCAGACGAAGGCGCGAGGAAAGTAAGCTTCGCGTCCTGCTGCTCGCCAGCTTTCAGCTTCAGAGAGACCTTGCTCATCTCAGTCGTCTCGCCGCACGGGTCGGTGTAGCTGTAGTTAATGACTAATGATTCTTTCTCCGCCGAGCAGTTGACGATTGCGACGGTCGCCGTCATCTCGTCGCCTGCTTTCAAGGCCGAAGAAGTAAGCTTGACGTGCGCCGTCGCGCAATCGGTGGGCTGTTGAGTCTGGGCGGTCGTGGCGACGGCGACGACGAGCGTCAGCGCCAGCCCGGCGACGGCGATAATTCTGTTAAGCGTTAACTTGAGCATCACGAGTTTCTCTTCCTTTTTTCGGGTAAAACTTTTTCACGTCTTGCGACAGATGGCGCAGGCGTACGCGCCACGCGCCACGGGATGAACCCCTATGTTTCAACGTCGGAGGTGAGAATACATGGCTTCGGACGCGGGGCGCATCTGAGGTTTGCGCCATTTCGAATGGGCTGAGGCGACCAAAATTCCGGATGCTTGATTAGTGTTTTAGCCCACACGCGGCAGCACATTTGTGCCGGTCAGGCTTGAGTCCTTAAAGCTTAGGCGTCTGGCTAAAAGGCCGTAGCCGGACGACGCGTGAAGCGTCATCCAGCTACGAGTTTAAGGACGTGAGCGATATCTATCCTACGGCGTGACGCGGAAGATACCCCACAACCCACTACTAAACCTGAAGCTCTCCTGCGTCCGGTAGAGGTAATCACCGGAAACGTGGAAGAGGCCGCCAGCCGTCGTCAGGATGTTCAGATGACGCGTTGCCCCGATACCACCATAGGAACCGACCTCGAAAGTGTTGGGGTTTTGACCCTGTATGGTCGAGTTATTCGTCCACGGCTCGAAGTTCCAGTGGTGACCGAAGAGCGTGAAGCCATGCTGGCGACGGTGATCCGCCACGTCGAGCACGCGGAAGCGGACAGGTGTTCCTGCCTTCGCCGTGAAGACCGGCGTGACCGGGTCGCCGCACGGACCGCCGCAGCCGGGATTAGGATCAATCGAACTGAGAGTGTTCGTGAAGTCCTGATCACGCATCGTTTGCAGGTTCGTCTCAGGTGGGAGGCCGAGGCGCGCCCAGAGCGGCTCGCTCCTGTAATTAAAGCCTCTCATGCCCGTGTCCTCTGCCTCATCAACGCCGCCCGGATCATTTTTCATCGGCTGACCATGCTGCTGGAGACTCAGGTTACTCTGATAGAGCACTACGAACTCGCGGAACAACACGTTGCCGCCTGCGTCCTTGATGTCGGCTGATGCCTTGCTGTCGGCATCATGCACCCAAGTTGAGCCTTCAGGCTCGATCATGAGGGAGCCGATGGCCCCGTGCGAACTGTGCTTGATGATATCGCCCATATCGCGTAGGCCGGTAGCGCCGAACTCGACGGGGGCAGCAACGGGATTGCCCTCGTTGTCAAGCTTACGATGACCGGCGTACCATGTGTAGACGTGGCTCTCATCCGGCCCGACGGTCGAGTCATCATTGTAGCCGATGTTCGCGCCGTCGTCCTTGAAGGTATTAGCAGCTACAAGCTGTGCGTGCAGGCCGACGCGGTTTGAAGTCTTCACCTGATTGAAGCCGAAGCCCGGAACAATCGGATACAACTCGTTCCAGCTATCCGCTTCGGGTAGAACCTCCGGCAGCTTGTTGGTGAGCGTCACCTTGATGCAGTCGCCAGCGTTCGCCCTGAGAATCAAGGGTTCGGGCTGCGTCACGCCGGACTGTAAGTTCGCAACATCATTTTCATCGACAAAGAGGATGGCGTTGGGGTCTTTCATGTCGAATCGATGATTGTAGACGAGCGCGCCTCCGGGCAGGAGGTCGCGCGCGAGCCGCGCGCTGACGTTGTACTCGCGGAGCGGAGCGTCAGCCGGACAAACGTCATCATCTTGCACGTACGGATTCGGGATATCGAAGTTGTTCGGCAGCGGTGCGAGATCGTCTTGATACTCGCGGTAGCCGCGCATGATGCCCCACATGCCGCCCCACAAATCCTCATTAGCCCCCGATGAATAGAGATAGTCAGTGTTCGCTCCGCGAATCGGGAAAGCGCCCACCTCGAACTCGAAATGCTCGGAGATGCCAATCGGCTGCGAGTTGGTATAGCCGGAATTGGGTGCGGAAGGCTCAAACAGCCACTTGAAGCCGTGAATGTTGAAAACGTGCTGAGCCTCGTGCGCGCCCTGAATCAATCGCACCTGCACGCGGTCGCCCTCATAGACCTTCAGCAGAGGTGTGAAGGGGTCACCATGCACCTTCGAGCTGAAGGCATTCGCCAAGTCGCCAGCCGCACCCGTTTTCTGTGTGAAGTGTCCGGGTGAAGTCTCCTCACCGATGCGCAACGGCAGCGGTTCGTTGCGATAGTTAACCAACTCCGTACCGACATCCTCATCCGATATCGCATGAGGCGTGGGGAACTGCGAAGGATCCTCGATGACAGGTGAGCCGACGGCATATGGCAACGGTTGCTCTCTGATCGCAGTCGGAGGGTAAACCGGGATGTTGTCCGCCGTGTAGACAATCGCGTAATCCGCAAAGGCCAGATTGAACTCGCGGAAGCTCAGCGACGGGTTGGCGTGAATGATGTTGGCCGCGTAAGAGGTCGGGCCGCCGTCATCTCGATACGCGAGCCAGTCTCCGCTGGGCGTCGTCCACTGCGAATCGGTCGGCTCGACGACGAGTGCCGCGTAGAGGCCGTGATGCTGGTGCGAACTGGGACCGAAGTGGTCATGTGAAAACACCGTGCGAAGCGTGCGATCCTCGCCCGTCGTGTTCAGGAGCGGGTCGGCCCACCAACGCTGGATGGTCGTCTGTGCACCGAGCCAGTCATTATTCGGGCCGGGGCCCAGTTCCGGGTGAGCCAGCGGGGTGAGTATCTGAGAGCCGCCGACGGACTCTTGATAAGCATTGTTGGCTTCGATGCGTTCGCGTACTTCCTGCGCGGTGAAGGTTCCGTCTTCGTAGTTCCACCCGTTACCCGCTCCATCCGAAGAAGTCACGTCGAATTTAACGAGGTGGATGTGCTGTCCCATCGTGTCTGTGGGCGAGAACACCTGAAAGTCATCCAGATTGAGATTGTTGGGAATCAGGTTGGTCGCTTTGAAGGTGATACAGTCGTTGGAGTTGGCGCGGAAAAACAGCGGTTCCGGCGGTCGCGTTCCGTTCAAGGTGTCCTCGACATCATTCTGCAAGACGGTGATACGCGCCTGACGGTCGTGCCAGCCGGAGGTGTTAACCGGCATGTCGAACTGAATGTAGGCCGCTTTATAGACGCGGTTCGGAACAGGCAAGTTGTTGAACGTATCGGGACAAGGGTCTGCATAAGGCGCGCCCGGCTTCGGCGCGCGGCCATTGACGAGAAACTTGCCGGGCACGCCCGAAGAGTCGAACGAGTCGTAGCCGATGGCCGGCCAACCGTAGCGCGTCGTGGTCGGAGTGGCGGGAGCTAATTGGCCTGTGACGCCGAGACCGGCGTGGAAGTTCATCGCCACCTTTTCGGCATCCGTCCCGTCCTGCGGGAGCAACTCGATGTTGGCCTTCGTCATCTTGCGCGCGAGGGAGAAGAGGGTCGGGTCAGTGTTGCGCGCGGCGACACGCGCGGCGACGGGGTCGGCGAGGAGCGTCGGGTCAATCGCCGCTTTGCCATCAATGGCTTCCGCGCTCAGGATGCGGTGGCGCGGCAGTCCGCCGTCCCAATCCATGTCGTAAGCGGGCTGCGGCGCGCGGTGGCCCGCCTGCGAAGGCATGTAGAAGGGAAAGCCCGGAAACGCAGCCGTCGGCATCGGTGCCAGCGGTTTGCCGGGGATGGGCACGAGCGCCGGGTTAGGCGTGCCGCTCGCAATCTCGCCGTCAGGCAGGTTGCGGTCAGGCGTCCCCGCCTCGAAGACATCGTGGTTGCGCCACAACTCCCACATGCCCTGTGCGAAGTGCGGGTAAAGGTGGCAGTGGAAGATCGAGTCGCCGGGCGAGCCGACGTTGCGGTTGCCGCCGCCGCCGTAGTTGATCTCATAGGTGTAAGCCGCACCGGGGCCGATGGTCTGCGAGTCTAAATAAGTCGAGTTCGCGTCACGAGGGCTTTGCAGCCACTGATGGGCGTGGAGATGGAAAACATGAGTTTCCTTCGGGCCGGGGTATAAGTTACGGAAGCGCACGGGGTCGCCGATGTAAGAGTGATGCACGTTCGAGGGGTCATCCGGGTAGAGCACCTCGGTAGCACTACCCGTCTCGGGGTCGTTCCTGACGAGCATCGCCGGATCGCCGACGGCTGACGATTCGAGGAAGAACTCCTCCAGTTTGCACTCGGCGCAGTTGGCTGCCGGGCCGATCTTCCTGCGGTTGGCAATGATTTCGGCTCCCATGCCGGCTGAGCCATAGTTGATGCCGAACCCGTCGCGTAGACCCTTAAAGACCTCTCCGAAAAGCTCAGGGAAGGCCGGCCGGCCAGTCTCCAACTCATCATGGAAGACCGCCGTGAACTCGCGGAAAGGCTGGCCGCAGGTCGAGGACGGCGGCGCATTAGTGCAATCCTCGTTGAAGCCCGCGATAACGGCGTTGATGTCGCTGTGTACGATCTCGTCGCCCTTGAGCATGTTGAGTACCGGCGTGCCGCCGGCGTCTACCGCCTCGTAATTAATCCGGGGCGTGCTGTTGTCGTTCAGGTCGTCAACAACTGTGCCGTTCTCAAGCGTCTTCTTCTTGATCGCCATCTTGAGTTGCGCCGCGGTCACTTGCGAGCGATACCACTTGGCTCCACGCGGCTCGACATTGACCGCACCGAAGAGACCGTGGTCGGGCTGTCCGCCATCGCCTTCGCCGCCCGAAGTAGCGGCGGTTGAGAACATCAGGTATTGGCCCTGCTTGGCTGCATACCACTTGTAAATGCGCGTCTGGCCGGTGGCCGCGAGCGACGAAGGATTCCTCCCAACGTTCGAGCCGTCGGACGAGATGTTGTCAACGTAATCCAGCCCGTTAACGTGGAGCGAAGCGGTGCGCGTCGCTGGCGAATCGTCCGAGAGATGCACCTCAGGGCCGATAGTCTCCGGCTCTCCTGTTTCATCGTTGATAGTTGTTATCGGCGCGCCGAAATGGGGCTGCTTCTCAGGCGCGTTGGCAAACTTGAGCGTTTCGAGGTGCGCGCGGTCGGGGTCGAGCATGTTGGTGAAAGTCACTTGCAGACAATCGCCCTCGTTGACGCGTAGGACGAGCGGGCGTGGGCGCTTGTCCGGGCGAAGCTGGACGTTGCCGGGGCCAATCGCCTTGGTCGTGTCAATGGCGACGACATCGCGCCGCAGGGCGTACATCATGCCGCCCGGATCGAAGCTGCCATAACGGTTATAAAAGATGATCTGATCGAAGGCCACGACCTCCGCCTTGATGGTCTTGTTGCAACTCGGAGCCGGAGTGGGCGAAGGGACTGCCGCCGGTTCCGGTTGTACTGATGCGGTCAACAATAAAGGCTGCGGCGCGGCGAGCGTCACTGCATCCAGTTCCGGTGCAAAGGCGGGCGGGGGCGTCGGCGCTAAAGACGACCCCGTTGGTGTCGTTAAAGGCGTTGAAAGGGCAGGCTCGGTCTCCGTTGTGGTCTCGGCTGCGACGGCTGCGAGAGCGGTGTTAATGTTCGACGCAGACGGGGCGGACGCGTCCGCGTGCGAACTTGCCTCCGGCGCAGGCATGGTGATACCCCGCGCGGCGGCTGTCGCAACAGCGAGGATGAGCAAGCCGACCAGCAGCAATGTTCTTCCGATGAGTCTTGAGGGACTGGGGAGCATGATCTTTTTCTCCTTGGTATCTTTCATCTATGCTTCATAAAAAGCTCAGCAGGCTGATTCACGTCAGACACTCAAGCTCGTTCAAAGCGACGTGGTAAGGACGGGGTCGCATGCTCCGCTTTGACCAGAGACGGGAGGACAGCAGAACTCAAACCTATCCGCCAGATACTTTGGCAATCCTGATACCGCGCCGCGAGGCATCCCCTATGGATTCTCAAAGAGCGTATCTAAAACTTTTGATTAACTAATTTACGTGTGATTCAGGCAGCCACTAAGAACCCTGCCGTGCGATGGTGGTCGGGGGCGCGTGCGGGACAAATTACGACTCAGTGAGACAAAAAGTCCTGTTACGCATGAGTCTCGGCCTATCCGTGTAGAGCCACAGAGGCACAGAGACACGGAGCAGTAAATCAGCCCACTCATGCTGATGCCTGTGACGGCGGCGGAGCGGGGAGCGCGCGCACGCCAGTGTCGTCCATGAATCGCCGCCTCGTCCGGTGCACTGTTCGCCAAAGACGCGCTCTCCTTCAACCAGCCTACGCTCATTCCTCGCTCTACCACCGGAGCGTCACGCTGAGTTCAAGGCCGAAGCGGGGAAGAAAACGCCCCTTACCATTCGGAAGAAAGAGTTGACCAGATAACTGGGGAGGTCTAATTTGCTTTCACCAGATGTTTGGGAGAGACTAATGTCTCAAGGTTGCATACGGACAGTGCCAGTGTTTGCGACGATGGCGCGCGGAATTTTCTTGTGACTGAGCAGTACCTTCACCCTCAATCTGCCGTTGCTGGCGATGCGCCGTGCGGTAAGCGATACCGGGAGCGCGCAGCAGCCGGAGTTTAATGGATTACGTGTGCTGGTCGTTGACGACGAAGCGGATACGTGTGAGTTACTGCAAGTCATACTCGAAGGCTGCGCGGCGCAGGTGAAAACGGCAAGTTCGGCAGCGGCCGCACTGGAAGCGGTGGCGGAAGACAGGTACATGTGCCGAAGCCGGTTAGCCCGAGCGAGTTGGTCGCCATCGTCGCCAACCTCTCCGGGCGCACGGGGCAGGGACGGACATCGGTTCCGCCACGTCGCATCTCATCGCTATGGACTCGTTATTGAAATGGGGATTTCTTAAGTGACCGATGAGACCAACAAAGTAATCCGGCATAAGACAGTGCCAGAGGACTTACGGGCTTCCGAAATCCGCTACCGGCGGCTTTTCGAGTCCGCGCGAGACGGCATCCTGATTCTTGATGCCGCCAGCCGCAAGATCACCGACGCGAACCCATTTATGGTGGAGTTGCTGGATTACGCGCATGATGAATTTCTGGGGAAGGAACTCTGGGAGATCGGTCTGTTCAAGGATAAGGATGAAAGCCTGACTGCGTTTCGAGAGTTGCAGGCGACAGGCTATATCCGTTACGAAGATTTGCCACTTCAGACTAAAGCGGGAAAGCAATGGAATGTGGAGTTCATCAGTAACGTCTATCGGGAAGATGGACATCAAGTCATTCAATGCAACGTCCGCGACATCACCGAGCGCAAGAGTATCGAAGGGAGGCTGAGACAGAGCGAGCAGTGGCTACGGACAATCTTCGAGGCATCGCACGAAGGAATTCTCGTTGAGGATAACGAAAGAATCCACTACGTTAATAAATCATATTTACAACTGTTCGGCTACGACGACCCTGAAGAGTTAATCGGTCAGCACATCTCGGTTGTCATCTCACCCGAAGACGCGGAGCGCTTACTGGAGTTCGGCAGGAGTCGCTTGCGCGGCGAACAACCGCCTTCGGAATACGAGTTCAAAGGCAAGCGAAAGGACGGAAGCACGGTTGATGTCGAAGCATCCGTCTCGGCCTCAAACGTCGCAGATAGTAATTACATTACAACGATGATCCGCGACATCACCGAGCGCAAGCGTGCGGAAGCGGCGCTGCGCGATGCGCAGGAGCGTTTGGTGCAGGCGATGGACGCGGCGAAAATGTTTTCGTGGGAAGTGAATCCGGAGACACGGGAATTTTCCTTTTCCTCGAACGTCGAACTCACGATGGGCTTTACTTTGCCCAAGGAAATTATCGACAACCCGATGGGAAATCACCTTCACCCCGAAGATGTCGAGCAAGCCGTCAAGAAAACTCTGCACGCCATCGAAACCGGGGAGCCGTACGAAGACACAATGCGGATGGTCAATCCGCACACGGGCGAAATCGTTTGGATGCACTCGCAAGGCGTTGTCGCCAAAAACGCCGAAGGCGATGCGCGTTTCGTCGGCATCGCGCAAAACATCACCGAGCGCAAGCACACCGAAATATTGCTCGACACGCAAAAACAGGCGTTGGAAATGGTCGTCGGCGGCAGCCCGCGCGCCGCAGGGTTGTATTATATCGCCGGCATCGTCGAAGATCAATCCGCCGGTTCGTCAATCGCTTCAATTCTGTTGCTTGACGAGCAAGGACGATTGCATAACGGTGCGTCGCCGAGTTTGCCGGAAGATTACGTTCAAGCGATTGAAGGCATCAAGGCGGATAAAAGCGTCGGCACTTGCAGCGCGGCAGCGGCCACCCGCAAAACAATCATCTCGCCCGACATCGCCGCCGACCCGAAATGGCAAGACCTCAAGCAACTCCCTCTCGGACTCGATTTGCAAGCCGCTTGGAGTCTGCCGATTATGGCGGCGGACAAGCGCGTGCTGGGAACTTTCGGAACTTACTTCCGCGAAAAACGCGAGCCGACAAAGCTTGAACGGCAAACGGTGGAAATTCTCGCCAGAACCGCCGCGCTCGCAATCGAACGCAAACAAGCGGAAGAAGCTTTGCGTGAATCGGAAACCAGATTCCGCGCGATGTTTGAACAAGCAAACGTCGGCATCGTGCAGGCGTCTTTCGACGAGTTATTGCTAAAGGTGAACCCCGGCTTCTGCAAAATCGTCGGCTACTCGGAGGAGGAGGCAAGCGGAATGGCAATCCGCGACCTCACGTACCCCGATGATTATGAAGAAGAGAAGGCGCTCACACACCAACTGATGACGGGCGAAATCCCCGGCTATTCGATTGAGAAACGCTACCTTCGCAAAGACGGCCATCTCGTCTGGGGGCAAATGACCGCAACGCGTGTTAGTCAATCGTCGGGCGAACCCTTTTACATGCTGGCGATTGTCGAAGACATCTCCGAGCGCAAATGGGCGGAAGATGAATTGGTGAAGTTGAACGAACAACTCGAACAGCGAGTCGCCGAGCGCACCGTCGAATTGATGGGGATGAACGACAGCCTGCAAGCGGAAATCGTCGAACGACGAAGGGCAGAATGGGAGCGCGCTTCGATCTTGCGTCGCCTCGTCATGACGCAAGAGGAGGAGCGCCGCCGGGTCGCCCGCGACCTGCACGACCAGTTCGGGCAGCAATTGACCGTGCTGATATTGAAATTAGGGATGCTCAAAGAAGACTGCGGCGAGCAGAAAAGATTGTCCGAGCAGGTTGAAAATTTGGAAGAGGTCGCCAGCCAACTCGACGCAGACCTTGAGTTCCTCGTCTGGGAACTCCGCCCCACCGTCCTCGACGATCTCGGCTTGCAAGACGCGCTCACCAACTTCGCGCAGAATTGGTCGAAGCATTTTGGCATCCCCGTTGAAGTGCTGACGCGCGGCGTGGGGAAAGAGCCTTCAACGTCGGAGATCGACACCATGCTCTACCGCGTCGCGCAGGAAGCCTTGAACAACGTCGCCAAGCACGCACGGGCCGCGAGCGTCACCATCCTCCTCGAAGACCGCGCGGACGCCGTCTCACTCATTATCGAAGATGACGGCGTTGGCTTTGACGCCGAGAAAACGTCCGACGCGAACAACAAAAGATTGGGACTGGTCGGGATGCGTGAGCGTGCCGCGCTCGTGGGTGGCACCGCCGAGGTCGAATCTCACCCGGACGAAGGCACAAGGGTTATTGTCCGTATTCCCAAACCGCCCGTGGCGCACAAAGGAGAGGTGCATGAATAAGCTGCGCGTCCTCCTCGCCGAGGATCACGAAATGATGCGCGAGGGCTTAAAGCTGCTCGTCAACCGCCAGACCGACATGGAAACAATCGGCGAAGCCGACAACGGGCGCGCAGCCGTCGCGCGGGCGCAAGAGTTGAAGCCGGATGTGGTCGTGATGGACATTTCAATGCCGGAGATGAACGGGCTGAAGGCGACGGAGCGACTGAAAATGCTGTGCCCCGAGATCAAGGTTTTGACTTTAACGCGCCACGCCGACGACGCATACCTACGCAAACTCTTAAAGGCCGGGGCGTCGGGCTACCTGCTTAAAAAAAGCGCATCCGGCGAGTTGGTGCGCGCCATCCGCACGGTCGCCGCGGGGGGCACTTATCTCGATCCGGCGATCACCGGGCGGGTCGTCTCAGACGCCCTCGGAAGACGCGCCGCCCGCGGCGCTCCCCCTGACAAGGACTTGAGCGGGCGCGAAGAGGAAGTCTTACGCCTCACCGCATGGGGCTACGCGAACAAGGAGATCGCCACCCGTCTCGACATCAGCGTGAGAACCATCGAAGTATATAAGACGCGCGCGATGGAAAAGATGGGCATGAAAAACCGCATTGACATCGTGCGCTACGCGCTCCTTCAAGGCTGGCTTCAGGACAATTGAACAAATTTGTCATTCCTTCCCCTTACGCCGTAAGGGATAACCCTTACAATCTCACCGTTTTCTCACAACATCCAAAAAGCCCCTCGGTGTGAGATAAAACCTATATCCGGTAAAAGGTTCGGCGTGGCTCCTCGCAAGAGGGAACGTCGCCTCTGAGCTTTGTTCCGTATTTGACGGGACAATAGAAAGAATACAGGGAAGAAACAGGGGAAAGGATGAAGGCGGGCGTTTGCATTAACCTCGCCTTTCATTCTTCTTCAAATACGGCATCTATTCCCCAATGCGCAAGCGGGGGGTGACGCGCGCCTAATCCGTTTTCTTGCCGCACGGTCTCCCTCTATGATGAAGGCTCTATACAGTAATGATGCCATCTCACCCGGCGCACACACCGCGCATCCGTCACCCGCGCCCGCGCCTTCACTCGTCCTTATCGTTGAAGACCATGAAGACACGCGCTTCATGCTCAGAACCGTGCTTGAGATGCGCGGTAGCATCAACGTTGTAGAAGCAGAAAACGGGGAGATGGCAACCACTCTGGCGGAGAGCCTGCATCCCGACCTGATTTTGATGGACGGCACTCTTCCGTTGCTCGATGGCTTTGCGGCGACGCGCCGCATTCGCGAACTCGCATCCGGGCGTGACGTGCCGATTGTCTTCCTCTCCGGTCACGCGCAGCCTGCCTCTGAAGCTAAGGCGTTTGCCGCCGGATGCACCGATTACCTCGTCAAACCGTTTGCCTTAGGCGAACTGAAACGCGTGCTGGAACGACACCTTTCGCAGAGGACATCAGATTAGTTAATCCGATATGAAGAGTAGAGGTCTCGACCTCCGATTGAAGGACATTTCATGAGAACAAGGAATGCCGATGACATCTCCACAAAGGTCTATTGAGCATCGCCCGCACGGTCGGAACAGCGCGGCTATCGTCAAGCGCATCGCCAGCGGAGATGAGTCCGCTTTCGCCGCGCTCTACGATACGACGTGTGGGCTGATCTACGGGCTGTTGTTGCGGATTCTCGGTAATTCTGCGACGGCTGAACAAGTTTTGGTGGCGGTCTATCAAGAGGTGTGGGAGCAAGCCGCCATTTACGACGACGAGCGCGAGAAGCCAATGACATGGTTGGTCACGATAGCCTACCGCCGCGCTATCGCTCGGCTCAGAGCAGACGGGTACGGCCAACCTCGTCAGGCGTCGCTTGAACTAGCCAGTCGCACCCTAATGACCAAGTCAAAAACAGACGAGATGCTTTCAGAGGAGCAGAAATTCGTTGAATCCGCTTTGGCTGAGCTTTCGCCAGCGCAGCAGCAGATAATTGAACTAGCTTACTTCTCCGGTCTGTGTCAGAACGAGATTGCCGCACTCCTGAGTTTATCGCTCCAGTCGGTGCAGATGAGGATGCGAGCCGCGATGAGGAAACTGCACGATGCGTTAGAGTCCCATCAACCTCATCTGGCGTAAAACTTCTTCATCATACTGTTAATGAATACGGCTTTTGCACGTTCAGCAATAACTGAAAACAGGAGAAGACAAGTGCAAGACATCGCTTTCTTTCTTCCATCTCAGGGAGAAGCAATTCGCCTTGTCCTTCAATAAACTTCGACTGTCAGGATTCCCGGAGGGCTGTCACATGAAAAATAGATTCAATGTTGCTAAGCTGCTGGTCATTGGCGTCTGTCTCTTTTTCGTGGGCTTTGCCTTTCAAGGTTTGAGCACCGCGCAGAACAGACAGGCGTCTGATGGGCCAGCGAATCAAGGCACTCGTGCTCCGCGTCAGGACGGAGACGCGACCGCCGGGCGCGCTGTTTTTCGCTTCGAGACTTTCGGTAATGAAGGCTTCTGGACGGACGCCGCTCGCGTGCCGCAAGGCATCGTGGCCGCTAAAGTGACTCCGCTCAAGGCGCTGCAACTGGGGTTGAGCGTGGACGTTGATGCACTCGACCCGGCCACACAGCAGGCCGTCGCGAAGGAGTTGCAGTCCGACCCGACGGGGATGAAGTCAAAACTCTTCAACGACCCGAAAACGACGCTTAGGCTGCTCAACGCCAACGCCGTCATCGGTCTGGTCGTCAAAGATAGTAACGGCGACGGGAATCGGCGACAAGATGGTCGTGGTCAACGCCAGTATTCGTGGAGATATTCGCGGCAACGCGCTGCCGCTCTTGCTCGATCTCGCGCGCAAGCCGGTGTTCCTGCACGACAACACGGTTAAGAGTCTCGACAGTCTATCTGATCCGGCTCGCGGAGCCATGTCCCCGCACGCCTTCTACCTCTCCGATACGTGCGCGCGTGCCGACATGATCGCATTTCTGCGTAGCCTTGACACTCGCTGAAGAGGGTCCACCACGGAGAACATAGTGGAAAGATATAATCACTTATCTTTCCACTGTATTTTCTGTGTTCTCTGTAGTGAATTATCATATTGATGTCGAGTTTTAACTGGCGAAAAGGCCATGAAGCCAAGAACATTCGAGGCGGTAATAGTGAAAGGCGGAAGGATTCGCGATAGACTTGGTGTTACGGTGTTTTTAAGGAACTAACGGTGAGGAGAGATTGATGCGTATCTCGAAATACATTCACTCGTGTCTGCTGGTCGAAAAAGGGATGGACAAAATTCTGTTTGATCCGGGCAAGTTCTCTTTCGTGGAGGGATTAGTCAAGCCTGAACAATTTGAGAATCTATCGGCGATCATCTTCACGCACCAACATCCTGACCATTTGGACGACGACGCGCTCAGACAAATTGTGGATAACAATCCTTCCGCCCTCATTCTCACCAACGCGGAAATCCAAGCTCGCCTCGCGCAGAAAGGAATTGCCGCCGAAGTATTTGAATCGGGAACGCGCTCTCTCGGTAGCTTCGCCTTGGCCGCTCTTGACGCGCCGCACGCGCCGATTCTCGGCTCTGCCACCCCGCAGAATACAGCCTACGTAATTGACGACCGTCTCCTTCATCCGGGCGACTCGTTTGCCGCCAGTCTGGACGCGAGGAAGAACACGGCGGTACTCGCGCTGCCGCTGATGGCTCCGTGGACGACCGAGTTGGAAGTCGCGGAGTTCGCGCGCCGGATTCGACCGCAGCACGTTATCCCGATTCACGACGGCTACGCTAAAGACTTCTTCCTCCGGCAGCGTTACGAGAACTTCCAAAAGCATTTCTCACAACAGGGCGTTCACTTTCAATGGATGAACAAGCCCGGAGATTTCTTCGAGATCGAATGATGAGAGCGTCACGATCTATTACGTCTCTGATGTAGCTTCCGCCATGAGCGTGATTCAAATTCCAAGCCAATTACGAATGAAGAAGGCGTTCGGATTGCGCGGGTGTGGAAGATTTACGATGGAATGCTAAGCAGATATTTAGCGCCGGTCGGCTTGTTCGCGCCGGTGGATTTTTCAAGAGTGACGACAAAGGTTGAAGCGTTGCCCGCCGCGTCGGGAATCTGCCCGCGCATCATGGCGCGGCCTTCCGGGCCGGTGATAAAGACGCCGCCGGGGATGAAATGACCCTTGACCTGAAACCAGAGTTGATAGGCTTTTCCTGCGGGTGGAGCGGGCATGCCGGATACGTTGAGAGTCATAACTCCCGTGCGATTGTTGTAGGCCAGATGAGCACGCGCTTGCGGCGCGTTGTCGGTTCCCGCAAGTTCGACAACGCGCGCGTCGCTTTCGGGAGCAACAGGCGTTTCAATAATGGGTGGAACATTAGCCGGCGGCGCGTTTGCTTCACGCCGGTCGGTCGCTTCGTCTTGTGTTCTGTTGTTGTGATTCGGAAGACGACCTGTCTCATCCTGTGGCGTGGTATGACGGTTCGAGAGACGCGTAAGCTCAGCCTGCAATTCATCTCTACTCTGCGCGATACGGGTTAATTCCGCCTGCATCTCTTCACTACGCCTTGAGAGGCTCGTCAACTCTGCTTGCATCGCACGGTTACGATTCCAGAGCATGACGATCATGATAAGCAGTACGGCAATCACAACTGATGCCGCCAGTGCGCCCCATCTGAGTATAGATGACCGAGCACGGGAAGACTGCGCGCCGCGATTAATCTGCGACAGCAATGCTACAGGCAATGCCTTGTCTGCTCCGCCGGTATTTGCAGATTCCTCTTCGCGTGCGACATCTGCTTGTATCCCTTGCGGTCTTGACGCAGCAATTTCAAGGATGCGCTGGCGTATCCCTGCGGGTGGGATTGCAGGGGGTGTCAGGTAAATAAGCGCGGCGGCAGCATCAAGCAATTCACTTAACTCTGCGCGGCACTCGGGGCACGATGCCAGATGCTCATGAAGAGCGCGCGACTCCGTCTCGTCAAGCGCGCCCAGCGCTTCGAGTTCGAGATTCTGCTTGTACTCTTCGTGATTCATTTGAAAAACTTGGATTCCCGACGCCTTCTTGCTAATCCGAGCAGACAGTAAGTTGTCCGCTCCACTTAATCTCTTCTCCCGCCTCTCCCTAATTTGTTCTGCAAGATTTCACGTAACATTCTCAAGCCCTTACGCGTGCGCGTCTTCACTGTGCCGAGCGGCGCTTCTATTTGCTCGGCGATCTCCGATTGCGAAAGTCCTTCAAAATATGCGAGCAGGATCGCGCGCCGCGACTCCTCTGGAATCTCGTCGAGCGCGCCGCGCACCATTTCACACTGCTCCGCACTGATCGCATCATGAGTCGCATCATGAATCTCCGAAGGAGATTCATGGGCTACTCTCTCCATCAGGCGAGTCCGGGCGTTGATTGAGCGAAGACGGTCAATGGCCCGGCTATGCGTAATCGTTACCACCCACGTAAAGGGGCGTCCGCGCGTTTCATCGTAGTTAGAAGCTCGTTCCCAAACTTGCAAGAAGACCTCTTGCAATACATCTTCCGCCTCAGAACTGTCATGTAATATACGGAGCAGGAACCCGAAAAGGGTTGAATAGTAGCGGTCATAAAAAGAGGCCAATGCTTGCGCATCGCCGCGCGCCATGGCGTGGACGAGTTCCAGATCAGACGCTTGCGGTTGCTCCCGGTCGGGACCGGATACGCTCATTATTGAAAGAAGCGGAATTTCTTAAGCTTTATATAGATGACGAATAGTATAACCGATGAAGATATAAAGCGGCAGTACATTACGGAGATGAACGCTTAATTATGTCTCTTAAAAATGACAGTTTTGCGAAATCAGAATGCGATAACTTCATGGTTGTAATTCAAGCAGCTTAATAACCCGTTGAAAAGATTTCTCAGGCGTCATAGTTGAACGAACCAGCATTGTGATGATGAACAGAGGGACGAAAGCCTGTCGCGTCGGTGTCTTCGACCAGATTGTGAGCGGCGGGGGCGGGCGAGTCTTTACGGTCAAACTGCTCGAAGAGTTTTCAAGAATCGCGGGAGACAACTGGCATTTTCAACTGATGTGGCCCCTCTTTGATTCGAGCGACAATTTTTTGCCGCCGCCCCGTTTGCCTCATGTCGGTTTTGAAAGAATTTGTGTTGATGAGGTATCGGTCGGTCGTCACAAAATGCTCTCGCTGATAAACAACTGTGCGGCGAGCGGGATTTTGCCGGAGAAGAGTAAGAAGTGGGCATTGCTCCGAGCGAGAGCGTACCAGCGGAAAATCCATGAAACGGAACAGCGAAAACTGCGTCTCGGCGATGGCAGAGGCTTGCAGTGGCTTGAGCGAAGAATCAGTGAGTTTGACTTAATTTACATCCCATATCCATATCTCACACTGCCGGGCGATAGAGAATGGCTACCGCGTCTCCCGCTAGTTATCACCCTACATGATCTGGCACACGAGCAGACGGACGCATGGGGGGAAGTGACCGGAGTGTTACGTCATGAAGTAAGAAAGTGGACGGAGCTTGCCAGCCTCGTTATCTTCTCTTCCGATTACGTTAGACGGGAAGCGCAGAGGATTTATAACCTGCCCGCAGAGCGCACTAAAAGAATTTATCTGGTCTCGCCGGCTGCTACAGATACGCGACAAGCGACGGCTAACATCCGCGAACGGTATGGCCTTAATGAAGATTACATTCTCACCCTCGGGTGGGCTGCGAAACATAAAAAGGTGGAAACCATCCTCGAAGGCTTCGCGCTGTTCAAGAAACAATCGAATAGCCCCATCCAACTTGTCTTAGCCGGGCCTGACACGCAGAACATTTTGCAAAAAAACACTTACGGCTTAACTCTCGGCAGAGATGTCTACGCGCTCGGCTACGTGCCGGACGAAGACGTGCCAAGCCTCTATCAACACTCGACGCTGGTGGTCACGGCTTCGACTAGCGAGGCCGGGTTCAATGCGATGCTCTTCGACGCGATGTTTTATCGTAAGCCCGTCGTCTGTTCAAACATTCCACAGTTCATCGAAAGGCTCGGAACTGACAATGCGCTGGCTCTGATTTTCGATCCCCATTCGCCAGCCTCGCTTGCCTCCGCCCTCACGCAGCACTTTGAAAATCCTGCGCAGGCCGAACTGCGAGTCGGTAATGCCAAAAAATTCATTGATTCCCGCACGCTGACGGACGTTGCCGGAGACTATCTTGACGCCTTTGAGTCGGTCTTGAAGCGGCGGCAGAAGGAGCATTGAGCGATGAGTCTCGTCCGCGTGTGTTTGCATCTCGCCGGAGCGCGTTAAATTCTTATGATTGAGGATCGGAATTGATGAAGCGACGATTTATTCCTGTGGCCGAACCCGTGTTGGGCGAAAAGGAGAAGCAATATGTGTTGGAATGTCTGGAGACAAGCTGGATTTCCGGCAGCGGTAAATTCGTGGATGCATTTGAGGAGATGTTCGCAGACTTCTGCGGCGTGCGTCATGCGGTGGCGATAGTTAACGGAACGGCGGCGCTTCACGTCGCACTGTTGGCTCTCGGCGTCGGGGCTGGCGATGAGGTGATTGTCCCCGACTTGAGTTACATCGCTTCGGCCAACGCCGTGACCTACTGCGGTGCGCGGCCTGTCTTTGCGGACATTGATCCTATAACGTGGACGCTTTCTCCCGAAGACATGGCGCGAAAGATTACGGGACGAACCAAAGCCATCATGCCTGTTCACCTCTACGGGCATCCGGCGGACATGAAACCGATTCTTGAAGTGGCAAGGCGGCACGAATTGTTCGTTGTCGAGGACGCCGCCGAAGCGCATGGCGCGGAGTACGGAGGGCGGCGCGTCGGTGGTCTGGGTGACGTTGCGACTTTCAGCTTCTACGGAAACAAAATCATCACGACCGGCGAAGGCGGTATGCTGACGACGAACGACGATGAACTGGCTCGAAAGGCGCGGCTACTCAAAGGGCAGGGCATGGATCCGCAACGCCGCTACTGGTTTCCTATAATCGGCTATAACTACCGGATGACTAACATCGAGGCCGCTATCGGGCTGGCGCAGTTGGAGAAAATTGATTGGTTTATCGAAAGAAGGCGTGAAGTCGCCGGGTGGTACGCGGACGCTTTGAAGAATCTCAATCTCGTCTCTCAAGTGGAAGCCCCTTGGGCTAAAAACGTCTACTGGCTTTACTCCGTCTGCGTTGCCGGGAATGTTGACCGGGACTTGTTGATGACGCGGTTATCGGAGCACGGCATTGAGACGCGGCCATTTTTCTATCCGCTGCATCACATGCCCCCCTACCTCGACCCCGGCGCGCAAGCCTCTCTTCCTATCTCGACACGAATCGCAGCGCGTGGACTCAATCTGCCGTCTTCAGCCACACTCACAAAGGACGACATCAATTACATCGCGGACGCGCTGCACACGTGTCTTCAAATGCAAGAGATGGCACGACGAAATGATGATTAACGACCCTTTAACTATTCACCCTCTCCTGCCCGAAGACGCGCCGCGACTTGCCACAATGCTTCGCGCGCAGCCGCCGGACTACAGTCGTTTTTTCTACCCGTTCAGTTTTGAGGAGTCCGTCATTGCGAGCATGTTGTCTGATTGTGAACACGACGTTTATATGGGCATCTATCATCGAGATGAACTTGTCGGACTGTACATGCTGCGGGGATGGGATGAGGGATATGAGGTTCCCGCCTTCGGAATCCTGATAGCTGAAAAGTATCGCGGCTACGGGCTGGAGATGATGTCTCTAGAGGCGGCAAAAACCATCTGTAAGCTGCGGGGCACATCTCGCATGATGTTAAAGATGCACCCTGATAATTTTTCGTCCAGAGGCGTGGCGCGAAAAATAGGCTTCCGGCAGACCGGCGTCGAACCGGAGAGCGGCAATATTATTTATCACTGCGAAATCGCCAAGCCCGCCGCGAAGTCTTAAAGCAGAGATTTCAAGCTCAAGATTTGAAATCTTAAAGCATCCAACCTTTTGCTTTCTTTGCGCCTCCAGCGTCTTGGCGCGAAACTATTTGCCGTAAAAGCGAAAAGTTAATCCGAGCGTCAATCCGACGGATCATCGCTCGGACGGATACGCGATTTAAAGAAGTTCTGCGTTTCAAAATATCGCTTGTTGGTCAGATTATCTACGGCGAGGTTGAAGTCCATCCAACACCGCAGACGCTTGTTGGCGTAGAAATCCAGCACGTCTTGTCCGGCTGCGCGAATGCCGGGGTTTTCGCCGTCGAGCCGATAGCTGCTGATATGACGGTAGCGGAGCGAGCCTGTGAAGCCTCGATAACCGGAAACAGTCAGCCCAGCGTTAGCGACCGTGTGCGGGGCGCTCTCCACATAGACGCGCGGGAACGTGCCACGATAGAAGGCGTTGAAGAATGGACGCCTAATGTTCCGCTACGAACTCTGCCGCCGTTGTCCGGGTCAATGAAGCCGAAACGGTCGAGCCGACCGGCAGCGACTTCATCCAGCGGAATCTGGCCGGAGGAAAAGAAATCGTTCCGTCCGGCGTTAAATTTCAACCCGGCGGCGCGGCTTCCATTGAGGCGACGCGTGCCGAAGCTGAGCGAACGACGAGGGACACGCCCGGCACTAATTCGTTGCGTTGAGTGATAAGGACACCGGAAAGCCTGTGCGAAGCGCACGGTGCAGATGATTGCTTTGGCGATTGAATGGCGACGACGGGAAAGGACAGAAACAAGATACCGATAGCGATGACGACGAACCGGCGCATGATGAATTCCTGTGTGAGCAATTATTCTGTTGCGTTAGAAAATCAGGCGAGGGTAACGCTAAATTGAATTTTCAAAACATGCTTCGGCTAAGCATATAGAAATTGAAGATGCAGCACTGAATTACATCTGATGCTGATTGTGCGGGCGCGACCTTTAGCGAAACAGGCCGCCGGTAAAACCGATCTCATAAACCATGAAGAGTCCAAAGCATACGCTGAAGACTCCGCTCAGACCACGCACCGCGAAATTCGCACGGTCGAAGCGGCCTGCTGTCAGGTACACCGGCAGCCCGACGAGCACGCTCATCAGCATCATGCCGCCAATCGAACCGACGCCGAACAATAAAATATAAACCAGCCCGACGAGCGGCGATTGAATAGCCGAGAGCACCAACAACATCAACGCGGCGCTGCCCGCCATCCCATGAATCATTCCGATAATGACGGGGCGCACGCTCAGACGGAATCCGTGATGAGTGTGTTCTTCCGCGTCGGGTGAGCCGTCGTGGAGATGCGGATGGACGTGCCTGTGCCCTCCATGGCGATGGACGTGAAAGTGAAGCTGTCCCCCGGGTCTCAACAGTTTTCGTAGAACATTCAAGCCCAGCGCGACCAGCATTATCCCGACGCAAAATTCTAACGCCAGCGCCATCCGTTCGCTGATTTTGATATGGAGCAGAATAACCGCGATGCCCGCGATGAACAGCGAAATTGTGTGGCCGACGCCCCAGAGTCCTCCCACTAATGACGAGCCAAGTAAACTTTTGCGCTCGCTGACGATGGTTGAGACCGCTGCCAGATGATCGGCTTCGGTCGCGTGCTTGAGGCCGAGGACGAAGCCGAGGAAGAGCACCGAAGCGATTGACATCGAAGCCATCTGCGTCTCGGAGTCGGAGAGAAGTGCGCGCCAGTCAAATCCCGTCTGGCCGAGCGATTCATAGCATAGCACTGCTCCGATGCCGCTAATGACGAGCGCGCTCAAGATCGGCAACACGCGAATCAGGTGGCCGGAGAAGAAGTTTCCCGTCGAACTCTTCATCCAGCGTCCGGCATAGACGAAAGCGAGGCCGATGCCGGTCAGCGTCGCGGCCAGCCCTATGCTGAAAGCCACTACCAAAATAAGACCGTAGCCGACGCGTTGAAGCGCGATGGCCGACAGCATCACGACGAGCGCCGAAGGACACGGAAGCAGCCCACCGGAGATGCCGAGCGCGAGCAGACGCCCCCACGTCACAGGAGAGCCATCCGCGCCCGGAGGCAGATGTGTGTGCGTGCTTCCCCCGTGCGTATGCGTTAGCGACGAGTCGTCATGTGCATGGCTATGCTGTGTATGTGCATGAGAATGATTGTCGCCGTGATGATGATGGTGGTCGTGTGGCGCATAGCCGAATGCGGCGCGAAGCCGCTGAACAAATAGACTCAGGCCGATGAACATCACAATCGCGCCTGAGATCAGACTGAGAATAGGAAAGAGGCGTTCCGGCACGATGTATTGCGAGAGGAATAAGGTCACGACGCCGAGCGCGATGACGCCAGCCGTATGAGTAATGGTAACGGTCAGGCCGAGGAAGGCGGCGTGGCGCGGCGTCCCGCGCGAGCCGACGAGATACGCGCCGACGACAGTCTTGCCGTGGCCGGGCGAGAGCGCATGGACGCTGCCGAGCGCGGCGGCAATCAGCAAGCCCAGCAGAGCCACTCCGGGCGTCAACTCTGGCACGGCGATCAGTTCGGCGAAGTAGTCGCGCGCGGGCGTGCTCGCCGGTCGTCCGTTGCGCGCCATCAGCGGCGTCGAACCCTGCGGCGCGACGATTCCCCGTGCGAACGACAATTCTGCGGAACGCTCGTTGAGCGGGGCGGTCAGCATGTCTTCAGGATATTTTTTGATCTCATCCGTCACGGCATTACCGTACGCGGAGCTATCGAAAATCGTCATGCCGGAGGCAGGGACAACAACCAACTCGCGCCAGCCGGAACGCTCCCTGTGATTAGTGTCTTCAAAGCGGATGCGGCGCGAGGCGGATGCGCCGTCGCTCGCGGGCATCGCTCCTATGAGGTCGCATTCGACGCGAAGCGTTTTCAGACCTCCCGCGCCGGGGGGCATCGTGAGTGATTTCGACGCCACCTCGATTGGCACGCGCATCCCGTCAACTGTGAGTACAAGACCAGCCGCATAACCTTTCGTGGTGCGTCGAAGATAATCATCGCGTTCGGCGTCGGAGAGCGTGCCGTCCGAGTTGCCGTCCATCTCCTGCGATTGTTGAAAAGCCGGAATCTCGGCCATGTCCACCACGTAGCGGATACGGAGGCGACTGTCTTCAACTTCGATACGTACAAAGTGGTTAGTGGTGAAATTGCCAAGCGGATGAGCCGAGACCTCGCGGGCAGGATAAAGCGCCAGTAGGGCGATGCCGAGCGCGATTGCCAGCGCGCAATAATGACGATGCGCGCGATGTCGAGTCGGCGATGCGTAATCAAACATAAAGATTAAAATCTCCGGGCATTCAGACCGCGAGCATGCGTAGTGTCTGCCGCGCAACGTCGGCTTGCAAAACGTCAAACGAGGGATTGATGTTAAGCGCCTGCTTGAGATGCTTCGCGGCCGCTTGGGCATCACCGAGCGCCTTGTAGATCATGCCCGCGTGATAGAGCAGGCGTGCGTCGCGTGTGCCGAGCCGGAGCGCCTCGTCAATGGAAGTTTTAGCTTCGGCAAGTTCGCCTTTTTTATAAAGACACCATGCCAGCAGGTCGCTCGTATAGATGTCTGCGCGTGCGGAACGTTCGCGCCGCGCCACCTCCAACGCTTCGTCAATCTTCATGTCGTGGTCAGCCCAGAACAGTGCTATCTGGCGCGAATAAGTCCCTTTGCCATAACTGCCCGCGTTCTCTGTGAACTCGGCGAGATCGTATTGCTTTTTAGCTTCTTCGGTACGACCCAGTTTGGTTAATAAATCGCCGAGCGCGATTGCCGTGTCAGGCAGAGGGACGCGTTCGAGTGAACGCCGGTAAAACTCGACGGCTTTAGTCGTGTCGCCATCGGCGAGGCGCGCGCGCGCTTTCGCGGCCAACCCCAGATGGTAATCGGGAAACGAGAACAGCGCGCGGTCGTATTCGTGCTCGGCCTCGCGCCGCTTGCCCGCGTTCATCAGTTCGTCGCCGAGGTGTACGGCGCACCAAGCGATACTTTCCGGGTCGCCCGGATTGGCGGATTCCAGTGCCGTCCGCATCGCTTCAATCGCGCCTTGCGTGTCGCCGTAGAGCGAGCGGATGTAGGAGACGCGCGCAAATGAGCCTGTGTAAGGGCGTAGATCAACGGCAGTCTGCGCGGCCTTGATGGCCTCTTCATATCTGCCTAGTTCGACCAACGCATCGGTCATGGCTTCCCATAACTCAAAGTCACGGGGACGTTGTTCGACGGCGCGTTTCGCCGCATCGAGCGCCTCTGCAAAACGATGATTGCTGAGCGTGAGTTTGATTTGAAGCTTGGTCGCATCGAAGTTGCCGGGCGCGAGTTTGAGCGACTGCGCCAGCGCCGCTTCGGCACGCGTGTTGAAGCCGAAATCTCCGGTCTCGCGCGCTTTCTGCATAAAACCGATGGCAAGAAAGTTATAGCCGTTGGGCGCATCGGGCGCTTTTTGAATCAACGCCTGTGCTGTGCGGATTTGCCGGTCGGCGGGCGTGGCAAGTTGAGAGAGCGTGCCGGGAACCTCGGCGAGGGCTGCGCCCGCAGCGACGGTAGATGATTGCGGCGACGCCGTGACGCCAGCCTGCGGCGTACGTTTCGACACGGCGAAGACGCCCAGCACGACGAGCAGTACGACGAGAATCGCCCCGGCTATAATCAATTTGTAACGCATAACTTTATCTACCGCTCGACTAATTTTTAAAGAGATGAACGCCGGAACCGACTTTGGCTTAGCTCGATTCCGGCGCACCTTTGGCTCGGAAGCAGTCCGACTAATATCTGTGAAAGCTTGATGCGAAATTCCTCACCGCTGCAAAAAGCTTCATGCTGTCCGGCCTTGCTTCCCGACTCTCTACGGTCGCGGCGTCGGCTCAGGTACAACTGCCGAAGGCGCGTTCGTGTCAGTCGTTCCGGTGCGAGCGCCCGGACTGTCATAACCTGCCCAAGGCGTCGCAATGTAGGGGAATCTCGTCAGGAATGGCCTGTCGTTCTCGTTAACCCCGTCGCCGAGGCGATTGTTCGGCTCCCTGTCGAAGGCTCCGCCGCGAATTTGTCCAGCCGGAGGTTGGAACAGCACGCCCGCGAGGACGCGCAACTCGATGTCGACGACATCGTCTTGCGGGCGACGCCCGTTCGGGAATCCGGCTAAGTCGTTGCCGAGCACGCCGAGACGATTCTCGCTGCCGATGGCTGCCGGAGGAACGGCGAGGTTCAGCCGCGCCTGTTCGGAAGGCGTGACGTTCGCGGGTCTGTTAAGACCGGGGACGCCCGTCAGGAAAACGGTCACGACATCCTCGCGCCCGTCGGCATCGGTGTCGGGCGGAACATCAACATTTGGGCCGTAGAGCAAGTCAATGAGCCGCGCCGGTTCGGGTCGCTGAACAAACGGAAGGAACTGCATGTCTTCGCTCGGGAAAGATGCGTTAAAGCGATCTTTTCTGTTCAACGGGACGATAAGCTCGTTGACGAGCGGCTGACCCAGACGAGAAACCTGCGTGAAATCGCCGGAGAACGTGACCGCTCCCGTGCGATTGGGATCGAAAACAATCGTGCTGCGTCGGCTGGCCGTCGCCCAGACGCCGACGATGGCATTCGGATCGTTAACGCCGGTCGGCGTCGCGCCGTTGGCCGTCACCGCCGTGATCGGCATTTGAACGGCAATCGTGCTGACATTGACGCCTGCCAGACCATCTACTCCGGGCGCATTCGGCATACGGATGATGTGTGGGTCATTGAAAGGACGCAGACCCAAAAGATCAAAAAACGAACCTATGTCAATGAAAAACGGGTCGTCGCGTTGACCGGCAAAGAGCGTGACAGCCCCGCGAGCCGTGTTCACCGTCGTGATGGCTGGCTGTGCGAGATTGGCTTCGTAGTTGGGCGTCGAGCGCGGCCCGATGTTAGTAGGCGGAACCGGAACATTAGAGGCGATAGTTGTCTGCACGCCGTTGATTAACGCCGTCACAGTGTAAACCTGCCTGATGTTCAAGTCGGGATCGTCGAGTGACGTGACCTGCCCCGTGTTATAGAGAAACGTATCACCGCTTCTCACAAGAGTGCTGAAACGCCATTCGAGGCGAATGTCAGGGATGGCGTCACCGTTGTTGTCAATGTTGATCGCGTAATTGATATTGTCATCGAACCTGTAAAAGTTCGGACCGCCTTGAGCTAGTTGAAACGGAATGTAATTCGCGATGATGTTGACACGCGTCGGATCGTTCGGATCGCGGAAGGCATAAACGTCAGTGTTGTCTGCCATCGGATCAACGGAAGTCGAGGGCGCTTCGCGGTGGCTGGATGCACGCGCCGTCAGAGGCAGGCCGATGGCGAGTAACGAAAACATTAACAAGCCGACCGCGGCAACGTCGAGAAGTCTTCGCATGTATGGTTCCTTTCCTTGAAAGCCCGTGATCGTTAATGGCGCGGCGAAGTTTCGGGCTTAGTCCTGAGCGCGCCGTTTGAGCGGCAGACGACTTGGATGTGACCATCGGTCATCGTCCACAGTCCTTACTGGAATTCTGAGCGAACACTACGACTGACGACTTTTAGAGATTTTACGTCATCAATTTCATATTGTGCCGATATAAATAATGTTGATTTATCCCTATAATATACGGAAGAGTTCACCAACCGGATTGCGGTTCACGAAATTTATTTGGGGTGATTCATTCAGAGAGGACTTCAAAGAGAGGGTTAATTGTCCAAGCTTTTAAATGTGACGCAACCATAACTGAACCTCATAAAACGAGTCAACAAAATTAGTATGATGTTTTTGTCGCAAAACGGGCATGATGAACATAATCTCGCAATAAAGATTGAGTAGTTGATTATCTCGGATTGTCTCTAATACTTTTCTATCAATAAATCACCTGATGAGCGACAGCCTGACCATTCGTTCTCTCAATCTCGAAGATGCGCCGCAACTGTCGGCCATGTTACGCGCGCAATCTCGTGACTATGCCCGGTTTTTCACACCGTTCAGCTTTGATGAAGAAACCATCTCAGGCATTCTGGATAAACGAGAGCGAGACGTATTTATGGGCATGTACTGGCGTAATCGGCTCGTCGGGTTTTTTATGTTGCGCGGGTGGGACGAGGGCTACGAGGTGGCGGCCTACGGTGTTCTGACAGATCAAGCTTATCGCGGCTACGGGCTGGCAAGACTGTCTTTGGAAATGGCAAAAATCATTTGCAGGCTTTGTCGCACGCCGCGCATGATGCTTAAAGTTCACCCACGGAACATTGTCGCCAAGACGCTTTTCGAGAAAGCAAGGTTCGTGCTCGATGGCGCTGACGACCGTGGGAACCTCGTCTATTATTTTGAGATTAATGAACGGTCGGGGAAATCATAGAATCGGCTTCTGGCTCGGTCACGCCTCCCTAAAGTTTGGCGGTGTCGGCGCGTACGCGTGGCGCATCCTCAATTCGTTGCTCTCGAACATTGAGCCGGGATGGCGCTTCGAGTTGCTCTGTGAAAGCGAAGCGCAGGAGAGCGCGGTTCTCGTCGCAGATAATTCTCACGGCATGGCAGCCGTCAACTTAATACCTTCTCTGGACATGCACGATCTTGAGAAATGGATTCACGGCTTAGAACTTGACCTCGTCCATTTCCCGATGCCGACGCCCCCATTTCCCGCAGCGCATCAGCCTTATCTTGTGCCGCCGCTTTTGGAATTGCGAATCCCCTACATCGTCACCATCCACGACGTACAGGAGTTGCATCTCCCCTCCTACTTTTCGCCCGCCCAACGCGCAATCCGTGCAATGCACCACTGGAAAACACTCGATCATGCTCGCAAGGTAGTTGTCTCCTATGAGCACGTCAAAGCAGACCTCATTAAACTTTTCGGATTGCATGAGGATAAAATACGCGTCTGTCCCATTCCTTTTAATTCAATTTCCCTCGAAGAGCCGAGCGCCGACGCATCTCTCGCTTACACGGAAAAGTACAGGGCGTGGAAACCCTTCCTCCTTTACCCGTCCCAGACGTGGCGACATAAAAATCACATTCAACTACTTCACGCTCTGCAAAGCATAGTGCGGCAAGATGAACTCAATCTGAAGCTAATCTGCACGGGGGCTAAAAGTGATTATTACCCGGAAGTCGCGAAGGAGGTTGAGCGACTGGGTTTAGAAGATTCGGTATTGTTTACGGGACTCGTGCCTGAGGGCGAACTCTGTTGGCTATACAGAAATACCGTACTGGTGACGATTCCGACCGAGTATGAAGCGGGAAGTTTTCCTCTGTACGAGGCGATGCTGCAAAGCGCGCCGGTCATCTGCTCTGATGTCACCTCGTTGCCGGAAACCATCGCCGACCGCCGTTTTGTTTTCAACCCTTATGACGTTGATGAATTATCCGGCTTGATTCGGCGCATGCTGACGGAAGGGAAACTACGCGAGCAAAATATTAAGAATAGTCACAGGCGAGCCGACGAATTGCGGAGCATTAATGCAGCCATATATTTTTATGCGACTTACCGCAGCATATTGGGTTACGCATAACGCTTACGCGCCGGTCTTGAATGCCCTTCAAGTCATAATCAAGTCTGAGTATTGTTCGATGAACTTGGAATCCTTTTGTGTGGTGCTGATTCCGCCCCCTTCAAAATTTGCGATCAGGTATCCGACGTACTTCTTTTGGACTCGATCATTCCAGAAGCATTTGATGTTCATGACGTAATCAGCCAGAACAGTGTATTCCGTCTCAAATTGGCTGACGACATCAAAAATCCTTCTCTCGTAAAAGACGGCTTGATGGCAAATATTATACTTTCTCAGCTTGGCCTTATTGAACTCGCCGTCGTAAATGATGCCCCGCTCCAACATGTAAACATTCCCATAAACAAACCATAGTTCGCCCTCCGGCATGCCCCCGGCGAGACTGCTCAGGATGTTTGATCTGAGACTATCACCCGCGCCGAGGAAGTACAGATACTTGCCTGTGGCTACATCAATGCCCTTATTCATCGCATCGTACACGCCTTCGTCCGGCTCGGATATGATCTCGATTTTGTCTTCATACTGCTCCGCAATATCGAGGGTTTCATCCGTGGAACCGCCATCGACGATGATATATTCAAATAAACTTTCATCTTGAGACAGAACGGAATGAATGGTCTTTTCAATTTTGAGGCCGCCGTTATAGACCGGCGTGATAATCGAAAATAGCTTTTGTTTCACTGGTTTAATCTCGATAAGGCTCAGGCAGACCGGCGGACTGTTTGAGTCTTTGAAACACAGAAATTCTAATTTTCCGAGACACGCGCGCATTGACCAGCTTTCAGGATGTTAGCTTCTGATGACGGTCAATCGCGTTAAAATAAAAGGCAAATGCTCATGACATTGAAATCCGAAAGCTGTTTCGATACGTACTTTACCATACGCTATCACTAAAAAAATCTGCACGCGCTGGATACTTGTGTTAAGGGCACGCTGAAGAAATGCATTAAGAAAGAACACGGGGCAGGGAGCATCTTTCGTGAACATACTGATAATCGGCCCGTCCTCACCTCCCTTTGGCGGAGTCAGCGTTTTCATCAACAGGTACAGACGCGAATTAAGCGCCTCTGGTCATCTGGTCGAGGTGCTCGATAAGTGCCGTTTGAAACTCATCAGATTTTATCTCAGCCATCTCCTGATTCCATTCAAGAAATATGATGTGATTAGCATCAACGTCGCTTCTTTTTACGTGCTGATGCTTCTGTTCCTCCTCGGCTTGTCCCGCAAGATGCAGGTCATTGACCATAACTGGCGGCAGCTTGAAGAGTGGAATGTTATTAAAAAACGACTCTTCAGCATCTTTATCCGCCAGAGCCGGGAAGTGATTTTGGTCGGCCAACATTTACGAACCTACTATCAAGATCATCACGTCGCGTTGCCGTGCGCGACACGCGTGCAGAATACGTTTATACCGCCGCCTCTGGAAGAAGAGGAAACTATTTACCATACATACCCTGCGGAAGTTCGGCGCTTTGTGCAACAGCGCGCCCCGCTCCTCATCGGAAACGCTTCGAGCATCATGTTCTACCGTGGAATTGATCTTTACGGATTAGACATGTGTGTTGAGCTTGTCGCCGCGCTCAAACCGATGTACCCGAACGTCGGGCTGGTTTTCGCATTAGCCGACATTTGCGACCATGAATACTTCGAGAAAATCATGCAGCGCATAGATGAGTTGGGCATTAAAGAAAATTTCTGTTTCATGACCGGACAAAAAGAGTTGTGGCCTTTGTTTCGTAAAGCTGATCTATCGGTTCGTCCTACTTACTCGGACGGCTATGGCATCAGCGTGGCCGAGTCGCTTTTCTTAGGATGCGCGACAGTTGCCAGCGATGTATGTGAGAGGGCGGAAGGAACCCTCGTTTTCCCAAATCGAAATCAGCAAGGATTCGAGTTGAGATGTCACGAGGTGTTGGAGCTTTGGTCAGCGCGTCAAGAGACTTTTGAAAGTTTCGTAGAGCAAGTTCACGCCTTTGCGGGCGACTGAACCGCCGGAATGGGTTTCGTGTTTTTGGGCTACGCAATCGCGCGCAATCGGTATCGCTCGTAATGAATGCGAACAACAAGCAAGGTGAGTTGTTATCTTTAAACCCGCACGGCGTTTCGGTCGTCGTACCTTCTTACAACCATGCGGCCTTTATCAGTAAGTGCTTGCATTCCATCATTCGACAGACGCATCCGCCGACGGAATTGATCGTTATTGACGACGGCTCGACGGACGGCTCGCCGCAGGTGATTGAGCGGGCGCTGAAACGATGTTCCTTTTCCTGCGAATTGATTGTCCGAGCCAATCGCGGGCTAAGCGCTACGCTAAACGAGGGATTAGAGAGAAGTCGCGGCGCTTATTTTGCCTATCTGGGTTCTGATGACGTGTGGCTTTCACCTTTTCTTGAGAGGCGCGTCGAACTTATGGAAGCAAGGCCGGAGGCGGTGCTGGCCTACGGTCATACATATGTCGTGGACGAGCATGACCGTATTATCGAGTGTACGACGGATTGGGCGCGCGGCTATGTTGACGGGCATGCACGCCAGATGCTGCTGCGGCGAATTGCGCCGAGTAGCCCGACGGTAGTTTACAGGCGAACGGCTCTCGAAAAACATGGGTGGAATGAACGCGCGAAGTTGGAGGATTACGAACTGTATCTGCGTCTGAGCGTAGAGGGTGAATTTGCTTTCGATGAACGAGTCATGTCGGCATGGAGACAGCACGGCTTTAACGTGAGCCGGAACCTGTCAATGATGCTGAGCGAGAGCCTGAGAGCACAGCAAGAGACGCTGTCGCAACTTGATATTGACGGCGAGACGTTGCGGAAGTCGCAATCCGCGTTGCGTTGGATGTACGCGGAAGAATTTGCCAGAGACGGGCAGAAGGCACAGGCATTGGGGTTGATGTCTCGAAATTTGCTAAGCGTTCCCTCAGCTAGTTTTGCCGGTCGGATGCTAATGCGTTTGCTCATGCCGCGCCGCGCCGCCGAGTGGCGAAGGCGACGTTTGCACAGGTACGCACACGAACGCTACGGTGCGATTCAGCTTTAGCGGCATGCCATCGAGCGCGCCGCCTCGACGGCAAGGACGGCAAACCGAAATCCTTTAACGTCCGGTCGGATGAGCAGCACCAGCAGTTTATCACCACCCCAGCCTTGCTCGAATCAAGGCATTATTTAGTGAAAGCAGTTTGAAAATAAGAATGGATTCGCCGCGCTTTATTCACGCTTCCTTACCCGACCAGCCTCTCGTTAAAGTTGGTATGGGCAAGCCCACACGCGTGACCTTCAACTGGCGCGACCTCTGGGCATACCATGAGTTGTTCTACTTTTTAACGTGGCGCGACATCAAGGTTCGTTATAAGCAGACCGCGATGGGAGCAGCGTGGGCGGTCGTCCAGCCGTTTTTTACGATGCTCGTCTTTACCGTCTTCTTCGGACTCTTCGTGCACGTGCCGTCGGACGGTATGCCGTATCCATTGTTTACTTATGCCGGGTTGCTCCCGTGGATGTTCTTTTCCAATGCCATCAACAATGCCAGCAACAGCCTCGCGGCCAACTCTCACCTGATTGCCAAAGTTTATTTCCCGCGTATCTTAATCCCGGCGGCGGCAGTGGCGGCAGGACTGGTAGATTTTTTAATCGGCGCGGTCATTCTTATCGGTCTGGTGCTCTATTACGGTATCGCGCTCACTTGGAGTATTTTGTTGCTTCCGGTTTTCGTGCTGTTGATGACGCTGCTCGCGCTCGCCATCGGCGTTTGGGCTTCGGCCTTGAACGTCAAATACAGGGACATACGGCATGCGCTACCTTTCACGCTGCAACTCTGGATGTTCGCCACGCCGATCATTTATCCGGCCAGCGTCGTGCCTGACGAATGGCGTTGGGCGTTGGCGCTGAACCCGATGACGGGACTCATCGAAGGATTTCGCTCAGCATTAAGCGGGCGGGAGTTTCCCGGTCAGGCAATCATTGTCTCGGCGGTCTTGACGGCGACGGCGCTTGGGTGCGCCATTTACGCTTTTCGTCGTAGCGAGCAGAATCTCGCCGATTACATCTGACGTTTTTATGAAACCGATTATCAGGGTTGAAAACCTGAGTAAACAGTATTTCATCGGCGGGTTGAACGCGCGTTACTGGACGTTCCGCGAGATGCTTGCAGGAACGCTCATGTCACCGTTCAGAGGTTTGCGCCCGTCAGGTGGCAGCGCGGCACAAGAGTCCGTGTGGGCGCTCAAAGATGTGACTTTCGATATTCAACCGGGCGAAGTCGTCGGCCTCATCGGAGATAACGGCGCAGGGAAATCAACGCTGCTCAAAATCCTGTCCCGCATCGTGGGGCCGACCTCGGGCGGGTTCGAGCTTTACGGGAGAGTGGGGAGTCTGCTGGAGGTCGGCACAGGTTTTCACCCAGACCTCACCGGACGGGAAAACATCTTCATGAGCGGCGCGATTCTCGGCATCAAGCGAAGCGAGTTGGCGAAGAGGTTCGACGAGATTGTTGCCTTCTCAGGCGTTGAGAAGTTCATCGACACGCCGGTCAAGTGGTACTCAAGCGGGATGTATCTGCGCCTCGCTTTCTCGGTCGCCGTGCATCTCGATACGGAAATTCTGACGATGGACGAAGTGCTGGCCGTCGGCGATGTTTCGTTCCAGCAGAAGTGCATTGACAAGATGCACGAGATCAGACAGGACGGGCGCACAATCCTTTTCGTTTCACACGCCATGTCGGCGGTCACACGCCTGTGCAAGCGTGTCATCCTGTTGGAGAAGGGGCGCATCGCCAACGACGGGCCGGCGCAGGAGGTCGTCAACGCTTACGTCGGCGCAAGCTGGCAGGTAACGGAAGAAAGCGAGTGGTACGAACCGGCGCACGCTCCCGGCCGCGGCGCGGTGCGTCTCGAACGCGTGCGTGTCTGCGCCGAAGATGGGCAGACGACAGCTTCGATTGACATCCGCCTTCCAGTGGGCATTGAAATCTCTTACGAGGTTTTAGAGCCGAACCTGATCCTTTCGCCGACGGTCGAACTTTTCAATGATTCGGGTGTCCATCTGTTCAGCACGCATGATGTCGCTTCCGAGTGGAGGCGTCGCCCGCGCCCCGTCGGGCATTACCGGAGCACTGTCTGGATACCCGGCAACTGCCTTGCCGAAGGCAACTTCCTCGCGCACGTCGCCGTCGTCTCGCACACACCGGCGACCATGACGCACGCCGAAGCGCGCAACGCCGTCACGCTTCAGATGGTTGATACCCTCGCCGGTGATTCGGCGCGCGGCGATTACATCGGCCCGATTGGCGGCGTCGTGAGGCCGTGGCTCAATTGGACGACCGACTTTTACGTCGGGCGAAAAGAGCGGGAAGCGAACTCGTATCTCTCGGGCGAGATACCTGTCTAGAGGGCGAGCATTCATGGACATCTGAGAAGTGAAAGACCGTGCCATGGCATTCATGCCAACTTTGGAAGAGAAGAAAAAGGCGCTCGCGCCGGACTTCCCTTGGTATCCTTACGGCACTCTCAACAATTTCGCGCTCTTCGACCATCTTCTCACGGGGGAACATCGTCGCTTATTGAATTTCTATCATCTGAAAAATCCTTTTTATGCGCTGGAGCCACTGGCTAAATCCGCACGGTATTGCCTCATCAGTACGCGCATCACAAAGTTTAATGAGCGGCCTGAGTCTGATAAAACTTTTGTAACTTACGCTTCGAGAGCAGGAAGCCGTCGGCTCGCAGAACTACGCATGAAGAAAAAACTCAGACACCATCTGCCATACCCGCTCAGGAAACTAGCGCAACAATCAATTATTGTTGTCGCCAGATACGCCGTTCACATGCTCGGCGACTTGCTCAATATCGCCACCAGCAACGGTCTGGATATCGAAAGGGAGTTGCCTCCCGACCTACGGACACGTCTCCGGCCAAACTCGCCGCCGCAAATGGTTTTCCAGCAAATCAACCCCGAACACTCGACAGACCGCCCCGCTCGCGTAGAAGACTTCTTATCTGTGATGGATGTCCTCGCCGCAGGCCACATCGGAAGGATGCGCCGGGAAAGCGCGTCGGGAGTAAAGACAGAACTTCAATCTTCAATTATCATCCCCGTCTTCAATAAGGTCGAATACACCTTCGAGTGCATCCGCTCGCTTCTGCGCGCGATTGATTTACAAAAAACCGAAATCATCGTCGTGAATAATGCCTCGACGGACGACACAAGCCGCATGCTCGCCTACATGCAGGACTTCGTTCATACCATCAACAACCAAGAAAACATGGGCTTTGTTGATGCATGCAATCAAGGAGCTAACGTCGCACGAGGCGCGTATCTTATCTTCCTGAATAACGACACGATGGTTGAGTCAGGTTGGTTGAAGCATCTTGTTGAAACAGTCGAAGAGGACGATTCCGTGGGGGCTGTCGGCTCGATGCTGATTTACCCGGACGGGAGACTACAGGAAGCGGGCGGCATCGTCTGGATGGACGGCAGCGCACACAATTACGGGAGAGGCCAATCTCCCGACGAGAGAAAATTCAATTACGCCAGAGAAGTAGATTATTGCTCGGGAGCATCACTACTGGTCAGGAAAGAGTTATTCGACCAACTCGGAGGTTTCGATGAAAGTTACTCTCCGGCCTTCTACGAGGATACAGACCTCTGCTTCGGCATTCGTTCTCTCGGTTATAGAGTGATGTACCAACCTGCCTCCCGGCTCATTCATCACGAGGGCATAACGGCAGGAACGGACACACACACAGGCTTCAAACAATATCAAGACATCAATCGCGCCAAGTTCGTTCAAAAGTGGGAAAAGGTATTACGGCAGGAACATTTCGCGAATGACCGGCTGAACTGGGACTTGGCGGCGGCGAAGCGGCGCGGGCCACGCATCATGATCTTTGACGACATGTTCACGACTCCGAATCACGATTCGGGAAGCCTGCGGATGTCCCTCGTTCTGAAAACGCTCGCCAAGTTGGGACATGCGGTTTTCGTGCCCGTTCACCCTTCGCCGTTTCCGGAGTATGAGCTTGAGTTGGGAAAGCACGGCATCGAAGTGGCACACTTTTCGGATTACAGAGAGATGCTGAGAGAAGGTGATTTCTACGCTGCCATTTTAAGCCGCGCGACCACTGCGGACGCGGTGCTGCCCGCCATCCGAAAGATTGACCCCGCTATCAAAATCATTTTTGACACGGTGGACATTCAATTCTTCAGGCTGGAGCGCGAGTTTAAACTGACGGGAGATGAGAGCGTTGAGGAAGAAGCTATGCTTCTTAAAAAAATAGAGACGCGTATCGCCCGCCTCAGCGATCAAGTCTGGTGCGTCACCCGCGATGATAAAGACGTGATAGAAAAACATGCGCAGACGAAGAGCGTTAAAGTTATCCCCAACATTCATACGCTCCACGACCGGGGCGCAGACTTCGACGAGAGAGAAGGCTTACTTTTCATCGGGAATTTCAGACATCGCCCTAATGCGGATGCCGTTCATTATTTCATTGGAACCATTTTCCCGCTCATACACAGTTCGCTACCCGGCGTGAAGTTCTACATCGTGGGCAGCAATACGGACGACGAAATATTGAAGTATGACTCCGACGACATCGCCGTGATGGGCTATGTGCCGGACGTTTCAACATTATTTCAGAAGTGCAGAGTGTTCATCGCGCCGCTTCGGTACGGAGCAGGGATGAAAGGAAAAGTGGGGCAGGCTCTCGCCTACGGCTTGCCCGTCGTCACGACGCGAATCGGAGCCGAGGGTATCGGACTCAGGCACGACCATGAAGCCTTAATCGCGGACGAGCCGGGAGACTTTGCCGATGCTATCGTCAAGGCATACTTGAATCGAGAGGTATGGCAGCGGCTCTCCGATAAAGGCTACAGGCACATCGAAGAAAATTTCACGCCTGAGATAATTGGTGATCGGATAGCTTCCGCGATTAAAGAGCTAGGCCATGAACAAAGTCTCAGCGCCAGTAGCCGTGCCAGTTGACAGGAATATGCGTAAGCCGACTTCAGGCTATTGGCTTCTGTTGGTATGAACAACTCGTTGGTAGACAAAAGAGTTTGTGTTACGGGCGGGGAAGGCTTTCTCGGTCGCTACGTCGTTCAGCGTCTTCTTGAGCGCGGTTATCAAAACATTTGTGTTGTGAAACACCGCCGGTACGATCTCGCACGCAGTGAAGATATAGAACGACTTTACAGGGAGATGAGACCCCAAGTGGTCATTCATCTGGCGGCGGTCGTGGGCGGCATCGGCGCGAACAGCAAGCACCCCGGACGATTCTTTTACGAGAACTTGATGATGGGCGCGCTCCTGATGGAAGGCGCACGCCTTCACGGTGTGGACAAGTTTGTGCAGATGGGAACCATTTGCGCGTATCCAAAACTCACGCCCGTACCTTTCAAAGAAGATGACCTGTGGGACGGTTATCCTGAAGAGACGAACGCGCCTTACGGCATCGCCAAGAAGGCGCTGCTCGTCCAAGCGCAGGCTTACCGTGATGAGTACGGACTGAACGCAATCTACCTCATGCCGACGAACCTTTACGGCCCCGGTGATAATTTCGACCCTGAGTCGTCGCACGTCATTCCTGCGCTCATCAAGAAATTTGCTGACGCCGCCGAGAGTGGAGCGGATAAAGTTGAGGTGTGGGGTACTGGCGAGGCGACGCGCGAATTCCTGCATGTCGGCGACGCGGCCGAAGGCATCGTCCTTGCGACCGAAATTTATAACGGGCGCGAGCCGGTTAATCTCGGCTCCGGACACGAGATGTCTATCCGCGAACTCGCCGAGCTTATCGCACAAGAAACAGGCTTTACAGGCAGGATTGTCTGGAACAGTGCGAAACCGGATGGGCAGCCCCGGCGTGCGCTCGATATATCGCGGGCGTTCAAGCTGTTCACGTTTAAAGCTCGCACTAATTTCAACGATGGGCTGAGACAAACAATTCAATGGTATCAACTTTCACGAGCCGGGCTTCACGGTTGACGGGCGAGGAACTCCCGACAATGTATTCGTTCGGGCATCTGCAAGAACACACCACACAACGCCGCGTTGATGATTACATCCATCATCATTGGCGTAACAGATTGACCGAACGCCTCGCGCGTTCATTCAAGTCAAGGATTGAAAGTGCATTGCTATGGCAAGTTTGATTATCTGTGTCTCTCCGGCCTCTGCGGCTATTTCTTGACGATGAAGAGACTTTGGTAGGGCGAAGATTTCCATTGTAATTTTCTGTCCCGGGTGCTATTTGTTGTCCTGTCAAACTAACATTGTGTTCCCTTTTAACCTTGGCGGCTTTTCTAAATCGCGTCAGCGATATTTAGAATTTCACGGTGGCGTCCGGCCACGTTCTAAATCAAAGCCTTGACGCCACCCCTGCCTTGTCCTCGTTGCATGCTACCGGTTTGTGAGGACTGCAATTCGCGGGGAATTTTCAACACGGAGGATTTCCTAATGATGCAGCAAAAAATGCTTCTCACGTTTCGAGCGGTTTTGTGCGGGCTGGTCTTGCTATCGCTCGGGGCGACGGCGAACGCGCAGTTTAAGGCCGCCGTGCAAGGTACTGTGACCGACCCGACCGGCGCAATCGTTCCCGGTGCGAGCGTTACACTCACGGACAAAGGAACAGGTCGCACGCAAGAGGTCAAAACCAGCGACGATGGTTTTTATCGCATCGCGGGACTTGCGCCGAGCGTTTACACGCTGACGGTCGAGCAGACCGGCTTCAAGAAAAACGTGCTCGAAAACGTGATTGTCAGGGCTGAAGAGACACAGGGTTTGGATGTCACGCTCTCGACCGGCGAAGTCGCCGAGACGGTGACGGTGACGAGCGAGGGAGCGCAGACGCTTGAAACCGAAAACCCGAACATCAACAAAGCTATCTCAGAGCAGGAGGTGAAGAGGCTTCCGCAGTTCGGACGCGACCCCTACGAATTGCTGCGTCTGACGCCGGGCATCTTCGGAGACGCGGCGCGCGGCGGCGCGGGCAGCGCGGTCGGGTTGCCCAATTCGACAGGGCCGGGCGGCTCAAACAGTTCGGTCTTTCAGGTTGAGAATCAGCCGCAGATTTCCGCCAACGGCCAGCGCGTCTCGGCTAATAATTTTCAGATTGACGGCGTGAGCGTCAACAGCCTGACGTTTGGCGGCGCGGCGGTTGTGACTCCGAATCAGGAATCGGTCAAGGAAGTACGCGTGCTGTCGAATACCTACTCGGCGGAGGACGGGCGCAACTCCGGCGCGCAGATCAAAGTAGTTTCGCAAAACGGCACGAACGAATTTCACGGCAGCCTCTTTCTTAAATACAACAGTCCGAAGCTGAATGCCTTCAACAAGTACGGGACAGGCTTCGGCGCGGGCGGCCCCGAACGCGTCAATCAGCTTTTCAGGCAATTCGGCGGGAGTGTCGGAGGCCCGATTTACCTACCGAATTTAAGTGGAGGACTGCACAGCGGTAAAGACCGCGCCTTCTTCTTCTTTTCATACGAAGGTTTACGAAACAACAGCAGTTCGAGCTCGACCAGATTTGTCGAGACGCCCGAATATCGCGCGCTCGTGCAGCGTGTGCGTCCCAATTCTCTGACCGCCAGAATCTTGGGCACGGACGGCATCGCGCCGCGCATCGCCGGACTCGTCACGCCCACTTGCGCCTCTTTCGGCAACGACCCAAGCCGCTGCCGAGTGGTTGCCGGTGGCCTCGACATCGGCTCGCCCGCCGGAGCGCAGAGCCAATATCTAGGCAATGCGCTGGGCGGCGGCTTCGACGGCATCCCTGACATTCAGCAAGCCGTCATCAACTCCCCGACGCGTCTCAGCGCCAATCAATTCAATCCGCGTTTCGATTTTAATTTGACGAGCAAAGACACGCTCACTTTGAGCGCCTTCGTCACGAGGAGTAATTCGCTTGCGAGCGACGAAGCTTCCGGTTCCAGACCGCTCGACGATTTGCGAAACTCGCCGACCAACACCGCCATCACGTTGATCTACAATCGCGTTCTCTCGTCATCGGCACTCAACGAAGCGCGCTTCAGCTTCACGCGCTTCGCCTTCGATCAGGTGCAGGCGTCGAGCGATACCAACTTCGGCATCCCGCGCATCGAGATTGAGTCGCTGCCGTTCGACCGCATCCGTTTCGGTGCGCCGCAGGGCGAAACAAGTCCGGGCATCTTCGCCGAGAACACGTTCGAGTTTCGCGACGTGTTCAGCAAGCTGGTCGGCAATCACGGTCTGAAGTTCGGCGCGGAGATTCGTCGAGAGCAGGACAACAATAACTTGAACGGCGGCTCGCGCCCGCTCTACACCTTCGGCGGACTCTTCAATTTCGCCAACGACGCGCCGCTCTTCTACCAGATCAACGCAGACCCGCGCACGGGCGGCGCGGCTGACGCGCAACGCCATTTCCGCACCGGAACCTACGCCTTTTTCGGACAGGATGATTGGAAAGTACGCCCCAACCTGACGCTCAATCTCGGCTTGCGCTACGAGTATTTCACTCCGCTGAGAGAGAAGGACGGCATCCTGAGCAATCTCGTGTTCGGCTCGAACGGGTTGTCGAACGCGCGCGTCGTGACGACCGACCGGCTGTTCAAGCCTGACCGCAACAACTTCGCGCCGCGTCTCGGCTTCGCCTACAGCCCGAAATATTTCGGCGAGCAGGACAAGCTCGTACTTCGCGGCGGCTTTGGCATCAGCTACAACCGCCTGCCCGACGTGCTCTTCTCCAACACGCGCGGC